>JALEMS010000031.1 GCA_022768185.1 Clostridiales bacterium | reverse complement strand
CGTTTTTCTGTTGTTTGTTTATGTTTGTTTGTGCGTTAATAATCTTGATTTATTCTCCTCGCCTTTTCTATTACCATCCTGCCGTCCTCGCATTTAACTTCAATCGGTGTGCCTGGGACGAAGCCTATCTCTTCGAGCCATTTGCCTTGCAAGCGAATCTGGACAACAGGCTTATAGTTCTGATCGTTTCCGGCATAGACCTTCATGCTGCGTTTTTCTTTGAATCTCATAATTCCTCCTTTTGCTAAATGGTAATAATTTACAATTTCATTTTACCACGAAGGAGGGCAACTTCCAACGGGTTTACTTTATGGGTACAAAGTAAACCCATACCCCACAAAGTAAACCCTACCATATAGGCAGTACAATAAAACGCCCCAGAAACGAAAAAATCCCGCCGTGGAAATGCTCCTACAGCGGGATAAAGTAAACCTCTATGCCTTGAAAGCCTTGATTTTTAAGGATTTTTGCAAAGAAAAAAGGTAGTAGACTTTCTATCAAAATCTACTACCTTATTTGGTGGATCAGGCGGGAATCGAACCCGCGTCCGAAAGCCGCTTGACAGGAACCTCTCCAGGATCAGTCGGTCATTTGCATTCCCTTGCGTGCGCGCGGATCGACACGCTCACACGCTTGGTAGCTTCATGATGCATGGTGCACGCAAAGCTTAGTGCACGCACGTTTACCACTTGTCGACGCCCCGGCCCGGGCCGTGGTCCTCCCGGGTGGGACGGGCCGCATTAAGCAGCGACCGGAAGTGCGTTGTAACTGTTGTCAGTTAATTTTAGGTTTGCCCGTTTTATGGCGGTCAGGCGCCGCCTCCTGCTATTCCTGCCTCACTGCCCCCGTCGAAACCAGTACTGACCCATGGCGTCAACAGATACAGCTTCCCTTCTATCGCAGATTATACCCTCCTTCTGTGAAATCGTCAAGCCATTTCCCGCGCCGCCGCAGGTTTTTGGATTTATATTTCAAAAACAATATGCGTTTTGTGAATTATGTACCGTTTCTGATATGATTTCTGCTGCAATCCTTGCAGGACCGACCCCGGTCCGCTACAATGCTTTTGACAGATTTCCCAAATATGTCCCCTATGCCGGGGCAGGAAGGACGCGCCCATGAAGCACAAAATCGCCCCTCTCGCCGCATTGGCCGCCGTGCTGGCCGCCGGGCTGCTGCTGAGCGGCTGCGGCAGCCGGATGCTGACGCTGGTCAACGTCTCCTACGATCCGACGCGCGAGTTTTACGCGGCATACAACGAGGAATTTCTCCGCTGGTATCAGCCGCAGTGCGCAGAGCCGCTGGAGGTGCTGCCCTCGCACGGGGGCTCCGGCAGCCAGGCCCGCTCGGTCATCGAGGGCGTGGACGCCGACGTGGTAACGCTGGCGCTGGCACACGACATAACGCTCATTGAACAGGCCGGCCTCATTGATCCGGGCTGGATGGACGAGCTGCCGGAAAACTCCGCGCCGTACACCTCCACGATCGTGTTCCTTGTGCGCGCGGGCAACCCGAAGCACATCGCAGACTGGGACGACCTCACCGCGCCGGGCGTGGAGGTCATCACGCCGGACCCGAAGTCCTCGGGCGGCGCGTGCTGGAATTTTCTGGCGGCATGGGAGTATGCCCTGCGGCGGTATGACAACGACGAGGCACAGGCGCGTGCGTTTGTTTCGGCCCTGTACGGCAACGTATTGGTGATGGACTCCGGCGCGCGCGGCGCGACGACCACCTTTGTCGAAAACGGACAGGGAGACGTGCTCATCGCCTGGGAAAACGAGGCGCTTGTCTCCCTGCGCGAATATCCCGGCGAGTTTGAGCTGGTAACGCCCAGCGTGAGCATCAAGGCCGAGCCGTCCGTCGCCGTCGTGGACGAGAACGTCGACTACAACGGCACGCGCGAGGCCGCGCAGGCCTATCTCGAGCACTTGTACAGCGACGAGGCGCAGCGGCTGGCCGGGCAGTACGGCTACCGGCCGACCGATCCCGACATTCTGGCGGAATTTTCCGATACCTTTGACCTGAACGTGCAGCTGTGCTGCATCGACGACTTCGGCGGCTGGGATCAGGCCTACGCCGACTTCTTCGCGGACGACGCGATCTTCGATCAAATTTACAGGGGCTGACAATGGAACCGAAAAAAGTGGTCAACAACAAGGCCCGGGTGATCCCGGGCTTCGGGCTGAGTCTCGGCGTGGTGCTGACGATGCTGTCGGTGCTGGTGCTCATTCCGCTGATGTCGGTGCTGGGCTATGCCTTCCGGATGACGCCGCAGGAATTCTGGCAGCTCATCACGCGGCCGAACGTCATCGGCGCGTTCGGGACGAGCCTGCTGTGCTCGCTGATCGCCGCGGCGGTCAACAGCGTGTTCGGGCTGCTGCTGGCATGGGTGCTGGTGCGGTACGATTTTCCCGGCAAGCGGCTGATGGACGGGCTGATTGAGCTGCCGTTCGCGCTGCCGACGGCGGTGGCGGGCATCACGCTTTCCAAAATGTATTCCACAAAAGGCGTTCTGGGCGCGGCGCTGGCGCGACTGGGTATCCGGGTGTCCTACACGCGGCTGGGCCTGGTGGTGGCGCTGGTGTTTGTCGGCATTCCGTTTGTGGTGCGGGCCATCCAGCCGGTGCTGGAGGGACTGGACCGCAAATATGAGGAGGCCGCGCACATGCTCGGCGCAGGCCGGGCGCGGACCTTTTTCCGGGTGGTGCTGCCGGAGCTGATGCCGGCGCTGTGGACGGGCTTCGGGCTGGCGCTGGCGCGCGGGCTGGGCGAGTACGGCAGCGTGGTATACATCTCCGGCAACAGCGAAAAAAACGGCACGCAGGTCGTCTCCTATGTCATCATGCAGAAGCTCAACGCCGGAAACATGGATTACGAAAGCGCCACGGCCATTGCGCTGGTGCTGCTGGCCGTTTCCTTTTTGCTGCTGCTGTTTGTCAACATCCTGCAGGTGCGCGCGGCGCGCCGCACAAGAGAAAGGGGCGCGTGAGCCATGAAGCCGAAACAGAAGACGGAGCCGGCCGCCGTGCTCCCGCCGGAGGACAACACGCACATCGGCAAGGTCATCGCGCCGCCGCCGAAGCCGACGGGCGCGCTGAAGATCGTTTTCATCACAGTCAGCGTGCTGTTTGTGGTGCTGATGCTGGTGCTGCCGCTGGTGTCGGTGCTGGCCGGCGCGCTGCGCGAGGGCCTTGCGTTTTATTTTGAGGCGCTCACGGCGCGGTATACGCGCTCGGCCCTGCGCGTGACGCTCATTGCCGCGGTGTGCGCCGTGGCGGTGAACACGGTGTTCGGCCTGATGGCGGCATGGCTGCTGACGCGGTTTGACTTCCGCGGCAAGCACCTGCTCGGCACGCTCATTGATATTCCGTTTTCCATCTCGCCGGTCATTGCGGGCCTGGCGTTTCTGATGACGTTCGGCCGGCTCGGCTGGGCCAAGCCGGCGCTCGACTGGCTCAGCGGGCTGCTGGGTACGCGTGTGGCGCTGGTGTTTTCGGTGCCGGGCGTGGTGCTGGCGACGATTTTTGTCACCTTCCCGTTTGTCTCGCGCGAGCTCATTCCCGTTCTGAACACACGCGGGCGCGACGAGGAGGAGGCCGCAGCCCTCATGGGCGCGAAGGGCTTCACCATTTTCCGGCGCATCACGCTGCCGCACATCCGCTGGGCGCTGGTCTACGGCGTCATTCTGTGCACGGCGCGCGCGCTGGGCGAGTTCGGCGCGGTCTATGCGCTGTCGAAAACGCGCGGCAAAACCTTCACACTGCCGCTGGAGATCGACGCGCTGTACCTCTCCGGCAGCGCGGACGGCATCACGCAGGCCTTTGCGGTGTCTTCGCTGCTGGTGCTGATGGCGCTGGTGGTGCTGATCGTCAAAAACATTGCCGAATATTGCGGACGCAAGCGCGACGGGAGGTAGGAAACCGATGTATTACGTTCAGATGGAGCATATTTACAAGCATTTCGGCGGCTTCTGCGCCTCAAACGACGTCTGCTTCGGCGTGGAGCAAGGCAAGCTGGCCGCGCTGCTCGGCCCGTCCGGCAGCGGCAAGACCACCATCCTGCGCATGCTGGCCGGGCTGGACACACCCAACAGCGGCGACATTTTCATCGACGGAACGCGCGTCAACGACATTGACGCCTGCGACCGCGGCGTCGGCTTTGTGTTTCAGAACTATGCGCTGTTCCGCTACATGACGGTGTTTGACAACATCGCCTTCGGCCTGCGCGTGCAGAAGCGTCCGCGCGCCGAGATCCGTGAGCGCGTGGAGGAGCTGCTGCGCCTGATCGGGCTGGAGGGGCTGGGCCGCCGCTATCCGAACCAGCTCTCCGGCGGCCAGCGCCAGCGCGTGGCCTTTGCACGTGCGCTCGCGCCGCGGCCGCACCTGCTGCTGCTGGACGAGCCGTTTGCCGCCATCGACGCAAAGCTGCGCAAGGAGCTGCGCAGCTGGCTGCGGGAGATGATCCTGCGCGTGGGCGTCACGAGCATTTTCGTCACGCACGATCAGGAGGAGGCCATCGAGGTGGCCGACCAGATCATCGTCACCAACCACGGACGCATCGAGCGCTCCGGCACCGCGCTGGAGCTCTACCGCGACCCGCAGACCCGCTTCGTCGCGCAGTTTCTCGGTCAGTCGGAGGCGCTTGACGACGTGCGCGTGCTGCGCGGCTACGAGCAATACAGCGGGCAGGCACTGCTGCGGCCCGAGAACGTGCGGGTGTCCGGCGGGCCGGACGGCGCGCCGGAGGCGGCCTCGCAGCCGGCCACGGTGATGCGGTGCGATTTCCGCGGCGGCATATACGAGCTGACGCTCGCCCTGGACGGCACGCCCGTCACACTCACCACCGCGCGCAGCGGCGGCCTGCCGCCGCTGGAGCCGGGCGCGCACGTCGGCGTGCGCGTGCGCGAGCTGTTTCTGTGCCAGGGCGACCGCGTCGTGCCCGTGCAGGCGGCAGGGTAACGCGCCCGCCCGGCAAAGCATCCCTGCGATACACACAAAAACAGAGCGCGGACAGCTTTGCTGTCCGCGCTCTGTTTATTCGTCTGTCTCCTCAGCCCTGAAGTTCGTGGAGGCCGGCCCGTCATGGGAACAGGTGACGCGCACGCCATACGCCGTTGCGTCCTCCCGCTGCAGGCGGAAGGAAACGGTTCCGCCGCCGCAGTAGGTAAACGCCGGGTCGTCGGCCGGCGCGGCCGCCAGACCGCAGACCTGCCCCACGCCGTCCTTGTCCAGGAACATCAGCCACGTTTGCGCCGACGCGCTCCCGTCATCCGGCAGTGTGAAGAGCACGACGCCCACCAGTCCGGCGGCGGCGTCCGGCGTATCGACGCAGGCGACCGCCTGCGCGCCGGCCTCGGCCTGCGCGGCAAAGGCGGCCAGCAGCTCCTGCTCGCTCCAGACGCGCCACGGCATGCCGACGTCAAAGTCGTAGAAGTCCAGCGCCGTACCGGCGGGGCAATCCGGGTGTGACGACTGCGTCAGCGTGACGCGCAGATGCTCGCCCGCGGCAGTCACGTCGGCGGCCAGCGCGCCGCCGCTGTCGTCCGTGCCGGAGAAATGCAGCGCGGCGAGCGCCTCGTCGTAAACGCCGGCGGCGTTTTCCAGATCAGCCAGCCCGGGAAGGTCAAGCTCCACGGCATAGCCGCCGTCGGCATTCCGCGTGATGACCAGCAGCGAGCCGCCCGCGCCGACGTATTCGCCGGCAAAATCAACGGGGCCGTCCGGCGCGCGCAGGCTGAGCAGCCAGCGGATGCTGTCCGGCGCGTCCGGCCCGAAACGGTAGCCCATGGCGAGATACAGCGTGCCGTCCTCCTGCTGCAGCAGATGATACCGGTTCGGCGCGCCGTCGGTCGCGTCCGGCATCACGCCCGTCCACGCCGCGGCGTTCCGGCGGCGGAGCGCCGCGGCGCTCCGCCCTCCGCGCCAGCCGCCTGCTCCGTCCTCCGCCTCGACAAAGAGCCGGTCGAAGCCGGCGCGCGTGAGCCGCTCCTCGGTCAGCGGTATGGCAGGATACACATAGCCGGTAAAATCCGTCACCGTCAGCGTCGGCTGCCCCGCCGCGTCCTTTGTAAGCCGGAGCGTGGGGAACGTCTCCTCCGTCAGAGTCGAGCCGTACACCGGCGCGTCGTAGATGACTTCGGAGACCGTGCAGACCTGCCCGAACGGCTCTGGCAGGTTGTTTGCCGATGGCTTCGGATCGGTCAGAAAGCAGACCGCCGCAGCGAGGCACACGACGAGCGCCGCCGCCGTCACCCACAGCGCCGGCTTTTTATACTGCAGCATGCGCCGGATGCGCGTTTTGACCCCCACCTCGCCGAATGCCAGCGGGCAGGCGGCGCCTGCATGCCGCGGGACGCTGCAGGCAAGCAGCACGGCGCAGTAGGCCCGGAGCTCCTCCGCGCCCATGCCGCGCACCGCCCGCTCGTCGCAGGCCATCTCGATGTCGCGGCAGAGCAGCGCATACGCCAGCCACAGCAGCGGATTGAACCAGTACGCCGACAGCAGCAGAAAGCCCAGCGGCTTCCACCAGTGGTCGCGCCGGGCAAGGTGGGCCCGCTCGTGGGCCAGCACATGCTCCGTCTGTGCCGCGTCCAGGCCGGACGGCAGATAAATCCGCGGCCGCACCGCGCCGAGGATGAACGGCGAGCGGACGTCGTCGCAGAGATACACATTCTCCCGCAGGCAGATCGAAGCCCGCACGCGCCGCCGAAGCCGCAGCCAGCTCACCAGCGCATAGCACAGCATGCCCGCCACACCGAGCAGCCACACCACGGCGGCGACAGCCGTCCAGGCGTGGAGCGGATTGATGCTTGTCGCCGGGTCTGCGGCAAAGGCCTCGCTGAGAACGGGATTGACGGCCTCGTTGAGAACGGGCACGCCGCTGTCGATCGTCGGGCGCGGGTCGAACTGCACGACCTCGGGACGGATGGTTTCCGCGCTGGGGATCAGACTCAGCGCGCTCTCGACGGAAAACGGCAGCATCAGCCGCAGCGCGACCACGCCCCAGAGCAGAACGCGCGCCCAGCCCGGCGCCTTTTTCAGCGCCGGGCGGAGAACCAGCACGGCCAGCACCAGCCAGCTTGCCGAAATACTCAGGTTGACCAGCTTCAAAAAAACCGCCGCCATCTCACCGCTCCCTTCCGGCGCCGTCGATCATACGTCGGATCTCCTCCAGCTCCGCCTCCGAGAGAGGCTTGCGCGCGGTGAAGGCCGCGATAAACGCCGGCAGCGAGCCGTCAAACGTCTCGTCCACAAATTTCTCGCTTTGGAGCGCGTTGTACTCCGCCTTGGACAGTCTGGACGTGACCACATGGTTCTCATTGCGGAAAATGCCCCGCTCGCAGAGCTTTCTTAAAACGGTGTAGGTCGTGGGCTTTTTCCAGCCCCACTTCTCCTGGCACAGCTTCACCAGCTCGCCCGATGCGATCGGCTCATGCTGCCAGATCAGCTCGGCAAACTGCGTCTGCACTGCGCCCATCTTCAATTCCGCCATTCCGACGCCCCTCCTTTGATTTATTGGGGATAAACCTTCCGCGTTTAGTTTATCATGGATAAACCAGCCCTGTCAAGCCGCGTTCCGCCGTTTCGGATAAAAAAAGACCTGCCTTCCGGACGAAAGCAGGTCTTTCTCATCGTTTCACAGAGATGCAGCGGGCGCTATGTCTGTATCAGGCCGGGCAGGAACGTCGACAGCCCCGGCACCAGCACCAGCAGCACCGCCACCACCAGCATGATGACTATAAACGGAGCCGACGCCCTTGTCACCTCCGCCATGGACGACTTGTCCAATCGCATGGTGGTGAACAGGCAGATGCCGAACGGCGGCGTGACAAAGCCGATCTGCGCCATGATGATGACGATGATGCCGAAGTGGATCAGATCCACGCCGAGATAGCCCATCAGCGGCTTGAGCAGCGGGCCGAGGATCATGACCACCGTGACCACCTGAGTGAACATGCCGCAGACGAGCAGCAGCAGGCAGATGGCAAACAGCAGCATGAATTTGCCCGCGAAATGCGTGACAGCCAGCTCATACAGCTTCTCCGGGATGCCCGCGCGCGTCAGGAACCACACGAACACCTGCGCCGAGGCGACCGTCAGCGTCAGGCCGCCCGCGCTCTCGGCAGACTTTGCGATGACGCGCAGCATCTTCTTAAAGTCCATCGTCTTATAGAGGAACAGCTCGACGATCATGATATACAGCAGCGAGATGATCGAGGCCTCCGTGGGCGTGGCAAGGCCGGAATAGATGCTGCCCAGCACGATCACGGGGAAGAGGATCGACCAGAAGCTGCGTCCCAGCGTGCGCAGCTTTTCGCGACCGGTGGTGCGCGGCTGCAGGGGAACGCCGTGCTTTTTTGCCGAGAGGGCCACATAAACGCTCATTGCGACCGCCGTAAGGAGGCCCGGGATGAAGCCGGCGGCAAACTGCTCGCTGACAGAGGTGCCCATGGCGACGCACACACACACCATGGGGATGCTCGGCGGGATCATGATGCCGATGGTGCCGGCGCAGGTGATGATACCCAGCGAAAGGGCCTTGGGATAGCCGGCCTCTGTGAGCTTCGGCAGCATCAGCGCGCCGATGGCCACGACCGTTGCGATGGCCGAGCCGGTGATCGCGCCGAAGAAGGTACACGCCACGATGGTGGCGATACCGAGGCCGCCCCGCAGACGGCCAAGCAACGCGTTGATGACGTCCACGAGCTTCTGCGAGGTGAGGCCCTCGGCAGCAATGTCGCCGGAGATGATGAAAAACGGCACGGCCAGCACCGTGAAGCTGTTGATGCCCTTGAACAGCTGCTGCACCAGCACCATGGGGTTGGCGCCGTCGGCCAGGATGCCGACAGAGGCAGAGCCGATGACCAGCTCCGCGATCGGCACGCCCGTCAGCAGCAGGACGGCGAAAATCAGCATGACAAGACCCATGCTCACTTCACCTCCCCTTCCGGCGCATCGGGCAGCCCGGGCGCAGCCGGCCCGTCCGGCCCGTCCGGGCCACGGCCCAGCGCGCCGCGCACGTCTTTGACAAAGCGCTCGATATAGCGGACGCCGGCAAAGAAGCAGGGCACGGTGAAGAAGATCCACGCCGGCCAGAACGGGATCGACACGCTCTCCATGGTCTTGCCCAGCTCGAACAGGCGCACCAGCCACAGCCAGCTCCACCAGCCGTAGGCAAACCAGAAGACCATGCCCACCAGCGCGTTGAACATACGCAGACCGCGCTGCACACGCGGGCCGAACACGTTCATCAGCAGATCCATTTTAATATGCCCGTCGCTCTTGACCTGCATGGCTGAGCCGATCATCGTGACGGCCACAAGCATATACCGGCTGGTCTCCTGAATCCAGGACATACCGGACAACCCCGCCTTGCGCAGGCCGACGTTCACCAGCAGCAGCACGCCGAACACCAGCAGCAGCCACACAACGAGCAGGCGCTCGATCCATTCAACGCCCCGGCTCAGTTTTTTCCAAAGCGTTGCCATTGCGTCACTTCCCTCTCAGTTTGCTGTGAGCGCGGCAAGCTCCGCAAGGCTGTCAAGCTGCTCGAGATTGGATACCAGCTCGATGATGCGTTCCTGATGCTCCGGCGTGACGAAGCCCTTTGTGGCCATGCGGAAGTGCTCCTGCTCCTCGGCGAGGGTGTACGGATTCTTCGGATGGCCCTTCGGGAAGCGGACGGTGCGGCTGACGACGCGGCCGTCGGTCATCGTGACCTCGACGGTGGCGTCGGGGAAGGAGCCGGCCATGTAGATGCGGAAGTTGTCCTGCGCAATGACGGTGGGGCCGAAGCCCTCGAAGCGGCGGCAGAAGGCGGCGATCTGCGGGTCGTTGAGGTTTTCCTCGCTGAACCAGTGCGGGCCGGGATGGGGATCCTTGAGATAGGCCGACAGGCAGAACGGAATGCTGAACTGCGCGTCGAGCGGGCCGCGCGTGGAGGCAAAATAGTCCTCAAACAGGAACTCGAGGATGGGCGAGACGCGGATCTTCTCGATGTTGTCCATCGTCAGCCCGTATTCCGCGCGCAGCTCGGCCAGCGCGTCGAGCGGCCCCTGGATCCACATGTTGGCCGGCCAGTGCTTCTGCAGCACCTCCGTGATGTAAAAGCGCGTGCCCAGGTCCTTTTCGTACCATTCGGGATCCTCGGTGTCGGACAGCTGCTTCCACAGGCCGCCGGGGCCGTCGAGCGTGTCCTTGGCATTGAAGAAGCCGGCCTCGACCCACAGGGCGGCGTTGATGCCGTTGCGGGCGTTGAAGCCGTGAACATAGTGATAGATATCGCTCTTTGCGCCGCCGGCGTGATGCTTGTTGACGGTGCAGAGCGTCTGGTGATACGCCGCGCCGAGCAGCTGCTGCATCTGGTCGGTATCAAAGCCCTTCAGGCGGCCGGCGGTGACGGCGCTGTTGAAGATCTGCCAGCTGACCAGACCCCAGCCGTGCCCGTCGATGAGGTATTCGCGCGTGGGCTGGATGGCCATGCCGATGCGCAGATAGACCTCGAGGCCGGCAACGACGGCGGTGAGATAGTCTCTGCCGGTTTTTCCCAGCGCCTCGCCCACGGCCAGGCCCGTGGGGATCGAGCCGGCGGAGGGGTGGCCGATCCAGCTGCAGTCCTCCCAGTCGAGGATGTCGGCGATCGTGCCGTTGGCGAAGGCAGCCTCATCCATCGGGGCCTTGAGCCCCTTGCCGCACCATACGGTGGACTCGGGCACGCCGCCCTTGCGGCGCACCATACCGATGGCGGCCTGCGTCTGCGGGATGGGTTCCGCGGCCAGCGAGGCGGCCAGCGTGTGCAGCGTCATCACCTTCACCTTTTCGATGGCGGCCTCGTCCAGGTCTTCAAACTTCAGACCGGCAGCGTAGGCGGCCAGCGCTTTCGTATGCTGATCCATAGTGCTTCCTCCAAATATGTTTCAAAAAATTACAAAACAGGGTACAAATCGCGGCCGTCAGGGGGCGTATGCCCCCTGCGGCCGGGCGGGATCGCAGCTTAGGCCTCGCCGCGGACGCGCGCACACGCATCCAGGAACGCCTGATAGTATTCCGGGCTGACGGACTGGCTGTACTTGTCCCACACGGGCTGCACGGCGGTGCGGAACTCGTCCATCACCTCGTCGCTCAGCTCGTCGCGCAGGATCACCTCCACGCCCTTCTCGTCGATGGCCTTCTGGGTGTACTCGTCGACATAGGCGGCAGACTGCGGGATGCCGTACTGCTCGGCCTCCTGATAGCACTCCATGAACAGAGCCTGCTCGTCCTCCGTCATCTTCTCCCAGGTGGAGCGGGCGATGATGAGCGGATTGCTGGCCGCGGTCATGTTGAGCTGGGTCTCATACTTTTCCACGTCGAAGAAGCCCTGCAGGTAGGCGGTAAAGACGGTGCAGTCCTCGCCGTCGACGACATGCTGCTGCAGCGCGGTGTACAGCTCGTCGAAGCTGATGGCGTCGGTGGCGGCGCCGAGGGCGTTGTAGGTGTCGGTGTAGATCTGGCCGGCCATGACGCGGAAGGTCAGGTCGCTGAAGTCGCTGAGCTGGCGGATGGCGTGCTTGCTGTTCTGAATGTGGCGGAAGCCGACGAAGTACGGGCCGACGTACACCACGTCGCCGGTGGACTCGTAAACGTTCTTGGTTGCGGCAAGGAAGTCCTCGTCATAGGAGACGTCCCAGAACATCTGCTCGTCGTCAAACGCGAACGGCAGGCTGAACACGCCCAGATCGGGCCAGACCTGCGAGCAGACGTTGACGGAGATGCAGCCCATGTCCAGCGAGCCGGTGAGGATCTGGTCGAGCATCTCGGTCTCGTTGCCAAGCTTGCTGCCGCCGTAATAGTCGATCTGGAGCATGCCGCCGCTGCGCTCGTCGAGCAGCTCGGCAAACTTGTAGGCAATGAGGGAGAGCATATCGGTGTCGGCCGCGCAGGAGCCGAAGCTGATAACCAGCGGCTCGGTGCGCCCGTCGGAGTCCGCCTCGCCGTCAGGCTTGGCAGGGGCTGTGCCGCAGGCGGTCAGCGCCAGCGCCATCGACAGCGCCAGCACCAGGGCAAGCAGGGACTTGAGCTTCTTCATGGGATGTTTCCTCCATTCGTTCACACTGTGCAGAATGCACATAGTTTTGTGCTCCGTAAAGGGGCAGTATATTAATTTGATTTTCCCACATTTCCCCTCCGATGTCAATCGCTTCTGCCGTTGGCAGGATGTACGAATTGCACAAACCGCTTTTTCGTTGACATCGGGGGGCAGTTTCATTATAATTTTTATATTGACTTCCCAGTGTGCCAGCTGAGGTTTTCAACAATCGGCTTAGGAAAGCGAGGATTGCACAATGTACGACCCCTATCAGATTCTCGGCGTTTCACCGGACGCCAGCATGGAAGAGATCCGGAAGGCCTATACGGCGCTGGCCATGCAGTATCATCCGGATAAAAATCCCGGCGACCGGGAGGCCGCCCGGCGCATGGACGAGATCAACAACGCCTACGACATCGTCCGCGACCCGGCCATGCTCGCCCGGCTGGGCGAGATGACGAAGGACGGCCGGCTGCGCGGCAAGGGCGGCGCGGCCCCGGCCAAGGCGCCGAATGCCGCGCGCTCCAACGAGGAATACAACAATTATGTTCAGCGCGTCTTCGGCAAAACCTTCATCATCTGCGTCATTGTCTTTTTCATCGTATGGATTTTCATGCGCCTGTTCGGCATCGGTCTGGCAGAGCCTGCCGCCGCGGCCGCCGCGCTGCTGTGACGGGAGGCGCGCATGGCAAGAACAATCGGCATCGACCTGGGCACCACCAACTGCTGCATGTCCGTCTTTGAGGCGGGTCATCCGGTGGTGATCCCCAATGCCGAGGGCCGGCATACCACGCCTTCGGTCGTGGCCTTCACCGCCGATGGGCAGACGCTCGTCGGCGAGGCGGCAAAGCATCAGGCCGCCGCCAACCCGAAGGGCACGATTCGTTCCATCAAGCGCAGTATGGGCACCGACCTGGTGCTTGAGATCGGCGAGAACCGGCTGCGCCCCGAGGACGTGAGCTCCCTCATCCTCAAAAAGCTGCGGGCCGACGCGCAGGCGTGGCTCGGCGACGAGGTCGGCTCGGCCGTCATCACCGTGCCGGCGTATTTCACGGACGATCAGCGCCAGGCCACGCGCCGCGCCGGCGAGCTGGCCGGGCTGAACGTGCTGCGCATCATCAACGAGCCGACGGCGGCGGCGCTGTCCTTCGGCCTGCAGAAAAGCGTCGATCAGACGCTGCTGGTGTACGACCTCGGCGGCGGCACGTTCGACGTCTCCATCCTGGAGATGACGGGCGGCGTGCTGCGCGTGGTGTCCACCGCGGGCAACAACCGGCTGGGCGGCGACGATTTCGACCGTGTGGTGGCCGGGTGGATCGCCGCGCGCTTTCAGGAGCAGACGGGGCGCAGCCTCGACGGCGACCCCGCGGCGGAGCAGCGTGTGCTCGAGGCGGCGGAGGCGGCAAAGATCGAGCTGTCCGATGCGGAGCAGACCGTCATCCGCCTGCCGTATCTGGCCACAGGTGAGAGCGGGCCGCTGCATTTTGAAGCGGCGCTCACCCGCACGGAATTTGAAAAAATGACCGCGCACCTCGTGCACGCCACCATCGAGCTGCTGCAGGACGCGCTGACGGCGGCGGGCATGGAGCCTTACGGCTTCGACGCGCTGCTGCTCGTCGGCGGGAGCACGCGCATGCCCGCCGTGCGCGCGGCGGTGAAGCGGTATATCAGCGCGCCGGTGGCGCAGGGCGTCGATCCGGACGAGTGCGTGGCGGTGGGCGCATGCATTCAGGGCGGCATTCTCTCGGGCGACGTGGCCGGGATGCTGCTTTTGGACGTGCTGCCGATGTCGCTGGGCCTGGAGACGGTCGGCGGCGGGTTCGAGACGATCGTGCCGCGCAACACGGCGCTGCCCGTCTCGCGCAGCCGCACGTTCACCACGGCGGTGAATTTCCAGCCGGGCGTCGATCTGAAGATCTATCAGGGCGAAAGCCCCGTCGCGGCGAACAACCGCTTTTTGGGAAAATACACCTTCACCGGCATCCGGCGCGCCTTCAGCGGCGCACCGCGCATTGAGGTAACGTTTTATGTGGACGTCAACGGTATTCTGAATGTGACGGCGCACGATCTGGGCAGCCAGAAGGAGCTGAACCTCACCGTCGACTGCACACAGCCGTCGAAGGCCGGCGAGGACGGCCGCCCCGCGGAGGGCACGGCGCAGGCGCCGTCGCGCGAGCAGGTGGAGGCCCTGCTGGCGCAGGCGCAGGCACAGCTCGACCGGCTCGATCCCGTGCGGGACTACGGCCGGCGCGCCGCGCTGGAGGCCGCCGTCGCAAAGACAAAAAAGGCGCTGCACGGGAAGGACCTCAACGCCGCGCTGTTTTTCGGCGACGTGCTGCGCCATGAGCTGGCACGCCCGGACGAGCCGACGCCGAAGCCGGAAAAGCCGCGCCGCAGCCTGCATCTGCCCTGGAAAAAATAAACGCCTGCACGGCGGTCTCCGCCCGGCAGGGAGAACGGAGAAGCCATGTCAAACGTCATTGCACTGATCTGGGACTGCGACAAAACGCTGGTGGACGGCTATATGCAGGACCCCATTTTCCGCCATTACGGCGTGGACGCCGGCCAGTTCTGGGCACATGTACAGTCCCTGCCGGCCCACTACCGCGAAACGCAGGACGTAAAGGTAAACCCCGAGACGGTGTATCTCAACGAATTCATCCGCTGCGCGCACAACGGGACGTTTCCCGGTCTGAACAACGAAATGCTGCGCAGCTTCGGCGCGCAGCAGCGCTTTTACCCCGGCGTGCCGGACATCCTGCGGCGCACGCGCGCGCTGGTCAACGACAACGCGGAATACGCCGCCTTCGGCATCCGGCTGGAGCACTACATCGTCAGCACCGGCTTTGCCGAGGTGATCCGCGGCTCGGCGGTGATGGACGAGGTTGCCGGCGTGTGGGGGTGCGAGCTGATCGAGGCCCCGGACGCGGAGGGCCGCCCCGTCCTCAGCGAGATCGGCTACACCATCGACAACACGACAAAGACGCGCGCCCTCTTTGAAATCAACAAGGGCATCCCCTTCATCCCGGGCATCGACGTCAACTCCAGCGTACCGGAGGAAAACCGCCGCGTCCCCTTCCGCAACATGATCTACATTGCCGACGGACCGAGCGACATTCCGGCCTTCTCACTGGTCAACCGCAGCGGCGGGGCGACCTTCGCCATCTATCCGCACGGCGACGGCGCAGCCCTCGCGCAGGTGGAGCGGATGCGGCAGGCCGGACGCGTGAACATGTATGCCGAGGCCGACTACACCGAGGGCACCACGGCCGACCTCTGGCTCACCGCGAAGATCCGCGAGCTGGCCGAACGCATCCTCCGGGAGGAAAAGCAGAAGATCACCAGCCGCGCCGGCGCGTCCCCGCGCCACCTGGCGTGACGCAGCGGCGCAGGAGAACAGAATAAGCAAGGCGGGCCGCCCGACACGGGCGGCCCGCCTGTTCGTTTTTCAGTCCTGATACAGCAGGCCCTCCGCCGGCAGGCCGTCGGCGCGGGTATAGAGCCGGCCGTTTTCCGCGTAAAAGGTCTCGTTTTCCGCGTCACACGTGACATACCAGCGGATGAGCCAGACGGTCTGCCGCCCCTGCCCGTCCAGCCCGGCATAGCCCGCCGCGCCGGGCAGGCTCAGCTGCGCGACGTTTTTCCCCAGATGCAGGGAAAACGGCAGGGCCGTCCGCTTCCGGCAATTCGGGTGCGGACGGCCGCGTCTGCTACAGCGGTATGGCCTGCCCCAGCTCGGGCGGGGCGACGGAGATCTCCGCGTCCGTTCCGGCCAGCGCCGCCTGCGCCGCGGACAGCGCCAGGGCAGGCGTGTTGTTCTCGCGGCTCAGGTGCGCCAGCAGGAAGCGCCGCGTGCCGCGCGCGGAAAGCTCCTTCGCCGCAGCGGCGCTGTCGGCGTTGGACAGGTGCCCCTGCGGGGAGAGGATGCGCCGCTTCGTCGCGGCGGGATAGGAGCCGGAGCACAGCAGCTCCGGATCGTGGTTGGATTCCAGCACCACCGTCTGCGCCCCGGCGAGCGCGTCAAAAATGTGCGCCGGAACGTGCCCCAAATCGGTGGCAAAGCCCACGCGCACATCTCCGGCCTGCAGGACATAGCCGACGCTGCCGGCGCAGTCGTGCGGGGTGGCAAAGCTCTGCACGCGCACGCCGCCCAGCGCCAGCCGGTCCCCGGCGCGGAAGCACTCGGGATCGTGCAGCACGCAGCAGGCGGCGGTGCCGTAGGTCATGAAAACGGGGGCCGTGACGCGCTTGCAGGCGACGGCAAGGCCCCGGGTATGATCGGTGTGGCTGTGGGTGATGAACACGGCGTCAAGCTGCTCGGGCGTCAGCCCCAGCGTCTTGAGCCCCGCGCACAGCCGGCGGCAGCTGACGCCCAGATCCAGCAGGATGTGCAGGCCGCCCAGCTCGAGATAATAGCAGTTGCCGGACGAGCTGCTGGCCAGCGGAAGCAGGAAGGCCAAGGTGCGTTCACCTCGCTTCCGGCGCGGCGCGCTCCAGCAGGTGGCGCGCCGTTTCGGCGTTGCGGTGCTCGAGGGCGAGAACGGCGGCGGTACGCGCGGCCAGCGCGTCCCGGTCCTCGCCGAGCGCGGCGTCCAGCAGCGCCGTCAGCGCCGCGGACGTCACCTCCTCCAGCGGCGTCCAGCCCTCGCCGAGCGTCTCCATAAAGGCGGCGACCTTCGGATCGTAGCTGACGCCGACGGTCGGCACGCTCTGCCCGGCGGCGAAAATCAGCCCGTGCAGGCGCATGGAGACCACCGCGCGCATGCGGGCCATCACGCCGACGGCCAGCGCGCCGTCCCCCGGCTGAGGCAACAGCACGTGCGGGCACGTCAGCCGCGCCGTGACCAGGCGCGCCGCATCCGGGTCGACGCGGCCGTTGACGGGCAGGAACACCGGCGTGAGGCCGTGCGCTTCCCAGACGTGCTGCGCCGCGGCCGCAAAGGCCTCCGCCCGCTCGGCAAAGCCCTTCCACGGACGCACACAAAAGCAGACATACCGCCCGTCCGGCTGCAGGCCCGCCGCCGTCATCCACGCCTCAACGCGCCCGGCGTCCGCCGCATGCAGCGTGAGGGCGGGGTCCGCCGCCTCGATGAGCGGCGGCACGGTGACGCCGCAGGCGCGCAGCTCCTGCGCGCTGTGCCGCTCGCGCAGGGTAACGGCGTCGACGCAGGCGTTGATCACGCGCGCGACGCGGCGGCGGTCGGAATCGTGCCGCACCGGACCGATGCCGCAGCCGTACATCTGCACGGCGCAGCCGCAGCGGCGCGCGGCACGGATGGTATACAGGTAATAATACAGGCTGCGGCGGCTGGTGACGTTCTGGATGAGGCTGCCGCCGCCGTTGAGATACAGCGCGGCGTGCCGCAGGGCGCGGTGCATGGCCGGCAGGTTAAAGTGGTGCACCGCCCCGACGGCGCGCAGGGCGCGCGTCTGCTTCGGACTGCGGGAGAGCACGGTGATGGGCATGTCGCGCCCGATGGCCTGCAGCTGCTGCACGATGGCCTCGAGGATGGCCTCGTCGCCGGCGTTTCCGTGCCCGTAGGCCCCGCAGATCACGACGCCGCGGCGCGGCTGCTGCCGGCGGCGGAGGATCTCGGCGTAAATCTCGCGCTGGCGCGCGCCGGTGGCCTCCAGCGAAAACTCGCGCGAGGCCTTGTCGTACAGCGCCTCGCCCAGCCTGCGGCGCAGCGGCGCGTCGTGATACAGCGTCTCCAGCGCCCGGCCCAGCGCGGCGGCGTCGCCCGGCTCGAAAAGCAGGCCGGTCTCGCCGTGGCGGATGAGGGCGGGGATGCCGCCGACGCGGGAGCTGACCGTCGCCAGATGGGCGCGCGCGCCCTCGGTGACGGCGTAGGGGAAGGTTTCGGACAGGCTCGTGAGCGTGTTGATGTCCAGCGCGGCGTAAAAGCTGGCCACATCCTTCAGCCAGCCGGCAAAGCACACGCTGTCCGTCACGCCCAGCTCCCCGGCCAGCGCGCGCAGCATCGGCATCTCCCGGCCGTCCCCCGCGATCATCAGGCGCAGGCGCGGACAGGTTTTGCGCGCCGCGGCAAAGCCGCGCAGCAGCGTGGCCAGATCCTTGACCGGGTCCATGCGCGCGGCGATGCCGGCGACGACGCAGTCGTCTCCCCAGTCGAGGCCGTAGCCGGCAAAATACGCCGCGCGGTCCAGCTTCGGCTGCGGCACGGAGAAGTCCATGCCGTTATAAATGGTGAACATGCGGTTGGGATCGAACCCGCGGGAGATGAGCAGGCTGCGCATGGAATCGGACACGCACGTCTCATAATCCATCCGCCCCAGCGCCCAGCGGTTGAGCGTGCCGTAAACGAGCGCGGCGGCGCGGCGGCCGAGGTAATCGAGCTTATAGTCGCTGTGTACCGTCGTCATCACCGGGCACTTGGCCGCCCGGCGCAGCAGCGCGCCCATGAGGTTGCCGCGGCTGCCGTGGCAGTGGATGAGATCGAAGCGCACGGTCTGCACCATCGCGCGCAGAATGGTGAGCGAGCCGGGAAAGCCCCCCTCGAGTACCATAGTCTCGATGCCGCGCTCGCGCGCCTCGGCGGAAAACGGCCCCTCCATGAAGCAGACGAGCGTCACCTCGTTGTCGCGGCTGAGATCCTCCAGAAGCGAAAGCACGTGCGTTTTTGCGCCGCCGCTGTCGCCGCCGCTGATCAGATGCAGAATTTTCATTGCCCGCCCTCCCCGCCGGGCCCTTGTGCTCCCGGCAAATCTAAGGTATAATAATGGAATTAACCGATATTATACCGCATTTCAGGCCGCCGGTCAACGCCGGCAAAAAGGAGAACCCGCATGAGCACCACCGTCTATCTCATCCGTCACGCCGAGGCCGAGGGCAACCTCTGCCGCCGCATCCAGGGCCAGTTCGACGGCTTTCTCACCCCACGGGGCCGGCAGCAGATCGAGCGGCTGGCCGGCCGCTTCCGCGACAAGCACATCGACGCGGTGTGGTCAAGCGACCTGTACCGCGCACGCATCACCGCCGGGGCCGTCACACAGGGCCGCAGCCTGCCGCTGCACACCACGCCCCGCCTGCGGGAGATGGCGCTGGGCGTGTGGGAGGATCAGCTTTGGGGCAACGCCGAGCGCGACACGCCCGAGCAGATGTACAACTTTTCCTATGCGCCCGACCGCTGGCACATCGAGGGCGGCGAGCCGTTCGAGGCCGTCACCGCGCGCATGGTCTCCGCCGTCAACGAAATCGCCGCGCAGCACGACGGACAGACCGTCGCCGTCGTCAGCCACGGCATGGCCCTGCGCGCACTGCAGGCGTACGTGATGGGGCTGTCCGTCGCCGAAATGGCGCAGGTGCCGCACGGAGACAACACCTGCCTCTCCCGCCTGCACTGGCAGGACGGCACGATGCAGCTTGCGCAGCTCAACGACATTTCCCACCTCGAAGGCACCGGGCTGAGCACCTTCTCCCGCCAGACCTGGCACAGGGACGGCGCGGCAAAGGATCTGAGCAACCTTTCGTCCAGGCCGCTGCGCCTGCCGGAGGACGAGACGTTTTACCTTGCCTGCTACGAATCCGCCTGGCGCGCCGCGCACGGCGGCACGCAGGGCTTTGATCGGCAGGTGTACGCCGCCGCGCTGCGCAGCCGTCTGGCCAGACAGCCGGAGTGCGCGCACGTGTTCTTCCGCGGGCAGGAGCCGGTGGGCGTTCTGGAGCTGGACCTGCAGCGCGGCGCGGCCGAGGGCGCGGGCTGGATCTGCCTGTGCTGCGTCACCGAGCCGTGGCGCGGCTGCGGCTACGGCGTGCAGCTGATGGGCGAGGCCGTCTCGCGCTACCGCCGCCTGGGCCGCCGGACGCTGGCGCTGCACGCAGCCGTCACAAACACCGCCGCGCTCGGGTTTTACCGGCACTGCGGCTTCGCCGAAGTCGCCTGCGTACCGGGCGTGGCGTCCGACCTGTGGCAGATGGAGCGCCCCATCTTCCCGGCCGACTACAAGCCCTGATTTTTGAAACCGCCGCGCCCGGCGCGCGGCAGACTGGGAGCAGCCATGGAACAGACAGCGTTTCTGCCCGTCTCGCGCGAGGAGATGATCGCGCGGGACTGGTGGTGGTATGATTTTCTTCTGGTGTCGGGCGACGCATACGTCGACCACCCGACCTTCGGCACGGCGGTGATCGGCCGCATTCTGGAGGACGCCGGCTACCGCGTGGCGGTGCTGGCCCAGCCGCCGTGGCGCGATGCGTCCGCCTTTTCCGCCATGGGGCGGCCCCGGCTGGGCGTGATGATCGGCGCGGGCAACCTCGACAGCATGGTGGCCCATTACACGGCTGCCAAAAAGCGCCGCAGCCAGGACTTCTATTCCCCCGGCCGCCGCACCGGGCTGCGGCCCGACCGCGCCGTGAACGTCTACACGCGCCTGGCACGCGAGGCGTTCGGGCCGGATATGCCGATCGTCATCGGCTCGCTGGAGGCGAGCCTGCGCCGTTTTGCGCATTACGACTACTGGGACGACGCAGTGCGTCCGGCCATCCTGTTCGACTCCGGGGCCGACCTGCTCGTCTACGGCATGGGCGAGCGCGCCACGCTGGAGATCGCCCGGCGGCTGAAGAACAAGCAGCCCGTCTCCTCCATGACGGACATCCCCGGTACGGCCTGGGCCGCCGACGCCGCGCCGGACGGAGCCATCGTGCTGCCGCCGTTCGAGCAGGTTCGCGTCAGCCGCCGCGCCTACGCCGAGGCCGCACGCATCGAGCACACCGAGCACGACCCCATCCGCGGGCACATCCTCGCCCAGCTGCACGGGGCGCGCTATCTTGTCGTCAATCCCCCGGCCATGCCGCTGCAGACGGCGGAGCTGGATCATGTGGCCGAGCTGCCGTATACCCGCGAGGTGCACCCGATGTACGAGGCGATGGGCGGCGTGCCGGCCATCGAGGAGGTGCGCTTTTCCGTCACGCACAACCGCGGGTGCTTCGGCGGGTGCGCGTTCTGCGCGCTGGCCTTCCATCAGGGGCGCATGGTCACCTGCCGCAGCCACGAGAGCGTGGTGCGCGAGGTGGAGGCCATGACGCGCCACCCGCTGTGGAAGGGCTATGTCTCCGACGTCGGCGGGCCGACGGCCAACTTCCGCCAGCCCTCCTGTCAGAAGCAGCTCAAGTGCGGCATGTGCGCGCACCGCCGCTGCCTCACGCCGGAGCCGTGCCCCATGCTGGACGCCGACCACAGCGACTACACCGCCCTGCTGCGCCGTGTGCGCGCCATTCCGGGCGTGAAGAAGGCGTTTGTCCGCTCGGGCATCCGCTTTGACTATCTGCTGTGCGACCGGTCGGGCGAGTTTTTCGACGAGCTGGTGGAGCATCATATTTCCGGTCAGCTGCGCGTGGCCCCGGAGCACTGTGTCGACCGCGTGCTCGATTTGATGGGCAAGCCGCGCGCGGCGGTGTACGAGCGGTTTGCCGCGCGCTACGACAAGCTCAACCGGCAGCTGGGACTCAGGCAGTACGCCGTGCCGTATCTCATGAGCTCCCATCCCGGCTGCACGCTGGCCGACGCCGCGGCGCTGGCGGAATACCTCAACCGCCGCGGGATGCACCCCGAGCAGGTGCAGGACTTCTATCCCACCCCCGGCACGCTGAGCACCTGCATGTACCACACGGGGCTTGACCCGATGACGATGCAGCCGGTGTATTCGGCCAAAACGCCGCGGGAGAAGGCGATGCAGCGGGCGCTGCTGCAGTGGCGTCTGCCGCAGAACCGTTCGCTGGTGCTCGCTGCGCTGCACGAGGCCGGGCGGGACGATCTCATCGGCTTCGGGCGCGACTGTCTCGTCCGCCCGAACCGGGCGCGCCGCGCCGCGCCGGAACAGGGCGCGGCGGCGGCAAAGCAGCCCGCGGCGGGGCCGAAGGACCGCCCCGAGTCCAAGCCCCGTCCGGGCAGGGACAAGGGCAGCTCCGCCGGGCCGAACGCCCGCGCCGAAGAAGCAAGGCCCGGCGGCACAGTCCGGGCCGTCCCGCGCGGCAGAACGTCCGACCCGGAGCCGAAGAAGACCCGGACCGCGCGCCGCGGCAAGTCGAACGGCCGGCGCTGAGACGGCAGCATAACCGCATACGAACGCCCCCGGCAGCCTGCAGGCTGCCGGGGGCGTTCTGCGGTCAAGGGCGTTCTTCTGGACGTTTTTGACCGCCGCGGGCGGGGCGGCGCAGCGCCTGGGTCATGGCGTCGAGCCGCGCCCGCTCCGGCGGCGGCAGCGCAGCGCGCAGCGCCCGAAGCGCGGCGCACAGCCGCGCCTCCCGCTCATCGGTGACGAACGCATCCGTCTCATACAGCGCGGCAAGCGCCGCCCACGCCGCCTGCGGCAGCAGCGCCAGCACCGCAGAAAGCTCCCGCAGCGGCAGCTCCGCCGCCGTCAGCAGCTCGGCCAGGTCGCCCGCCGTCTGCACCTGCGCCGAGAGCAGCGCCGCCCGTTCCGCCGCCGGCTTCTCCTCCCGCAGCGCCGCAAGCAGGCGGGAAAACGCCGGCGGTGAGAGCCGCGCGCCCTCCTCCAGCGTTATCGCCGGTTCGGCAGAGGGTCCTTCGGGTATGGGCGTGAGCACGACGCGCTCCAGCGTCCCGAGCTGCGCCGCCTGCTCCAGCGCGGCGGCCAGACGCGGCAGGCTGCGCCGCAGATAGTCCGCCGGGCCGGGCGCAAACGCCAGATCCGAGGACATCCGTGCCTGCGCCGTCTGCAGCAGCGCGGTCAGCTCTGCCTGCGTTCGCCCCTCCAGCAGCGGGCGCACGGCCTGCGCCCCGCCGCAGTCGAGCGTGCGCACGGGCCGTCCCGTCAGCGCGCAGCACAGCGCCGCCGTCATCACCGGCTCGAACAGGTTCAGCACCAGCCGGTCATACTCCGGCTCCAGCCGGCACAGCAGCCGGTGCACCGTCCGGGCAGGGAAGGCAGACAGCAGCCGGTTTTCGCAGTCGAGCGCGGCAAGATACGCCCCGATGAACTCAACGCCCGTCACATCGCCGGGCATAAGAAACACGGGATAGTCCGCCGTGATATGCGTCTCCTGTGCCAGCAGCTGCGGCTGATACAGCCGAAAGAAGCCGCCGATCCCGTCGACAGCCGTTGCCCGGTAAAACACGTTGGGCGTTTCAAACAGACCGGCGCACAGGCGCCGGTGCAGCGTGCGCGCCGTCTGCAGGCGGCGGCGCAGCGTCCGCTGTCCGGCCTCAAACAGCGCCTGCAGCCCCTCGCGCCGCAGCGCCTCCAGCGCCGCCGCAGGCGTGGGATACGCCTTGAGCGCCAGTCCCGCCGTGTACAGCACCGATTCGAGCAGCGCCTGCGCCCGGTCAAGCGGCACCGAGCTGCCCGCTCCGCGCGTCCAGGCGGCGGTCTGCCGCGCCAGAATGGGCAGGCTCTGCTCCAGCAGGCGCGCGGTCTCCTCCCCGGAGAGCAGGCCGCAGCGCCGTCCCTCCTCCAGCAGGGAAATCAGATAGTCCCGCCCACGCAGCGCGGCGGGGTCTGGCAGCCGGGCGGACAGCGCGTCAGTCATCGGTCGCCTCCATCCGCTCTGCCGGACCGGCGGCGCGCCGGTTCCACCGCCGTATCAGCGCGGGCATCGCCTCGCCCGCAAGCAGCTCCAGCGAGCCGCGGCACGGCCCATCGAACGCCCGGCGCATGCAGGAGAGCACCGCGTCGTCCCCCATGCGGTCGGGCAGCTCGTTCTTCACCGCGTAAAACAGCGCCAGCAGCGCATGCAGCGTCTCCTCCCACGTCTCCTGCGTGACATAGGGCGAGCTGCAGAAGGCGCGGATGAGCTTGTCCGTCATGCCGCCGTCCAGCTCGATGCGGCCCGTCTCGCGCAGCGCGGTCTGCCGCGTCTGCTCCAGCGCCTGCGCCTGCTGCGGCGTCAAACGCAGGCCGTAGGCGGCGGTGTCCCCGTTGCAGGCAAGCAGCCGCTCCGTCTGCCGGGCCGGCGCAGCCTCCGACAGGAGGTGCGCAAGGACGTTTTTCTGCTCGTTCATGGCCGGTCCCCTCCGTTTGCTCGGTATTTGACGCACCCTGCCCCAAAGCCGGCACGGCTTTGGGGCAGGGTGGATGACCAAAACGTAAAAATACACGAATCTATTTAATATATATACCATAAGTGCAGGCCTGATTCAACGCAGATATTGCAAACTCTTTCAGATCAGCCCTTTGCGACCGGCGCTGCGCACCCGATGACAGCGCCGTGCGTGATGAGACGGTGTGCGCGTTTTCATTGACGTTTACACAAAGCGCGCACGGATAACCGCGCAGCAGCGCAAGGGGCGCCGGCCCCTGTACGGAGCAGCGCGACGCAAGACAGCCCGGACACTTGTGTGTCCGGGCTGTCCGCCTCACGGAGGGCACCATACAGGGCTTGCCCCTGTATGGTGCGCCATTTGGTTTTTGCTCGTCAGTTCTGATACCGCGTCCAATCCGGGTCGGCGGTCAAACCGGTCCAGGTCTCGTAGACCTCTCCTTTGTGCTGGAAGGTATGGCTGTTGGTGGCCTCCTGCACTGCCAGATAGAACCAGCTCGTCGGATCGTTGTCCGGCCATTCATTCATGCCGCTGAACAGATCATCCGCGTTCTCCGGGATGCGGCACAGCACACGGTTGATCATGGTCATTGCCTCAGCACGTGTGATGTAGGCATTCGGACGGAACGTGCCGTCCGTGTAGCCTCTGATCCAGCCCAGGGACGCAGCGCGCTCGATCTCAGCCTCAGCCCAATGGCCGGAAATATCTGTGAAGTTGCTGTTGCCTTCCGTCAGTCCGGTATCAAACCGGGCGCAGATCGCCGCAAACTCCGCACGGGTGATCTTCGCGGTCGGATCAAAGCGGTCGGCAGTCCGCCCCTTGATAATGCCCAGCTCCGCCATCGTAGAGATCGCCTTGTTGCACCACATATCACCGGGAACATCGTTGAAGGTGTTATTGGCGGTCAGATTGCCATCCCGGATATCGTCTTTCAGCAGACGGAAGAAGATCGTGGCAACCTCGGCGCGGCTGATGTTCGCTGTGGGCCGTACCAGGCCGTCCGAATATCCGATAACATAGGCGAAGTGATCGTCTCCATTGAGCATTTCCGGCACCGTGGATGCGTTCCAACCGGCATAAACCGTCTTGGAGCTGTTCATC
>JALEMS010000020.1 GCA_022768185.1 Clostridiales bacterium | reverse complement strand
GATCGGCCTCGTCAACGGCATAGATCAGATCTCCCAGCGTCCGACGGATTTCCTCGACAGCGGGAGCCATCATTTCCTCGGCCTCGGCCCGGCTGCCTGCCTTGGCCGTCAGGCGCAGCATGACCTCGCCGTCCTTGCAGTAGGGCGCGAGGGTGGGGTTGGTCATGCGGTTCATCCGGTCACGCAGACGTGCCTCAACGGCGCTCTCCCCTTCGCCGAAGACGTGGAACATGTGCGTGTACAAATGGCTGTCGCTCTTCGCCGCCAGATACGGCATCACGCAGGCGCGCAGCATGGCGTTGCACTCGCGCGGCGGGCCGGGCAGCATGCACACGGTGACGCCGCCCTCACAGAAGGCGCAGCCGGGTGCGGTGCCCCACTCGTTGTGAAACACGGTGCAGCCCTCGGGCAGCCAGGCCTGCTGCTCGTTGTTATCCGTCATGGGCCGGCCGGGCCGGTTTTCACGGAACCACGCGCGGATGCTTTCAGCCTCCGCCTCGTCAAAATACAGCTTCCGGCCAAAGCACTCGGCCAGCACATTTTTGGTCAGGTCGTCACAGGTTGGGCCGAGACCCCCGGTGGTGATGATGAGGTCGGCGCGGGTGCGGGCGATGTCCACGCAGGCAGCCAGGCGCGCGGGATTGTCGCCGACGACGGTGTGCCAGTAGACATTGATCCCCAGCTCTGCCAGCGCGGCGGAAATGTCGCGCGCGTCGGTGTTGGTGGTGTTGCCGAGCAGCAGCTCGGTGCCGACGGAAAGAATTTCCGCGTTCATATGCGATACCTCCTTAGAAAGCAGCAAGCGCCGGGCCATTCTATGGACCGGCGCAGAAGCATTATGAAAGCTCTACACGGATGCGCTCAATGCCGTCGAACGCCTCCTGCACCAGCGTCTCCACATCCAGCGCCGCCTCCACGGCCTCCACCTCGGCAAGGTGCGGCTTTGTCTTCGGGTGGCGTGGGGTGAACACGGTGCAGCAGTCCTCATACGGCAGGATGGACGTGTCAAACGTGCCGATTTTCCGGGCCAGCTCGATGATATCCTGCTTGTCCATGCACACCAGCGGGCGCAGCACGGGCAACGTGCAGACCGCCTCGGTAACCGCCATGGCCTCCATCGTCTGGCTGGCCACCTGGCCGACGTTCTCGCCGGTGACAAGCGCGGCCGCGCCGTTGTAGCGGGCGATCTTCTCGGCGATGCGCATCATGAACCGGCGCATGATGACCGTGAAAAACTCCTCCGGGCACTTGTCTCGGATCTCCTCCTGAATGTGCGTGAAGGGCACGACCTCCAGCGTCAGCCGGCCGCACCACGGCGTGAGCAGGCGCACCAGCTCCACCACCTTTTCCTTGGCGGCCTCCGAGGTGTACGGGAAGGAGAAGAAGTGCACCGGAATCAGGTGGATGCCGCGGCGGCAGGTCATCCAGCTGGAGACCGGGCTGTCGATGCCGCCGGAAAGCAGCGTGACGGCCGTGCCGTTGGAGCCGACGGGCATGCCGCCGGCGCCCTTTACAGGCGCGGCGTGCACGTAGGCGGCAAAGTCGCGCACCTCAAGGTGCACCGTCAGCTCCGGCTCGTGCACGTCCACGCGCACATCCGGATAGGCCTCCGACAGCAGCCCGCCGACATACCGCGACAGCTCGATCGAGTTCATCGGAAAGCGTTTGTCCGAGCGCTTGGACTCCACCTTGAAGCTGGCAACCGTCTCCATATCGTCGCGCAGATACGCGATGGCGCGCCGGGCAATGGCGTCCGGATCCTTCTCGCAGGCGGCCGCGCGGGAGAGGCTGGCCACGCCGAAGACCTTCTGCATGGCTTCAAACGCGCCGTCCATGTCGCAGTCGCCCTCCGGCTCAATGTACACGGTCGACTGCACGGCATAGACGTGAAACCTGCCATAAGCCTGCAGGCGGCGCTTGACGTTGCTGAGCAGGCGCTGCTCGAATTTTTTCTTGTTGAGGCCCTTCAGGACGATCTCGCCCATCTTGAGCAGGATGATATCATTCATGGCTTGTTATCCCCAAAATCAAAGGTTCGGTACTGTACGGCCTCGGCCAGATGGCGCGGCCCGATGCGCGCGGCCCCGTCGAGGTCCGCAATGGTACGTGCCACGCGCAGGATGCGGCCGTGGCTGCGGGCCGTGAGACCCAGCGCGTCGAACGCCTGCCGCATGAGCGTGCTGCAGGTCTCGTCGAGCGCGCAGTATTCGTCCAGCTCGCGCGGCGTCATGCGCGCATTGCACGTTGTCCCGCTGTTGCCGAAGCGGCGCGTCTGCACCGTGCGGGCGGCGTTGACGCGCGTGCGGATCTGCTCGCTGGTCTCGCCGCTGCCGCGGCGGGCCAGCTCGTCATACTCCAGCGCCGGCACCTCCACCAGCAGGTCGATGCGGTCGAGCAGCGGACCGGAGATCTTGCTGCGGTATTTCTGCACGGACTGCTCCGAGCAGCGGCAGCGCCCGGAGGGATGCCCGTACCAGCCGCAGCGGCACGGATTCATGGCCGCCACCAGCATGAACCGGCTGGGATAGACGGCGCTGCCCGCCGCGCGGGCAATGGTGACCGTCCCGTCCTCCAGCGGCTGACGCAGCACCTCGATGACGTCCCGGTGAAACTCCGGCAGCTCGTCAAGAAACAACACCCCGTTGTGCGCCAGGCTCACCTCGCCCGGCTGCAGCTGTGCCCCGCCGGCCATGGCGGAGGCGGAGGTGGTGTGATGCGGCGCGCGGAAGGGGCGGGCACGCAGCACGGGGTGCGCACTGTCGGTCAGGCCCGCCACCGACCAGATCTCGGTGGAGCGCAGCATCTCCCCGCGCGTCATGTCCGGCAGGATGCCGGGCAGGCGTCTGGCCAGCATGGACTTGCCCGCGCCCGGCGGCCCGCACAGCAGCACGTTGTGACCGCCGGCGGCGGCCACCTCCAGCGCGCGCTTGACGTTCTCCTGCCCCTTCACCTCGGAAAAATCCGCGGCAGGCGCGTGTTCCGCCGTCAGCGGCATATGCGGCGCCGGCTCGATGCGCCGGCGCCCTGCCAGATGCTCGAGCAGCGCCGGCAGGTCGGGCACGGGATACACCGTGACCTCCCCGGCGAAAGCGGCCTCCGTCGCGTTTTCCGCCGGCACGTACAGCTCACGCACACCCGCGCGCACGGCGGCCAGCGCCATCGGCAGCGCGCCGCGCACCGGGCGCAGCGCCCCGGTGAGCGAAAGCTCGCCGATGAACGCCGCCGTGTCCGGCAGCGGACGCAGCTCGCCCGCCGCGGTGAGGATGCTCAGCAGGACCGGCAGGTCGTACACCGTGCCGGCCTTTTTCATATCAGCCGGCGCAAGGTTCACCGTCAGGCGGCTGACGGGAAACGACAGCCCGCAGCTCTTGATGGCCGCGCGCACCCGCTCCCGCGCTTCCTTCACCGCCGCGTCCGGCAGGCCCACCACGTCAAAGCGCGGCAGCCCGCCGGAAAGAAAGCATTCCACGGAAACCTCGCAGCCGCCGATGCCCTGCAGGCCCAGCGAACGGATTTTCGATACCATGAAGCGCGCCTCCTTTTTGCGGGCTGCCCGTTGGATGGATGCTCGTCTGCGTCATCCGGCGGTCTGCGCCGCCGGGCAAAGGATCAGGTGGTTTCCGGCTTGAGGGCGATGCCCAGCTCGTCGAGCTGCCTGGGCTCGACAACGTCGGGGCAGTTCATCATCAAATCGGAGGCATTCTGCACCTTCGGGAAGGCGATGACGTCGCGGATGCTGTCCGCGCCGGCCATCAGCATCACCAGACGATCGAGGCCGTAGGCCAGGCCGCCGTGCGGAGGCGCGCCGAACCGGAATGCGTTGATGAGGTGGCCGAACTTCACCTTGACGTCCTCATCGCTCAGGCCGAGCGCGCGGAACATGGCCTGCTGCACCTCGGGACGGTTGATGCGGATGCTGCCGCCGCCCAGCTCGGTGCCGTTGAGCACGATGTCGTAGGCCTTGGCACGGCAGTTTGCCTTATCGGACTCGAGCTTGTCGAAGTCCTCGTCCATCGGCGCAGTGAACGGATGGTGCATGGCCACGTAGCGGCCTTCCTCCTCGGAATACTCGAACATGGGGAACTCCGTCACCCACAGGAACTTATAGTCGTCCTTGCGCACCACGTCCATGATGCGCGCACACTCGCAGCGCAGCGCGCCCAGCGCGGCAAAGACCACACTGTTCTTCGCATCGCCCACGATGAGCAGCAGGTCGCCGTCCTCGGCGCCGGCCCGCTCGAGAATGGCGGCGTTCTCCTCCTCGGTGAGATACTTCTGGAAGGAGCTGGTGACGGTGCCCTGGTGCATACGCGTCCAGGCCAGGCCCTTGGCCTGGTAGGTCTTGACAAACGGCAGCAGCGCGTCGATCTTCTTGCGCGGGAAGCGGTCTGCGCCGTGCTTGACGTTGATCATGCGCACACTGCCGCCGGCCTGCACCGGCGTGGAGAACACGCCGAAGCCGCAGTTGGCCACGATGTCAGAAATGTCGGTCAGCTCATAGCCGAAGCGCATATCCGGCTTGTCGGAGCCGAAGCGGTCCATGGCCTCGCGGTAGGGCATGCGAAGAAACGGCGTCTGTACGTCGACGTCCAGCACCTGCTTGAACACGCGCTTGAGAAAGCCCTCCTGGATGGTCATCACGTCGTTTTCATCAACGAAGGACATCTCCAGGTCGATCTGCGTGAACTCCGGCTGACGGTCGGCGCGCAGATCCTCGTCACGGAAGCAGCGGGCGATCTGCATATAACGGTCGAAGCCGGAGAGCATCAGCAGCTGCTTATACTGCTGCGGGCTCTGCGGCAGCGCGTAAAAGCTGCCCGGATGTACACGGGAGGGCACCAGATAGTCGCGCGCGCCCTCGGGGGTGGACTTGGTGAGCATCGGGGTCTCGATTTCGAGGAAGCCCTGCTCGTCGAAGTAGTCGCGTGCGACCTTGGCCGCCTTATGACGCATGAGCAGGAAGCGCTGCATATCCGGGCGGCGCAGATCAAGATAGCGATATTTCAGACGCAGCGTGTCGTTGACGTCGGAGTTTTCCACGATCTCGAACGGCGGCGTCTCGGCCGCGGCCAGGATCTCCAGCTGCGTGACGGCCAGCTCCACCTCGCCCGTGGGCAGGGCCGGATTCTTACTGGTGCGCTCGCGGATGACGCCGGTGGCGCGCAGCACGTATTCGGCGCGGCATTTTGCCGCCACGGCAAACACATCCGGATGCGTCTCTTCGTCGAAGGCCAGCTGCAGCAGGCCCGTGCGGTCGCGCAGGTCGATGAAGATGAGCGAGCCGAGGTCGCGCTGGCGCTGCACCCAGCCGCATGCGGTGAACTCCCGGCCGGCGTCCTTGAGGGTGACGACGCCGCAGTAATCGGTTCTCATGTTGGTTTTCATGGTTTGGTTTTGTCCTTTCCGCGCAGGCCGGCCGCGCTGTCGGGCAGGCGGCCGGGTGCGTTGATATTCTCGGAAGCGCGCGGGTATGATGCCCCGCACGGCGAACGCGCAGGGGGTTATTCTGCGATGACGCAGCCGCTGCCGCGCACGGCCAGGCCCGTGCGGATGAGCGCGGCGGCCTCCGGCAGCGTGCAGGTGGTCTGCACGCCGGTGGCCATATCCTTGACGGCCACAACGCCGTCGCGGATCTCATCCTCGCCGATGAACAGCACGTAGGGCACGCCGAGCTTGTCGGCATAGCCGATGCGGGCCTTGAACTTTTTCTTTTCACAGTAAAGCTGCGTGCGGATACCCGCGTCGCGCAGGGCGGTCGCCGCCTCGATGGCAAAGGCGATGTCCTCCGTCATCGGCAGCACCATCGCGTCGGCCGGGGCGGACACCACAGCCTCGGAGAGCATGTTCTGCTCCTGCAACACGTAGAACAGGCGCGTCACGCCGATGGAGATGCCGACGCCCGGCAGCTTCTTGTCGGTGTAATACTCGGCAAGGTTGTCATACCGGCCGCCGGAGCAGATCGAGCCGATCTCGGGGTGGGCGGTCATGGTGGTTTCGTAAACGGTGCCGGTGTAGTAATCGAGGCCGCGGGCGATGGTCAGGTCAATGCGGAAGTGATCTTCCGGCACGCCGAAGGCGGGCAGGCAGCCGGCGACGGCCGTCAGCTCGTCGAGGCCGGTATCAAACACCTCGTTCCGGCCGCGGTACTGCGCAAGATACTGCAGCTTTTCGGCGCTGCCGCCCGGCACGGTGATGAAGCGCAGGATCTCGTCTGCCTGCGCCTGCGTCAGCCCCACGCTGTCGATGAGGATGGCGGCAACGTTTTCCGCGCCGATCTTGTCAAGCCGGTCAATGGCGTGCATCACATCGGCGGCGCGGTCGGTCAGGCCGAGGATGGCGAAAAAGCCGTTGAGGATCTTGCGGTTGTTCACGCGGATGCAGAAGCCCTTGAGGCCCAGCGCGGTGAAGGTGCGGTAGATGATGGCGGGGATCTCCGCCTCGTTGATGACGTCCAGCGCACCGTCGCCAATGATGTCAATGTCCGCCTGATAAAACTCGCGGAAGCGGCCGCGCTGCGCGCGCTCGCCGCGGTAGACCTTCCCGATCTGGTAGCGGCGGAAGGGGAAGGCCAACTGCCCGTAATTGGCCGCGACGAACTTGGCCAGGGGTACGGTCAGGTCAAAGCGGAGGGCAAGGTCGCTGTCGCCCTTCGTAAAGCGGTAGATCTGTTTTTCCGTCTCGCCGCCGCCCTTGGCCAGCAGCACCTCGGCCGATTCGATCACCGGCGTGTCGAGCGGGGCGAAGCCGTACAGCGAATAGGTTTCGCGCAGCACCTGCAGCATACGCTCCATTTTGGCCTGCTGCGCCGGCAGCAGCTCCATAAAGCCGGACAGGGTACGCGGTTTCACTCTCTCCATGATGATTTCCTTTCAGCAAAAAAGAGCCGCTGCAAAACACCGCAC
>JALEMS010000008.1 GCA_022768185.1 Clostridiales bacterium | reverse complement strand
AGGGAATGATCTCGTCCATGATTTCCAAAAACTCTTCCCGCTTGGTTTTCTTCTTGCGGAAGCTGTATTCGATGTCGGTAAATGTTTCTTGTTTCATTGCCTGCACCACCATTGCTTTGATGGCGTTATTATACCATATTTTGAGCCTCTATGGTAGTGCGGATTAAATCAGAGGTTCCCTAAAGTAACCAAGGGGGGGCCGCAAAAGCCCCCTGTAATAGATTTCTGCCAGATACCAGAATCAAATTTGCGCATAAACCTTGACACTACCAAATCGATATTCACAATTCAACGGATTTTTACTCTCTGGATTTCATTTGCAAAAGTGGGGTATTCCAAACTTTATAGTCTGAAAACCAGCTTGCTGCGCAAGGATTTTGACTTACTGCGCAACTCACGCCCTACCGTACCTATGTACGCCGACGGGCGTGAGTTGCTTGTCCTCCGAACTATTTCGCAGTCTGTCAGCGTGCCGAAAAGAGTTTTTCGACACGCTGAGGGCCATCCCCGTCGGGGATGGCCCTTTTTGATGATTTGCACTTCTGATTCTTACTTTCTGGCGATGGTTTCCTTGACGGCGCGGACGATGTGCTCGTCGGTCAGGTCGTAGCGCTGGCGCAGATAGCTCTGCGGGCCGACCTCGCCGAATTCATCCTCGACGGCGACGTAACCGACCTTCGCCTCGCCCTCCAGCGCTTCCTTGACCGCGCTGTAAAGGCCGCCGATCTTGTTGTGGTTCTCGGCCGTGACGACCGCGCCGGTCTTGGCCGCCCATGCGCGGATCAGCTCGACGTCCAGCGGCTTGACGGTATAGGGGTCGATGACCGCGGCCTCGACGCCCTCGGCGGCGAGCTTCTTCGCAGCCTCCATGGCCTCGTGCACCATGATGCCCGTGGCGATGATGACCGCGTCCGTGCCCTCGCGCAGAACGTTGCCCTTGCCGATCGTCAGCTCCGTGCCGGGCGCGTAGACGGGGTAGGATTCCTTGCGGCCGACGCGCAGATATTTCACGCCGGGCAGATCCTTCGCCGTGCGCAGGAAGCTCTCGAGCATGGTGATGTCCGTCACGTCACAGATCACCGCACCGGGGATGGCGCGGTAGAGCGCCACGTCCTCAAAGGGCATATGCGTGCCGCCGTTGAACGCGGCCGTGATGCCGGGGTCGGTGCCGATGACCGTGATGGGGTTCTGGGCATAGCCGCCGGAGAGGAAAATCTGGTCGTACACGCGGCGCGAGGCGAACGGCCCGAAGGTATGCACGATGGGCTTGAAGCCGACGGCTGCCGTGCCGCAGGCGATGCCGATCATGTTTGCTTCCGCGATGCCGCAGTTGATCGCGCGGTCGTATTCCTGAATCAGGCGCGCCGTGCCGATGCAGTTGGAGAGGTCTGCGTCAAAATAGATGACGTTTTCGTCCTCCTTGAGCAGGCTCTCGATGATGCCGCCGAGAACTTTTTTATAAAGCCGGGCGTCCTGTTCGCCATTATAGATGATCTTCATGCTCAGCTCCTCCGTTCTTCCAGCTCGGCCAGATGTGCGCGCAGCACGGCCAGCCACTTGTCATAGGTTTCGGCGTCGGTCGTGACGGAATGGTTCGAGGCCATCTGCTCGACCTCCGGAATGCCGCGTCCCTTCACGGTGTCGAGCACGATGGCACGCGGGCGGTCGCCCACGGGCGCAGTCAGGGCGTTATAGACCGCCTCGACATCGTTGCCGTCCACGCGCAGCGCCTCGAAGCCGAAGGCCTCGAACTTCTCGCGCAGGTCAAACAGCGGCAGGACGGAATCGGTCGTGCCGTCGAGCTGCTTTTTGTTCTCGTCGATGAGCCAGAACAGGTTCTTGACCTTCTTGCCCGCGGCAAACATCGCAGCCTCCCAGACCTGACCCTCGTTGCTCTCGCCGTCACCGACGATAAGATAGGTGCGGCTGGGGCGGCCCTTGATGCCGTCGCCCACGGCCATGCCCACGGCCAGCGACGTGCCCTGCCCGAGGGAGCCGGTAGTCATGTCCACGCCGGGGGTCTTGTTCTTGTCGCAGTGACTGGGGAAGGACGTGCCGGGCTGGTTCAGCGTGAGAATATCCTCATAGGGGAAGAAGCCCTTGAGCGCCAGCGCGGCATAGACCGCCGGGCCGGCGTGACCCTTGGACGAGACCAGCTTGTCGCGGTCGGGCCACTGCGGGTTCTTGGGATCGTAGTGCATGACGGCGCCGTAGAGCACGGCCAGCGCGTCGCAGATGCTGAGGCTTCCGCCCAGATGGCCGAAGCCGCGTGCCTTCATCTCCTCGACCACGCCGATGCGGATCTGCGCGGCAAAGATCTCAAGCTCGAGTTTTTGTTTGTTGTCCATATTGCTCCTCCTTCAGATTCTTGCAACGCCGGAATCGCGGGCGGCCTGCGCAACGGCGGCAGCCACGGCCTTGCCGACGCGCGGGTCGAACGCCTTGGGGATGATATATTCTGCGCTCAGCTCCTCGTCGGAGACCAGCTCGGCCAACGCACGTGCGGCGGCCATCTTCATTTCCTCGTTGATGTCGGAAGCGCGGACGTCAAAGGTGCCGCGGAAGATGCCGGGGAAGGCCAGCACGTTATTAATCTGGTTCGGGAAGTCCGAGCGGCCCGTAGCGATGACGGCTGCGCCGCCGGCCTTGGCCTCGTCGGGCATGATCTCGGGCGTTGGGTTGGCGCAAGCGAAGAGGATCGGATCCTTGGCCATGGTCCTGACCATCTCGGCCGTGACCGTGCCGGGAGCGGAAACGCCGATGAACACGTCCACGTTTTTAATCACGTCCGCGAGCTTGCCGGTCTCCTTTTGACGGTTGGTGACGAGTGCCATTTCCTGCTTGATCCAGTTGAGATTCTCACGTCCCTCGTAGATCGCGCCGGTGCGGTCGGTCATGATGATGTTCCGGAAGCCCGCCGACAGCAGCAGTTTGACGATGGAGATCGCCGCAGCGCCCGCGCCAGAGGTGACGATCTTCACGTCCTCCTTCTTTTTGCCAACAACCTTCAGGGCATTTGTCAGGCCGGCGAGGGTGATGACGGCGGTGCCGTGCTGATCGTCGTGGAAAATGGGAATGTCGCAGCGCTCCTTGAGCTTGCGCTCGATTTCGAAGCAGCGCGGCGCGGCAATATCCTCAAGATTGATGCCGCCGAAGGAGCCGGAGATCAGCGCCACGGCGTTGACAAATTCGTCCACATTCTTGGTCTTGACGCAGAGCGGGAAGGCATCCACGCCGCCGAAGGCCTTGAACAGCACGCATTTGCCCTCCATGACGGGCATGCCGGCCTCGGGGCCGATGTCTCCCAGACCGAGAACAGCCGAGCCGTCGGTGATGACGGCGCAGAGGTTGTGGCGGCGGGTCAGGTCATAGGAGCGGTTGACATCCTTCTGGATCTCGAGGCAGGGCTGCGCGACGCCGGGCGTATAGGCAAGGGAGAGATCGTCCTTGGTCGCAACAGGAACGGTGGCGATGACTTCGATTTTTCCCTTCCACTTCTCATGAAGCTTGAGGGATTCTTCTGCGTAGTTCATAAAAAATCTCCTTTACGGTTGTACTACCGGCAGCGTGGAGCCGCCGTAAGGCATGGCAAGAACGGTTGCATCCTGGCCGAGCTTTGCATAGGCTGCGTCCAGTGCAGCCTGCGCCGAGGCAAAGGGAGTCAGGAAGCATTTGCGCACCAGCGCGTCCGGCATTTCCGAGACGAGGTAGATGTCCGCATGCTCGAGCACCATGGCGATGGCTGCGGCCTTGTGCCCGCCGAGCCGGAAATTCTTCTGCACGCGCTCGGTCAGGTCGGAGGGTGCTGCCGCCTCCTGGATCCAGCGCTCAAAGACGCCCTCGCCCAGCCCCTCGCGGCAGGAGCCGATGACGATAATCACACCGCCGTCGCGCACGGCGTGCTTGGCATTGTCCAGCGCCTTCTGCGTCTGGTAGAGATTCAAGTCCTTCGGTGCGCCGCCCTGACTGACCAGCACGATGTCCGCGCGCCGGGCAATGGGCTTCCGGTACAGCGTGTCGAGGAAGGCGCAACCCGCGCGGTGTGCCTTGACCGCGTCGCCCGCGACGGCATGGACGATGTTCTTGTGCTCGTCGAGCACGACGTTGACGATATAGTCAATGCCGAGGATGCGCCCGGCCTGCTCAATGTCCTCGCGGATGGGATTGCCGTCGAGCTTGCCCGCGTGCGCCTCCGGGCGGACCATCATGCGGTGGTTGCACTGGATGGCGTCGCGGGTGGAAACACCGGGCATGATACTCTTAGCGCCGCCGGAATAGCCGGCGAAATAGTGATACTCAATGTTGGCAAGGCAGATCACGCGGTCGGCCTCGGCCACGGGGCGGAAAATATCCACGGGCGTTCCGGCGTCCGTCGTACCCAGACGGACGCAGTCGTCCGGGTCGGAATCGACGCAGCGCAGCTCCTGCCATGCGCGCTCACCGGCCAGATGGCGCTGCTCGTCGGGCGTGTGGTGCCGGTGGCTGCCCAGCGCAAAGACGAGGGTAATGTCCTTTTTGTCCACGCCTGCGGCATAGAGACGGTCGAGCAGCGGCGGCAGGATCTTCCACGTCGGGCAGGGGCGGGTAATGTCCGAGGTGACGATGGCGATCTTCTCGCCGGGATGCACGACCTGCTCAATGGCGGGTGCGCCGATGGGCGCGTCCAGCGCGGCGCGGACGGCGTCCTCGCCGGTCAGACCGGGCGTAAGGCGGTTTGCATGCAGAACGCCGAGCAGGCGGTCGTCTCGCACCTCAACGCTCTGCGTGCCGCTGCCAAAGCCGAATTCCAGCTTCATTTCTTTTCCTCCAGCGCCGCGCCGTGGCGCAGCGCTTTGACGACCGGCAGCTCCTCGCCCGTCAGGAAGCGGATGAGTGCGCCGCCGCCGGTGCAGATATAGTCGATGTTGTCGGTCTGGCCGTACTTGCTCGTCGCGGTGATGCTGTCGCCGCCGCCGACGACGGTATAGGCCCTCGTTGCGCCGAGGGCAAGCCAGACGGTCTTGGTGCCAAGCTCCGTCGTCTCCTGCTCAAAGACGCCCATGGGGCCGTTGACGAACACGGTTGCGGAGCTTTCGATCAGGCGGCGGTAATTTTCGGCGGTTTTCGAGCCGATGTCCAGAGAGGCGATGTCCGCAGGAATGCTGCCGACGGCCGCCTCGCGGCGTTCGCCGTTCTCCAGCCACGCCAGATCCTCCGGCAGGACGATGCGGTCGGCATACTTTTCGAGCAGGCCCTTGGCCACGTCGATGTATTCGCCGTAATTGGACTTATAGATGAAATCGAGGCTTCCCTTGCCGATCTCCTCGCCCTTGGCGGCCAGCAGGATGTTGCCGACCAGACCGCCGGTCAGGACGCGATCGGCCGCGCCGCCCCTGAGGACGGTCTCGAGCATCAGGAAGGCATCGGAAATTTTCGCGCCGCCGAGGACGAACGTGCACGGGCGCGCCGGGGACTCCATCAGCTCGGAGATGACGCAGTATTCCTTTTCAAACAGGCGACCCATGGCCGACGGCAGCACCTGCTCAAAGCCGCACAGGCTCGGCTGGTCGCGGTGCGCGGCAGCAAAGGCGTCGCAGACATAGAGATCGGCCAGCGGCGCGAGCTTGCGCACGACCACGGTCTGCGCCTGCTGCTCGTGCGTGAGCTTGAGCTTCAGCTCAAAGAGCGTCTGCTCCTCGGCCATATAGCGCACGTTTTCCAGCAGCAGGATCTCGCCGTCCTTCAGACTGCGCACAGCCTCCTGCGCAGCAGGGCCGCAGACGTCCTCGACAAACTGCACGGGTCTGCCGAGCAGCTCCTCGAGCACCGCGCGGTGCAGGCGCAGGGTGTAGTAGTTTTTATATTCGATGTCGCTTCCCTGATGGGCGAGCAGCACGACGCGCGCGCCCTTGTCCGAAAGCTCACGGATGGTGGGGACACAGGCGCGGATGCGGGTTGTCGAGCGCAGCGTTCCGGTCGCCCGATCCACGGGCTGGTTGATGTCCACGCGGCAGAGCACGGTCTTGCCGCGATAGTCGAACTCATCGAGCGTTTTGATTCCAAATCGCATGGCGTAGCCTCCAAAAAAGGACGGCGGCACAGCGCGGCAATGCCAGGCTGTACCGCCGCATATTACGGTTATGAAGTTCTGAAAGGGTGCTTACTGTTTCTTAAATTTGCCGATGTGCAGATACTTGTTGGTCTCGGCGGTGCCCTCCTCGCGGGTGAGCTGCATCTTCATGCAGGCGCGGATGGCATCCATGGTCTCGGGGATGGTGACGGATTCCTGCGGGATGTTGATGGCATACATGATGTCGTTGCCGGTCTCGACGATGGAATCTGCCCACAGGCCGATCTCGTACATGTCGCCGCGGCGGTTGCCGAGGTCACGGGCATACTTGAACAGGCTGGCGTTGCCCTTGAAGCCCTCGTCGATCGTGACCACGCGGATGCGCGGATGCTTCTCGAACGCGGCAAGCGCGGCCTCCTTGGTAATCTTCTTGCCGTCCTTGGCCGAAGCGACCACGGTGATAATATGGCCGTGGGTCACGGGCGTGTGGACGAGAATGCCGGTGGCGTTGACGTGCGGCATGATGGTCATGAGGTCAACCGCCTGATGCGACGGCGCCTTGTCAATCTGCAATGCGTTCGTCAGGCCGCGATGATAATCGCCGGGGTCGGCCACGCGGCGGATGATGGTGATGGCCACGCGCTCAATGCCGAATTCGCGGTCGAGGCAATCGACGGTGCGGATCAGGCCCGTGGTGTTGCAGGAGGTGAGCTTGAGGTAGTCCACGCCCAGACCCTTTTCATAGTTGGCATAGCCGTGGAAGAACACGTCCGCGACGGAGTTCTTCTCGCCGCCCTGGAAGATGGCCTTGACACCGTACTTGACATACAGTTCCTTATTCTTCGCGCCGACGCCGCCGGGGGAGGAGTCGAGCATCACGTCAACGCTCTTGCAAAGCTCCTCAAAGGTGCCTGCAACGGGGATGTCCTTGGTCTCAAAGGCGGCCTTGTCCGCGCCGTCAACGAGATAGAGGTTGTACTTGACGCCGTTTGCGCCAATCATGTCGTTTTCGCGCAGCGCCTGAATGGAAAGCGTCGGGGCAAGGTCCGCAATACCGACCAGCTCCATGTCGCCCTGCATGGCAACGCCGTCGGCCAGACGCTGGCCGATGGTGCCGTAACCGGCGACGCCTACTCTGATTTTCTTCATAGTCTTTTCCTCCTGTAATTTTCGGGGAAAGCTCTGAAGCCATCATCTGTCCTTGCAGATTATAGCAGAGCTTTCATCAATTATCAAGCAGCTTTCGCACCGCCGCGAGCCAGCCTGCCGCGGCCTCCTGCTTCGTCGGCAGGGGCAGGCATTCCGCGCTCAGAACGCCGTCGTAGCCGATCCGGCGCAGCGTGCCGAGCACGCCCGCAAGGTCGAGGTGTCCCTGACCGGGATAGCGGCGGTTGGAATCTGCCAGATGCACATATTTGATCTCCGGCGCGCAGGCGAGGATGGAAGCGGGCAGATCGGCCTCCTCGATGTTCATGTGGAAGGTATCGATCAGAAGCCCGGTGTGCTTCAGGCCGTGCGTGCGCACAAAGCCGGAAATGTCTGCCATGGTGCACAAAAAGTTGTTTTCATAGCGGTTGATCGGCTCAAAGACGATCTCAACGCCCTCTCTGCCCGCAGCCTCGTCCAGATGCGCCATGGATCTGCCAAGACGCTCCAGCGCGGCGGGAAGCTCCTCGGGCTTGGACAGATTTCCGCGCATGCAGCCGATGATGACCTTTGCGCCGAACTGCCCTGCCAAAGCGATAAACTGCTCGAGCCTGCGGACGGCGGCAAGGCGACCGGCCTCGTCCGCGTCCGTGATGGAGAGCCGGTCGTTGACGTAGGCTCTGCCCGTCCCGAGGGCGGTAACGCCGAGGCCGGTGCGGCGCAGTGCCGTCCGGATCTCCCCGGCGTTCGCCGCCAGAGGGTCAGTGAAATGCAATTCTACACCGTCGTAGCCCAGACGCGCAGCGGCTTCGATGCCGCTGACCGGATCCCCCTCGCAGACGAAGGGCGCGCTGCCGATCAGCTTGTCTACGACGGTCATGGAGGTTTTCATCGCTTAGGATTCTACGAACAGGCCGCGGCGCGGAAGCTCGTGGACGGACTTCCAGCCCTCGGAGAGCGGCTCACGCAGGCACGGCTCGATCTCCTCGTAGGGGCGCAGGCTGAACTTTCTGGGATCGGGCACCTGACCGGCCGGATAGGCCGCCAGAATGTCCTCGACCATGGCGTTGAGGTACTCGCAGATGGCTGCGATGGCACGCTTGACGCGGCGCGGTTCACCGCGGGAGGGATAGCCCACGACGCCCTCAGGGGTGCCGAAGCGCTCGATGACACGGTGGCCCTCGGCCTCGGACCACTTATTCGGGCGGTGGAAGGAGTCCACGCTGCCGTCATAGAAGCCCTCGTCGAGCATGCCGAAGCTCTTGGCCTGCGCATCGACGACGCAGCTCATGTCCACCATGCCGGGGAACATCAGCAGAGCTGCGGAGGTCTCGGCCTCGTCGGCGTGGACAAAGGGCGTGCTGATGAAGTCGGGACGCTCGTCGCCCAGCGGATAGAAGAACTCGCGCACGGCGCGGTGCCACTCGACGACGGTAGCAAAGGCCGGCAGCTGGAAGCGCTTGAAGAATTCCTGAATGGCGGATTCCATCATCCAGTCCATGCCGTGGTTATTGACAAGGATGATCTTGCGGAAGCCGTCGTCCCACAGGCCGACCATAACATTGATGAGCGTATCGACAATGGAGCGCTCGGTGGTCATGACCGTGCCGGGCATGCCGCAGTGGTGATAGGGGTGGCCGCCGTAGTTGATGGGCGGCAGGGCAAGGGCGACCTCATGGCCGGCCTTCGCGGTCTTGCGGCGCACGGCTTCGCAGATGGACGAGCACATGAAAGTGTCAAGGCCGGAGTTGTTGTGGATGCCATGGTTCTCGGTGCAGCCGATGGGAACGAGCACGATGTCGTTCTTGTGGCGCTTGTTGATGACCATTCTGCGCGGAGAGGTCTGGATGTAGCAGCCGGGCTTGCCCATCTCGGATTCGGAGGGGATGCCGTAGTCGTCGAGGATGGCCTGAATTTCGTCCTCGGAAGCGTCCCAGAGGCGCTTTTTGAGCTGGCCGATCTTGTTGTCCTCAAAGAAAATGTTCGGGTACTCGGTGGTCAGATACTTTTGGTACATGGTAAAATGTCCTCCTTGTAATAAAGCCTTAATTACGTTCAGACGCTGCCATCAGGAAAAGTATGCGCGCACTTTTCTTCATGGTAGCCTCCAAACGCAGGAGTCAAATTTGGTGCTGCCCGGTGCAGCGGCATGCCGCCGCACCGGGTGGGATTTGCATGGGGAAAGGGGGAGAAAGTATGTTATACAAATGGAAGTCTTTGTATAATTAGCTGTTCTTGAAGGTGTCAGCGTTTTCTTTCGTAACGACAACAGTCTCAACTTCGTAGAAGGATTCAACGCTCTTGCCCTCGAGGACGTCCACGGCAGCCTTGACGGCGGTGTAGCCCTGCATGTAGGGGTTGCCATAGGAGGTGACGGTGATCTTGCCTTCCTTCAGAGCGGCGACGGCATCGTCGTTGGCGTCCTGGCCAGAGACCATGATGGTGCCGGTGAGGTTGGCGGCGTCAATGGCTTCGGCGGAGCCGAGGGCCATTTCGTCGTTGCAGCAGAGGATGGCGTTGACATCGGGATGTGCCTGCAGGAGGTTCTGCACGACGTTCAGCGCGTCGGCACGGGAGTAGTTGGCGGACTGCTGGGCAACGACTTCGATGTTGGGATACTCGGCCAGAGCCTTCTCAAAGCCCTTGACACGGTCGATGGAGGTCTGTGCGCCGGTGGAGCCTTCGATGATGAAGATCTTGCCTTCGCCGTTCATCAGCTCGAACATGGCCTTGGCGGTGTTGTAGCCCTGGTTGATGTTTTCCAGACCGCAGAAGGTCTTGTACTGGGTGTCGTCGGAGATCTTGGTGTTCAGGTTGACGATGGGGATGCCGGCCTCGTTGATCTTCTTGGTGGCCGGGATGATGGCTTCGGAGTCGACCGGAGCGAGGACGACGCAGGAAACGCCGGAGACGATGGCTTCCTCGCAGAGGTTGGACTGCTGCTCGTTGCCGGAGCCTTCTGCCGTGTCAACGGGGGTCTTGCAGGTGACGGTGTAGCCCAGCTCAGCACCGGCGGCCTTGGCGCCGTCCATAACGCTGATCCAGAAGGGAGCGGTGGAGTTCTTCACAATAACGAGAATTTCTTTTGCGTCGGTTTTGTTGTTGTCCTTGGAGCAGCCGGCGAACATGCAGGCCACCATGGCAACGGCAAGGATGAGTGCAAAGATTTTTTTCATTTTTTCCTACTCCTTTTTTGTTGGTTGGTTTTTTTATTCACACAGCAGCGCTGTAATGAACGGTTACGCAGCGGCCTTGGCACGCTTTTTCTTGTGCTCGGCGACGTAGAGCATCAGCAGGTTCAGCCCGCGCTCGTAGAACACCGAGAACAGGATGACCATGCCGACCACGGCCTGCTGCCAGTTGGTCGAAACGCCCATGATGTTCAGGCCGTTGCGGATGAACATGATGACCAGTGCGCCGATGATGGTGATGATGACTGAGCCCTTGCCGCCGCCGAAGGCGATGCCGCCGATAAGTGCGGAGGCCAGAGAGTCGATGGTCAGGGTGCCCTTGATGGTCGGGTCGGCCGCGTTCAGGCGGGCCAGATACAGAATGCCGGTCAGGGAGGCCAGCAGGCCGTTGATGACGTATACGGAGATGACGATCTCGTCTGCACGCATACCGGCGAGCTTGGCGGCCTTGCGGTTGTGGCCCAGCGCATAGAGCGCACGGCCGTAGGTGGTGTGCTTGGTCAGGAAATACAGCAGGGCAAACACGGCGATCGTGATGAGCGCGATGTTCGGGATGCCGGGGATGAGCGCGCCGTTGGTCAGAGCGCGGAAGCCTTCTGGGAAGCCGTAGATGTACTTGCCGTCGCAGACAACATAGGCAAGACCCAGCGCCACGAAGTCCACGGAGAAGGTGGCGATGAACGGCTCGATCTTGATCTTGGCGATCAGAATGCCGTTGAGCAGGCCGAAGGCGACGCCCACGCCGACCGCGACCAGAATACCGACAAGGTAATTGCCCTCGCTGAAGAAGGTGCCGCTGAGGTAGCTCGAGAGCACCATGTTCGAGGCCATGGAGATGTCGATGCCGTTGGAGATGATGGCAAGGCTCATGCCGAAGGCCATCAGCAGGGTGAAGGGCGTCTGCTGGAAGATCACCTGGCTGAGGTTGTTCCAGTTGAGGAAGGCACCCGGCTGGAGCACGGCCATGATGGCCATGACCACAATGAGGATCAGAAAACGGGAGATGAGGTCAACGCGGTTTTTAGCTTTCAGTGACATGGCCGTAGACCCTCCTTAATCCCTTGATGTTCTTTCTGTGTTCGTTTGCGACGTCCACAACGATCATGGTGACGATGACGACGCCGATGAGCGCCTTCTGCCACGTTGCCGGGATGCCCATCAGGCTCAGGCCGCTGGCCAGCACGCGCAGCAGCACCGTGCCGAAGACCGTGCCGAGGATGCCACCCTTGCCGCCCGCCATGGACGTTCCGCCGATGACGACGGCCGCCATTGCATTGAACGAATAATCCACGCCGACCGAGGGGCTGCCGGAGTTGGTCATGCAGGCGATCGCAACGCCCGCGACGGCGGCAAAGAGACCGGCCAGCGCGTAGACCCAGATGCGGGTCTTGACGACCTTGATGCCCGAGACGTTTGCAACGTTTTCCGAGCCGCCGATGGAATAGACATTATAGCCGAAGCGGGTTTTCTTCTGCACCAGCACCATCAGGCCGACCAGAAGGATGGTGATCCAGATGATGACGTACAGGCCGAGAATCTTGCCGTTGCCGATCCAGTCGAGAACCTCGTTCTTGACCGGGATGGTCACGCCGTTGGTGAGCACCAGCGCAAGGCCTGCGAAGATACTCATGCTGGCGAAGGCGACAACCCAGTAGTCAAATTTCAGCTTTGCCACGAGCACGCCGTTGAACACGCCGATGGCCAGACCCATCACAAGCGGAATGAGGATGACCAGCACCGTGGGCATGCCCGCCTGATTCAGCAGCGCCACCACAACGGCTGCCATTGAGACGGTCGAGCCGACGGATATATCGTTCTTTCCCATCAGAATGACCAGCGTCAGACCGGTGGAGGTGAGCAGCAGCGTGCAGCAGTTGCGCAGGATCAGCATCAGGTTGTAGCTCGTGAAGAAGCGATCCGTTGCAATGGAGAAAAACAGGATCAGAAGAATATCTCCGATCAGAATGCCGGGGATGTTCAGCTTTTGGTAGCCGCGGCGAACCTTTTGCAGTGCGGGCGGCAGCGTCAGTTTGCTCATGCCGTGACCTCCTCTCCGCCAACCGCATAGCGCATGATGGCTTCCTGCGTCAGGTTGGGTCTGGTAACCTCGCCCGTGATCTCGCCGTCCTTCATAACATAGACGCGGTCGGAAATGCCGACAACCTCGCTCAATTCCGAGGAGATCATCAGGATGCCGTAGCCCTCGCCCGCCAGACGGTCGAGCAGGTGATAGATCTCGCTCTTTGCGCCGACGTCGATGCCGCGCGTCGGCTCGTCGATGATCAGGAAGCGGCAGCCGGTCTCGAGCCATTTGCCGATGACGACCTTCTGCTGGTTGCCGCCGGACAGCTCGCCGACGAGCTTGTCGGCAGAGGGCGTTGCGATACGCAGCTCCTTGACGTACTTTCTGCCGATCTCGTCCTCAGTTCTGCGGCGCAGGATGCCGCGCCGGAAAACCTTGCCGAGGCTTGCGGAGGTCAGGTTCTCCTTGATGGGCATTTGCAGCACCAGGCCCTCAATCTTGCGGTCCTCGGGCAGCAGACCCAGCGACTGCTTCACGCTCTTGCGCGGCGTGGTCTTGCGGATCTCCTTGCCATAGAGGGTGTAGCTTCCCTGCTCGATCGGCTCGTCGCCAAAGACGGCCTTGGCAATCTCCGTGCGTCCCGCGCCGATCAGGCCGGACAGGGAGACGATCTCTCCCTCGCGGACGGAAATATTGACATTGCGGAAGCGGTAGCCGCCAAGGTCGCGCGTCTCAAAGATGACCTCGCCGGGCGTGTTGTAGTTGCGCTCGTACATCTTTTCGATGCGGCGGCCGACCATCATGGAGATCAGGGTGTCCAGCTCGACGTCCGCGACGTTCACGGTGTCGATGTACTGGCCGTCGCGCATGACAGTGACGTGGTCGCCGATGCGCTTGATCTCGTCCATGCGGTGGGAGATGTAGATGATGGCCACGCCCTGCTTCTTCAGCCGCTCGACGATCTCAAAGAGCTTGGTGATCTCGCGGCTGGTCAGAGACGAGGTCGGCTCGTCCATGATGACCAGCTTGACCTCCTTGGACAGCGCCTTGACGACCTCGACCATCTGCATCTGCGCGATGCTGAGCTTCTTGACGAGGGTGTTGGGGTTCATGTCCAGGCCGAGGCTTTCCATCAATGCACGGCTGTCGCGAACCATTTTCTTGTAGTCCACAACGCCCTTGAGGCCCTTCCTCATCGGCTCGTGGCCGAGGTAGATGTTCTGGGCGATGGTGCGCTCGGGCAGCAGGTTCAGCTCCTGATGGATAATGCTGATGCCTGCGTCCATGCTCTGGCGGACGTTGGTGAAGTTGACCTCCTTACCGTCGTACCACATGGAACCTTCGTCGCGGTGGTAGACGCCGGAGATGATCTTCACGAGGGTGGACTTGCCTGCGCCGTTCTCACCAAGCAGGATGTGTACCTTCCCGCGCTCGCAGGTGAGCTGCACGTGGTCCAGCGCCAGCGTGCCGGGAAAGCGTTTGGTGATCCCCTTCATCCGAAGAATGACGTTCTCTTCGTTGAATTCCAAGGCGATTCCTCCTAATCTTCTGAGTTTGTGGGTTGTGCATAGGGTTGATTCAGCCGTTCGTTGACCAGACAGATCGAGGTGTTGTCCATCCGGCCCAATCCCATTGCCATCAGGGTGTTGTACATCTGCATGGTGACGGCGGCAGTGGGGACTGCGGTGCCGGACGCAGCCGCCAGCGCCATGGCCATCTTCATGTCCTTGTACATGTTGTAGCCTGTGGAGGTGGGAGTGAAATCACGCTGCCGAAGCGTGCCTTTCTTATATTGATAGATCGGCGCGCCCGCCGCGCTGTCTGCAATCAGGTCAAGCATTTCCGCACGCGGAAGTCCGAGCTTCTGACCGAGCACCAGCGCCTCGGAGAGCGCCTGAAGCTCCTGCGCAAGCAGCATGTTAATCAGCAGCTTCATCACACGCGCCTCCTCGCCGGGGCCGAGGTAGGTCTGCCGGTTTCCGAGCACCTGCAGATAGGGCAGGCACTGCTCGAACAGCGCTCTCTCACCGGAGACCATGATGCCCAGCGTGCCGGTTTTGGCAAAGTGCGTGCTGCCCGTGACCGGCGCACGCAGAAAGCTGCCGCCTGCACGCCCGACCGTTTCCGCAGCCTTTTGCGAGGACTCGGGATCGACCGTGCTCATATCGATGAGAATTTTGCCCGTCAGGGGGACGGAGGCGAGCTGCTCTGCGATTTCCAGCAGGATTTCGCCGTTCGGGATCATCGTGAAGATCACGTCGGCGCGGCATGCAAGCTCCGCGGGATTTTTTGCAAGGGAAGCGCCGGTCTGCGCGGCATAGCCGGATAGATCCCGGCGGCCGGAGCCGCAGACGGTCATCTCATAGCCCGCCTCGCACAGCCGCGCAGCCATGGGCGCGCCCATATTGCCAATGCCGATCCAACCAAGGCGTTTTTTCACGCTCACAGGGAAAGCACCACCTTCATGCTGCCCTCGGGGATACGCGCGGTGGCAAAGGCCTGCTCGACCTGCGCCATGGGGTAGACATGACTGATGAGCTTTTCCGCCGCAGCGGGATGCCTGACCAGAAATTCCATCGCGCGGTCGAAATCGCCCGTGCCGCCGATGGAGCCGACGATCGTCAGGGACTTCGTGACGATCAGACGCTGCGCGATCTCGACCTTGGCGATCATGCCGACGCAGCCGAGCACGCCGCCCGGACGGACGAGGTTCAGCGCGTTGGCAAAGACGGGCGCGACGCCGGTCGTTTCGATCACAATGTCGTATTTCGCCGCCGCGTACATCGAGGCATAGTCGCCGCTGCCCGCGCCGGGGTTCAGCTCGTCCGCCGTGGGGATGCGCGCGCCCTCGGAGGCGGCCAGTGCCGTGCGGGACGCGGCCAGATCATAAAGCTCGGCGTGCTTGCAGCCCTCCATGTGGATCAGCAGCATCAGTGCGCTCATGCCGATCACGCCGCCGCCGAGCACGAGGATACGCTTTTCGCTCAGCCCTTCGGGCACGATGCGCTTGACCTTCGAGAGAAGATGCGCCGCGACCGCGACCGGCTCGGACAGGCAGAGAAGGCGTTCGTTCATACCCTCGGGAGATTTATAAATGTATTTTTCGTCGCGGACGAAGTATTCCGTGCTCGCGCCGTCGATGGTAATGCCGAACTTCTCGATGTGCTCGCAGAGGTTCCTGTCCTTCCGGCAGCTCGGGCATTCACCGCAGAAGCGGGAGCAGTCGCCCGTGACCAGATCGCCGGTCTTGAGGGTTTTGACCTCCTCGCCGACAGCCTCGACCACGCCGGACCACTCGTGGCCGAAGCGCATGGGGTAGCTGTGCGGCGCACTGTAAGTTCCGTGGAACAGGTGGATGTCCGAGCCGCAGATGCCGACATTTTTCACATGCACCAGCACCTCGTGTCCGGTGGGAACGGGCTTGGGCTGCTCAACGGGAACGACCCGCTTCGGTTCCTGCAAAATATAAGAGATCATGCTGGTTCCTCCTCACCGTTGGGGTGGATGACGACCCGGATCGCGCCGTCCTTATGATTTACAAACGTGTCAAAGGCTTCATGGAGCCGCTCGAGCGGGAAGCGGTGGGTGATGATCTCACCGACACGCAGCTTGCCGCCGCTCATCAGGCCCAGCACTCTGGCCGAGCAGTTGGGGTTGGCGCGCACGCCGTGCACGGTGATCTCGTTTTTGACCATATAATACAGGGCCTCCTGTGTGGTCGTCTGCTTGGGATAGGCGATCACCGCGACGTGCCCCTCAGAGGCGGTCATGCGGATGGCCTTGTCCAGCGTGTCTCCCGCGCCCGCGCAGTCAAAGCTGCGGTCGGCACCCGCGCCGCCGGTCAGCGCCCGGACGGCCTCGACCACGTCGGGCGTTTCCAGGGTCTCGATCACATGGTCTGCGCCGGTCTGTTTGGCCATGCGCAGGCGGTCGGGGTCGTTGTAGCCGATGACGATGGTCTTGCTGCCCATGGCCTTGGCCATCTGCATGAGCAGGATGCCCATGGGGCCGGGGCCGATGATCGCCGTCCAGCCGCCGGGCACGATGCCGGCAAGGCTGATGCCGTGGAAGGCGATGCCTGCGGTATCCACCGTGGAGCCTTCGTCAAAGCCGACGTTGTCGGGCATGACGGTCAGGGCCTTCTGGTCATAGACCTGATACTGTGCGTAGCAACCGGGCGTTGCGTGGCCGTAGTGGTGATGGCCCGCACGGCCGTAATTTCTGCACAGATTGTAAAGGCCCTTTTTGCACATCTCGCAGACGCCGCAGCCGCAGTGCGCTTCGCCCGCGACACGGTCGCCGATCTTTAAGGTCGCGACGCCCTCGCCCAGCACCTCCACCACACCGGCAAATTCATGACCGGCGATGAAGGGGTAGTGCGGCGGCCAACCGTCCTTCAGAACCGCGCCGCCGAAAATGCCGGGGTCGGAGCCGCAGATGGAAACAGATTTGATTTTCACAAGCACCTCGCCGTAGCCCGGCTGCGGAACGGGGACGGTCTCGATGGAGAAATCGCCCGGCGCGTGCAGCACGGCGGCGCGCATGGTTTCGTTCATGGCGTGTCCTCCGTCAGTCGTTGGGATGGACGACCACCTTGACCGCGCCGTCCTTGCGGCCGGTGAAGGTGTCAAAGGCTTCGTGGATCTGCTCGAGCGGGAAGCGGTGGGTAATCATTTTCTCCACCGGCAGGATGCCCTGCGACATCATGTCCAGCACGGTTTTTGAGCAGTTGGGGTTGGCGCGCACGCCGTGCAGGGTGATCTGATTCATAATCAGGGACTTGAGCGCGGCCTGCTGCCCGTCCTGCGCGGGGATGCTGATGAGCGCGACATGGCCGCCCTTGCGCGCCATCTGAATGGATTCGTAATACGCCGTGGCGTTGCCAGCGGCCTCGATGACCTGATGTGCGCCGCCGCCCGTGATGCGCCGAACCTCGGCGACGGGATCCTCGACGGCTTCAAAATCGACCAGCACGTCCGCGCCCAGCTCACCGGCAAGGGCAAGACGGCGGCCGCGTCCGATGACGACGGTGCGGCTGCCCATGGCGCTTGCCAGCAGCATTGCGGCGATGCCCATGGGGCCGGGGCCGATGACGACCGTCCAGCCGCCCGGCTCCACACCCGTAAGGCGCAGCGCGTTATAGGCGATGCCGGTGGTATCGACCATTGCGCCCTGATCGTAAGTGACGTTGTCCGGCAGGAGCGTGAGCGCCTTCTGGTCGTAGACCTGATACTGCGCGTAGCAGCCGGGGGTGTTGTGGCCGTAGTGATGGTGGCCTGCGCGGCCGTAATTCAGGCAAAGGTTGTAAAAGCCCTTTTTGCAGTTCTCGCAGATGCCGCAGCCGCAGTGCGCTTCGCCCGCGACGCGGTCGCCGGCCTTCAGAGAACCGACGCCCTCGCCGACCTCGACGACCTGCGCGGCAAATTCGTGACCGGCGGTGAAGGGATAGTAGGGAGGCCACCCGTTTTGCAGCACCTTGCCGTTAAAAATGCCGGGATCGGAGCCGCAGATCGCAACGGACTTGACCTCGACGAGCACCTCGCCGCGTCCGGGCTTCGGAACGGGGACGGTCTCGACGGTAAATTCACCGGGAGCGTGGATCACGACCGCGCGCATCTCATTGTTCATAGGACAGGCTCTCCTTTCCGGTTCTTCCGCCGCGCTTGCGGCGGGAGGGGCGGCTTGTGTGATGTTGTGGTATTCTAGTGGCATGCCACTTGCATTCGCAAAAGCGAGGGGTTCAAAATCCCTCTAGCACTTGACAAACTCATTATCTGTCTTAATCACCAAAAAATCAAGAGTTTTCGGTCAAAAATTGTGAACAAATCTCGTGCCCAAAATTTAGGCATGTTTAACAAACTTCGGCTTTCGCAGAATTTTTTCATTTTCCCTCTTGAAATTTCGATTTCGGCGCTTATAATCATGGTAGGTGGCATGCCACGGGCATTCATACAAATGCCGTTTCGGCAGGCCGCTTTCCAAAATCATTTTCAATTCTTTATAAAAGAGCGCTCCGTCTCCCGGACGCCCGAGACCATGAAAGGCAGGTTTATCAAGTATGAGCAAATGGCAGCTTCCCGCCACCGGCGGCAACATGGAGGTCAACAACGGGATCTATTACCAGAACATGACCAACAAGGATGTTGCAGAACGCCTGAAGAAGAACGACGTTATTCTTATCCCCGTCGGCTCCACCGAGAACCACGGTCCCAGCGCCCCCTACGGCGAAGATACCTATCTGGATACCCGCCTGTGTGAGCAGGTTGCCAAGGCCACCGGCTGCACCGTCGCGCAGCCCATCTGGTACGGCTCCCATCCCTATCATCATCTCGGCCAGAAGGGCACGATCATCATTCCCGAGGAAATCCTCGCGGACTATCTGGTCTATGTCTTCGCAGGCTTCTGGAATACGGGCTTCCGCAAGATGATCATCGTCAACGGCCACGGTCAGGACTACGTCATCCCGCTCGCCATCCATAAATTCGGCAAGAAATTCCAGGTGCCCGCCATCATTCTCTACACCCACTTCTGGAACTGCGCAAAAGAGCAGCTCGACACCGAGGAGAACGGCGGCCCGTACAAGACACCCTTTATTCACGCCGACGAGGTCGAGCAGAGCTGGTGCCTGGAGCTGTTCCCCGAGCTGATCCGTCAGGAAGAAGCCGTCAAGGTCGATCCGCGCCCGCTGCTGCCCGCAGGCCACATCAACAACTCCGCAGAGCGCGGCACCGGCCCGATCAAGTGGTACAACGCACTCGGTTCCACCGCCATGGAGTGCATCGTGCAGCCGCAGGGCGTCATCGGCGATGCCCGTCTGGCCGACGGCGAGAAGGCACGCAAGGGCGTGGAAATGACGCTGGACTATCTGGAAAAGCTCGTCAACGACATCCTCGAGCGTTATCCGGCCGGTCAGCTTCCGCCCACGGAGCTGATGACCCAGCGCGACCCAGCCGCCGTGGAAGCGGTGCTGCGCGGTGAGCGCCACCTCTACACCCTCGCATATTGATCGCCATGAACAATCCGCTTGCCATTACGGCCATCGTCCACGCCGCGCCGGAGGCGCCGCTCGTCCTGCGCGGCGAGCTTCCGCAGTGCATCCGGCAGGCAAAGGAGCTTGGCTATGACGCCGTGGAGATCCACGTTATCGAGGCGCCGACCTTCCCCATGGGGGAGGTCAAGGCGGCTCTGCGGGAGACGGGACTGCACATTTCGGCCATCGTCACGGGAAGAATCTTCACCGAGCGCGGCCTGTGCATCACCTCTCCCGACCCGCAAAACCGTGCCGCCGCCATGGCCGAGATGCGCGATTACATCGACATCGCCGCCGAGCTTCAGGCGACCGACGGCGTGATTCTCGGCTGGGTCAAGGGCAACCGCCGCGCGGACGATCCCGAGTTTGACCGTCTGCTTGCCGAACAGCTTCGCCTTCTGGGCGAATACGCCGGAAGCCGCAGTCAGACCATTCTCATCGAGGTCATCAACCGCTATGAGACGAATCTGTTCAACACGGCCGCTGAGCTGCGTGAATTTTTGACTAAGTGGCAGCCGCCGCACTGCCGCATCCATCTCGATTCCTTCCATATGAACATCGACGAGGCGGACATGCCTGCGGCCATTGAGACGGCGGGCGATCTGCTGGGCTATTTCCATGTGGCCGACTCCAACCGTCTCGCACCGGGCAGGGGGCATCTGGATTTTGCGGCGCTGTTTGCCGCACTGGAGCGTGTCAACTATCGCGGCACGATCTCGCTGGAATGCATCCCGGGGCCGGACGGCCTCGCCACCGGTGCAGAAGGTTACTCGTATCTGACGGAAGTGCTGAATCGGCGTTGACTTTCATGGATTAAATCGGTATAATATTCAGTAAAGCGTTAGGAAGCTCTGATGAAATCAGCAAGAGCTGACGGTGAAAGATTTTGCTTCCAAACAAGGTTTGAAAAATGTGGGAATACTGTATGTATTTCCCATTTTTCGAACTGAAGGCTGGGAGCAAAAGATTCTCCGTTCAGCCGCAGATGATTTCGTCAGAGCTTCCTAAGATTGGGGTAATTTTAGATGGGTACTTTGGAGGTTCTTGCCGAAACAACGAGCAAGGCGGAAAATGTGTATAATGCTCTGTTGGAAAAGATCGTGGACGGCGACTATCCGCCCGGCTATTCCCTGTCCATCCGGGAGATCAGTCAACAGATCGAGGTCAGCCGCACACCGGTCAAGGAGGCGTTCAGTCGGCTGGTCTACGACGGCTATATCGAACCGCTGCCGAACCGCAGCTTTATCGTTGCGCGCATCAGCACCACCGAGGTTCTGGAGCTGCTGGAGGTGCGTGAGGCGCTGGAACGCTCGGCGGCCTTCTATGCCGCGCAGCGCCGGACCGACACGGTCATTGCCGAGCTGCAGCGCATCAGCGAGTATCACCGCAACATTCCTGCCGACGAGATTGCGGAGATCGCCCTCTGGGACAAAAAGTTCCATCTGGCCATCGCCCGCGCGACCTACAACCAGCAGATGTTCGGCATTCTGGAAAAGGTCTTTGAAAAGCTGACTCGTATCAGCCTGCCGATCACGCGGGATCGCATTGCCGACTCCGTCCGCCAGCACGAGGCCATTCTCGACGCCATCCGCGCGCACAACGCCGACGAGGCGCGGCGGCTGATGTCCGACCACGACAGAGACGTGCTTGCCTCCGTCAAGGCCTACCAGTACCAGAACATTCATCTGTTCAAATGATTTGAGGCCGGCGATTTTAATCCTTCTGATTTTCTAAAAAAGCAGAGCTTCCCTCAAAAACCTCCGGAGAAGTCTGCTTCTCCGGAGCTTTTTCATACCACAATAAGGAGAAAGATCATGCGCTACGAAATTCCCGCCAATGCCTATCCCTCCTCCATCACCGCGCTGTCCGGCGGCTGCCTGTACCTCGCCGACCTCGGGCAGGAGGACGGCCTGTTCTACGCCGGCAAGACCTGCCCACTGCCCGCCGAGCCTGCGGGCGAGGAGCTTTTCCGCATCCCCATGACCTACGACACCGCCCGCGCCCTGTGGAAGCTGCTGCCGTGGAGCGGCCCACAGCGCGTGCTGACGCAGCCGCGCACCTTCGGCACCGGCGACCGCCTCGGCCTTGCGGCCGTCGGCCAGATCCGCGCCGTCGAAGGCTTCGACGTCTATCCCGTGCTGGCGCAGCAATCCATGCGTGAGCTGAGCCTCACCGGCCGCACCTATCGCGACGTTCTGGCCGACGTGACCTTTCAGGTGCTCAAAGCGGGCTACCGCCGGGGCTACGGCGCGGACGGCGACCACCTGAAAAATGCCGAGGACATTCTCGCCGCCATTGCCGACGGCGTGACGATGATTACCCTCGACTGCTCCGAGCACATCCACTGCGAGCGCACCGCCGCGCCCGTCTCCGACGAGCGCCGTGCACGTTATCTCTCCGGCGAGATCGCCGTGGGCGCACACCGCCTGCGCTTCACGCCCGAGGCGCTGGCGCTGGCCGAGGCCATCTTCGGCGAGGCCATCGCCTTTGCCATAGACATTTACCATCGCTGCATCGAGGGCAGCGCGGTCGATTTCGAGATCAGCATGGACGAGACCGACCTTTCCACCACGCCCGAGCAGCACTATTTCGTCGCCAACGAGCTGCGCCTTGCGGGCATTCCCTTCGTCACGCTTGCACCGCGCTTCTGCGGCGAGTTCCAGAAGGGTGTCGATTACATCGGCGACCTTGCGCAGTTCGACCGCGAGATCGTCGTCCACGCCGCCATTGCCGACGCCCTCGGCTACAAGCTGAGCATTCACTCCGGCTCGGATAAATTCTCCGTCTTTGCCGCAATCGGCCGGGCGACGGGTGAGCGCTTCCACACCAAGACCTCCGGCACGAGCTGGCTCGAGGCCATGCGGCTGGTTGCGCAGAAGGAACCCGCGCTGTTCCGCGCGTGCTATGCCTATGCGCAGGAGGTTTTCACCGAGTGCCGCGCGTACTACCACGTCTCCACGGAGCTTTCCATGGTTCCGGCCATCGAAGCCATGCCGGACGACGCGCTGCCCACGCTGCTCGACCGCGTGCCCTCGCGTCAGCTCCTGCACATCACCTACGGCAAGATTCTGAACCATCCCGCGCTGCGCGCGCCCCTGTTCCGCCTCTGGCGCGACTGCCGCGACGCGTATGAAACGCTGGAGAAGAATCATCTTGCCCGCCACCTTGCGCTGCTCTGCCCGGAGCACGCGATCGCGCCGCAATGAACGCCTTTACGCTCTGTCTCAGCGCGGTCGCGCCGCTGTTTCTGATGATCGCCGTCGGCTACGGTGCAAAGCGCGTGCGCCTCATCCGCGAGGAGAGCGTGCCGGAGATGAATGCGGTCGCCTTCCGCATCTTCATGCCGCTGCTATGTTTTTATAATGTATACTCCGCCGGTCTGGCCGAGGCGATCCGCCCGCGGCTGACCGTGTTCGCGGTCGCCGCAGTGCTGGTGATCTTCGTGCTGAGCTGGCTTTTTGCGGCATGGACGGTACCGCGCCGCGACCGGCGCGGCGTGGTCGTGCAGGGGCTTTACCGCTCGAATTATCTCATCATCGGTCTGCCCTTTGCCTCGGGTCTGATGGGCGGCGAGGAAATGGCGGTCGTGTCCGTGCTGGGCGCGATCATCATCCCGCTGTACAATCTGCTGGCGGTGATCGTTTTGCAGGCGCACAGCGGCAAACGCGGCTCGTTCGTCAGGCTGCTGCTCGGGATCCTGATGAATCCGCTGATCCTCGGCAGCCTGACGGGCATCGTGTTCCTGCTTCTGAAGCTGCGCCTGCCCGCGCCGGTAGAGCGCGCCGTGCGCGACCTGTCGCGGGTGGCGAGCCCGCTGCTGCTTGTGCTTTTGGGCGCGTTTTTCCGCTTCAGCAGCTTCCGTGCGCACTGGAAGGAGCTGCTCGTCACATGTGTCGGGCGCTTGATCGTCATACCGGGGCTGGCCCTCGCGGTCAGCGCACTTCTGGGCTTCCGCGGCGTGGAATTTGTCGCGCTGCTTGCCATGTTCGGCGCTTCGACGGCCGCCAATTCCTTCACCATGGCGCAGCAGATGGGCGGCGACGCCGCGCTTGCGGGCAACATCGTCGTCTGGACGGGCGCACTGTGTACCTTTACGCTGTTCGGCTGGAGCCTGCTGTTCAAAACGCTGGGGATGTTTTAGAAGCCTTGCGGAAAACTTAAAAAGGACACTGCGGCAGATTATTAAATGCAAAAGGGAGCCTTGACGGTTCCCTTTTGCGTTTCTCTCCTTCAAATTCCGGCAAGATTGTTTTGAGTAAGTAAAAATCGCTGATCCCGCTGTATAAATCCGGTAATTTCCTTGCATGCTATCCATTGGAGGAGATTGGAATGAGAGATCTTAAAAAAACAGCATATTTGCTGCTTGTAGGCCTACTTACGGCGGGGATTCTTTATCCCCTTCTGCACGAAGCCGGACATTGGGCGGCAACACTGCTGCTCGGTGGAGAAATACTGGAGTTTCATCTCTTGCCCCGGCCAAATGTCCTGTGCGAAGTGGGAAAAATCGGAGGCGCAAAACGCGCCTTGATCGGGCTTTGCGGGATGGTGCTGCCCTTTGCGGCGGCGCTTGTGCTTCACCCGAAACGCTTTACCGCATGGTATGTGCTGCTGCTTCTACGGGGCATTTCGGCCTTTGCGCTTGTGCTCTCCCTTATTTCAGTGATTGGACGGGATTGCGGAATTACAATATTGCGAGCGCCCCGTGAAGTACGGCGAGCAGCGCTGCCGCGAGATCGGCGCGTTCCGGCAGTGGACGAAAAAGCAGACCGACGACCCCATCTTCAAGGCGTATCGCAAGGAGTATAAAAAGCGCTTCGCGTGGATCAAGGCCGGGCGCATCACCGACGAGCAGTTTTACGCATGGAGCGAGAAAGCCCGAGAAGAAAAGAAAAAATGTGACCGCGAGATCATCTCGCTGGAGGAGTTCCAGCAGTGGCTTCGCGACTCAAAAATATAAAATTACGCGGCCGACAAATTTGCCGGCCGCGTATTCTTTGTCTATAGCGAGTGAGAATTTGAGTTGCAGGGCGCTCAGATTTCGCAGAGAAAAGGTGTGATTTTTGACCAATCCTGTATCTGTTTATTGAGAGATGCTTTTTCGCTTGTTCCGCGATTGCGGTTCAGCGTACCCATAACGCCGCAGTGCGCAAGCGCAAAAACAAACGTGGTTTCGTCATCACCAAGGTGGATTTGAACAGGATTTTCACTGCTTTCGATGAATCGATTATAGTTTCGTATGACCGGTAGCCGCTGCAATCCAAGCGCACGGAGCGTACACCGAAAGGTATCCTTACCCAAACAGAGCAGTATACGCGGATGTATGGTATCAACCAATCTGCGAAAGAACGGCGCATCCGCATTGGCCCAAGCTGTTTTGAAACCGCCACTCGTTCCTTTCAATCTGTAGCCCATTACGAGATTTGTAAAGAACAATTTCGGATCGTCAGATAAAATATCAAAGCCAATTGTGCGGAATAGCTGAATTAGATTCTTATCTGTAATGCTGTCATTTCTGCGCATATAGCTTACCACTTTCCCGCAGTTCATGTCGCATACGTTTTTCATGGTTGCAACGGAAGGCGTATCCCAAGGGCAGCCCCAGTCCTGACCAACCAGCATGATATCCGCATCTAAGTGTCCGCGCCCTTGCCAGTACGCCCATAGATTGATTTCTTTACATTCCTCGCACCATCGGAGTTCACGGCTTTCAGACAGATATGCCTTCTGGACATCGGCAATCAGTTCTTGATATTGTATTTCTTTTGATACGGTGTCGTTTTTCATATCATTTATTTCTGAATTCTGCCCGGTCTGAGATCTTCCCCAACCGCACCAGACGCGCGGCTAAGCTACCCTCCGAGCGTTTAAAGTAAGCGCACATTTCCTTTTTGCTTCCTCCGGCATCGAACATCTGACAGAGGACTGCATCGTCTACATCGCTCCAAGGTTTGCCCGCATTTTCGGGCTGCGGCTTCGACGTTTTTCCCGGAAGCGATTTCAGAACACAGTGAAACGCCCGAATGATTTCAGCCTTGTTGCACACATGATCCTCCGGCAGAACCTCGCCTGTCAGCGGATCAACGCCGTCTGCCAAGCCGGATAACAGTTCTTTTGCTCGTTGTAGATCCATAAAATAGTCTCCTAGCCATTCTCCCACTCATCCCACGCTTCGTCCTCGTCCTCATACCAATCTTGGTTATCTTCCCAGAGGTCTTCTGGATTGTCGTAGTCATCCCGAATACTTCCGGAATTGCTGCCGCCCGATGTACTCGGCGGCGTCCAAGCAGGGGCAGAGTTCGGACGACCGATGGGCGTCTCATAATAAGTGAAGGCATAAATGACTTCTGTATACTCACCCTTTGGCTGATGAGAGTGACAGTATGCTACGGTCTGTCCTTCACTGTTATACCAATACAGGATTTTGTATCGCCTATGGACATCCATGCTGTCATAGAACTGACACTTTTCGGTTTTGGTGGGTGATCCGAGTGACGTGTACTTCAAGCAGCTCACGGGCATACCATCCACGGGCAGCTTCCCGGAATACTGATCTTTCAGACTTTGCTCCCGCTTTGCAGCATTCTCCGCAGCGATGCGTTGACGCTCGGCTTCCTCGGCTGCATCTTTCTCCGCCTTGTAGCCCTTGACGCGGGTCTCCAGTGCGTCAACATCCTGCTGCCAGCTCGTATCATATTGCAGCGTGATGTTTGAAAGCTCATCCTGCCCGCCCGCGTATTCCGTCCTGTCTTTGTACATATCGGCGTACTTGCAGTAGACGGACAGCGATGCCGCATCCCGATA
>JALEMS010000050.1 GCA_022768185.1 Clostridiales bacterium | reverse complement strand
GCGGGCGCATATGCTCCAACAGCAATGCTGTACGGAGGTGTTTTTATGGAGGGCAGCTATCCCATTTTGATCGACGGGGTACAGACCGGCACGCTGACCGTAGCGCGCGACGGGCTGATGACGGTGTTTCTGGCCGAATGTGAGGATCCCGGCTGGCTGTTGCGTCTGGCGGTGTACGGGCCGGAGGGAACGGGCTATCTGGGCGTGATGATCCCCGAGGGCGGCAGGCTGCGCCTGAAAAAACGGCTGAGTCGCGCGGCGCTGGCGGGCTTTCCCAGCCAGCTCCGGTTTGCCGGGCCGGCCGGGATGGCCGCGCCGGAGGAGGCGTCCGGGCAGCCGGAGCCGGCAGAGGAGCCTGCCCCGGAGCAGGAGAAGGCGTCCGACGCGCCGGCAGAGGCTCCGGCGCCTGCGCGGCAGGCCGCTGCGTCCGCCGTTGCAGAGGCTGACGAGCCTGCGGCTCCTGCCCCGGCCGAGCCGTCTGCGGACCGGGCCGCGCCGGAGCCTGCCGCAGAGAAGACGGCCCCCGCCGTGCCCGCAGCCGGAGCTGCATCCCGGCAGGCGACCCTGCCGCCGGTGCCGGAGGCGTCGGGAGACATCAACTGGTTTGCTACGCCCGAGGGCATCCTGGTCGGGACGGACGGGGAAAACGAGCTGGTGGCCATCGAGGCGGACGACGTGCGCCTGGGTGTGCATGGCCGCGGCGTGCTGCGGCGCATCGAGGGGAAAAACTACATGATTTTCAAGGCGCACAACGGCGTGGCCTCCATCCGGTAGGCGCGCCCGGCCCCGGAACGGACAAAACCGTTCCGGGGCCGTCTGCTGCTTCGGGAAAATTTTTCAAAAAAGGAAATAATCCTTGACAAGCATCGCAGTATCTGTTATATTAACGAAGCAACATACGGCCCAGTAGTTCAGTCGGTTAGAACGCTAGCCTGTCACGCTAGAGGTCGACGGTTCAAGTCCGTTCTGGGTCGCCACATTGCTGCTATAGCTCAGTCGGTAGAGCGCATCCTTGGTAAGGATGAGGTCCCCAGTTCGAATCTGGGTAGCAGCTCCAGGACGAAGCCAACCCTGTAACTCATCTGGTTACAGGGCCTTTTCGTTGTAGACCGAAAACTGGCCGTACCGACGGCCGCCGCGCTGCATGCCGGCTGCTGCCGGAGGCGGCGCATTTTGTATTTTGTCCGGCGGCGGGCTGCGCCTGCGCCGTAACCGTATGGGAAACAGGAGGAGCCATGTCTCAAAGCTTTTCGGAACGATATGTCTGCGCCCGCCGGGCGGTGATCGCCTCGCAGTTTGCCGGGCTCAACGAGATGCAGCGGCAGGCGGTTCTTACCACCGAAGGTCCGCTGCTGATCCTGGCCGGCGCAGGCAGCGGGAAAACCACGGTGCTCATCAACCGTGTGGCCAATCTCATGCGCTACGGGCGCGGCGCAGACAGCAGCGAGCTGCCCGCCGGCGCATGCGAGGCGGACCTTGCCGTGCTGGAGGCCGGCCCCTCGCCGGAGGCGCTGCGCCTGGCGGCGCTCGACCCGGTCGAGCCGTGGCGCATTCTGGCCATTACCTTTACCAACAAAGCCGCTGACGAGCTGAAAAACCGCCTTGAGGCCATGCTCGGCCCGCAGGCGCTGGACGTGTGGGCCTCAACCTTCCACTCGGCCTGCGTGCGCATCCTGCGGCGCGACGCGGAAAAGCTCGGCTATCCCACAAGCTTTTCGATCTATGACACTGCCGACAGCCAGAGCGTCGTTAAGCGCGTGCTGCGCGAGCTGAATCTGGACGACAAGCAGTTTCCGTACAAGGCCGTGCTCTCGGCCATCAGCCGCGCCAAGGACGAAGGGAAGGACGCGGCTGCCTATGCCGCCATGGCGCAGGCCTCCGGCGACTACCGGCTGAAAAAAATCGCGCAGGTCTATGAGCTGTACGCCAAGCGTCTGCGCGAGGCCGGGGCGATGGATTTTGACGATCTGATCTTTCTCACCGTGCGCCTGCTTGAGGAGCACGAGGAGGTGCGCGCGTTTTACCGGCGCAAGTTCCGCTATATTCTCATTGATGAATATCAGGACACCAACCAGCTGCAGTACCGTCTGGCGTCCCTTCTCACCGGCGAGCAGGGCAACATCTGCGTCGTCGGCGACGACGACCAGAGCATCTACAAATTCCGCGGCGCGACGATCGAAAATATTCTGTCCTTTGAGCGGCAGTTTGCCGGCGCGCGCGTCATCCGTCTGGAGCAGAATTACCGCTCCACCGGACACATACTTGCCGCGGCCAACGCCGTCATCGCGCACAACACCGGACGCAAGGGCAAGCAGCTGTGGACCGACCGGGGCGACGGCGAGCCGGTGACGCTTTACACCGCGGACAACGAGAGCGATGAGGCGCGCTTTGCCGCGACAACGATCATGGACGCTGTGGCGGCCGGAGGAGCCTTCCGCGACCATGCGGTCCTCTACCGCATGAACGCGCAGTCCAACCAGTTTGAATACGCCTTCAAGCGCGCCGGCGTGCCTTACCGCATCATCGGCGGCATGCGCTTTTACGATCGCGCCGAGGTGAAGGATCTGCTGTCCTATCTGCACGTGGTACGCAACCCCGCCGACGACGAGCGCCTGCTGCGCATCATCAACACCCCGCCGCGCGGCATCGGCCAGACAACGCTGGAAACGGCGCGCACGCTGGCCATGCAGGAGGACGTGCCGCTGTTTGAGGTGGTGTCCCACGCCGGGCAGTATCCGGAGCTGGCCCGCGCCGGCGGAAAGCTGCTGCAGTTTGCCGATCTGATTGTGCAGCTGCGCGAGCTGGCGGCGCTGCTGCCGGCCGACGAGCTGTACGACCGTGTGCTGGAGCTGAGCGGGTACGTTGCCGCACTGGAAAAAAAGGGCGGCGAGGAGGCGGAAAACCGGCTGGAGAACATCCGCGAGCTGAAAACGAACATCGCCGCCTTCATCGAGCAGTCGGAGGACGGCTCGCTGGGCGCGTTCCTCGACGAGGTGGCCCTGTATACCGACATTGACAACTATGACAAATCGGCCGACTGCGCCGTTTTGATGACCATGCATGCGGCCAAGGGCCTGGAATTTCCCACGGTGTTTCTGGCCGGGGCCGAGGAGGGGCTGTTCCCCGGCATGCGCGCCATCGGCGAGCCGGAGGAGATGGAGGAGGAGCGCCGGCTCTGCTACGTCGGCATGACGCGTGCAAAGCGCCGGCTGTATCTCACCTGCGCCCGCCAGCGCATGCTCTTCGGCCGCACGACGGCGAACCATGTCTCGCGCTTTGTCGAAGAGATCCCGGACGAGCACCTGGTCAAAGCCGGCAGCACCTGGGAGCGCCGCCCGGCTCCCGCGGCCGCGCCGCGCCGCGCCGCGCATCCCGCCCCCGCGCCGCACGCGGTGCGCCCGCCGGTGGCACCCGTCGTCACGCCGGGCACGGCGTCGGCCGCGCCGTCCGACTTCCATGTCGGCGACCGGGTGGAGCACCGTGCCTTCGGCTGCGGCGTCGTGGCGGCCGTCACACCCGTCGGACGCGACTATCTGGCCGAGGTGCACTTCGACAAGGCCGGCGTCAAGCGCATGATGCTCCGCGTGGCGGCGCAGCATATGAGGAAGCTGTAATGGGAAGGCCCGGATGAAAAAAAGAGACTGGCTCTTCGGCCGCGGCTGCCTGCTGCTCACCACGCTGATCTGGGGCACGTCCTTCGTTGTGCTCAAGGATGCACTCGACACGCTGCCGGTGCTGCTGATTCTGGCGGTGCGTTTTACGGGCGCGGCGGCTCTGCTGGCGCTGGCCGGCCTGCGGCAGCTGCGCGCACTGGACCGGCCGGGCCTGGCCGGCGGCGCGGTCATGGGTGTGATGCTGTTTCTGGCCTATGTGCTGCAGACCTGGGGACTGGCTTATACGGAACCGGGCGTCAATGCGTTCTTGTCGGCGGCATACTGTGTACTGGTACCGTTTCTCAGCTGGCTGCTGCTGCACCGCCGTCCGGATCGGTGGAATGCGGCGGCAGCTGTGCTGTGCGTTGCGGGTATGGCGCTGGTGTGCCTGAAGGCCGATCTGTCGATCGGACTGGGCGAGGGCCTGTCTGCGGCCAGCGGACTGTTCTTCGCGCTGCACATCCTGATTACAGACCGTACGGTGCAGGGGCGCAGCCCGCTGGCGCTGACGACGGTGCAGTTTGCCGTATGCGCGGTGCTTGGCTGGGTGTGCGTGCTGTGTACCGGCGCGCTGCCGCGGCAGGCCGTGCCGTCCGATGTGTGGCTTCGTGTGGCGTATCTCTGTGTGGCCTGCACCACGCTGACCTATCTGCTGCAGGTGACCGGGCAGAAGCATACGCCGCCGGGCGCGGCGGCGGTGCTGCTGACGCTGGAGGCGGTGTTCGGAACGGCGTTTTCGATCCTCGTCTATGGGGAACGGCCGAGCGTGCGCATGTGCGTCGGCTTTGCGCTGATCTTCGTTTCGGTGCTCGTCTCCGAGACCAAGCTGCGTTTTCTGCGCAGGCGGCGGGACGAACCGGAGACGGAATAAAGAAACCGCTCCGCACTTCTGACGTGAAGTGCGGAGCGGTTTTACAATTTGCGGGAATCGTTCAGCTGTTTTTGACTTCCTCTTTGTCCTGCTTCGGCGCCTTGCTGAGCATGCAGTTGGCAAGGATACCGAGAATCAGCGCGCAGGCGACGGTGCGGATCTCGACTGCGCCGAAGGAAACGACCATGCCGCCGATGCCGGTGATGAGGATGATGGAGGCGACGAACAGGTTGCGGTTTTCGTTGAGGTCGACGCTCTGGAACATCTTCAGGCCGCTGACTGCGATGAAGCCGTACAGCGCCACGCACACGCCGCCCATGACGCAGTTCGGAATGGTCTGCAGGAACGCCATCAGCGGGCTGATGAAGGAGAAGATGATGCACAGGACGGCAGCGCCCCAGATGCTGACGGTAGAGGCGTTGCGGGTGATGGCAACGCAGCCGATGGACTCGCCGTAGGTGGTGTTCGGGCAGCCGCCGAAGATCGCGCCGACCATGGAGCCGACGCCGTCGCCCAGCAGAGTACGGGTGAGGCCGGGGGTTTCGAGCAGATCGACGCCGACGATGGAGCTGAGGTTCTTATGGTCGGCCAGGTGCTCGGCGAAGACGACAAAGGCGACCGGAACGTAGGCGGCAAACAGGGTGAGCAGGTAGGTCGGGGTGATCTGGCCGAAGGCTTCCTTACCCAGCAGGAAGGTAAAGTCCGGCATGGCGAACAGACCGCAATCCTTGAAGGCGCTGTAGTTGATGACGCACAGCGCGCCGTTGCCGGTCATGCGGCCGATGAGGCTGAAAATGGAGGCGGCGGCGTAGCCGGCGAGAATGCCCACGATGAAGGGGATCAGACGCAGACCCTTTTTGCTGTAGGTAGAGACAAGCATGGTGACGGCCAGGGTGATGAGGCCGCAGATGAGGGCTACGTAGGTGGAGCCGCCCTCGACGCTGCTCTTCATCAGGTCGCCGATGGCGTTGGCGGACAGGGACAGACCGATGATGGCGACGGTCGGACCGATGATGACGGGGGGCATGAGGCGGTTGATCCACTTAACGCCGCAGAATTTGACGACGATGGCGATTACAACGTAGACGAGGCCGGCCATTGCAGCGCCGATGATGAGGCCGATGTAGCCGACGGCCATGGAGGCTGCGCCGCCGAAGGCGGAAATCATCGGGCCGATGAAGGCGAAGGACGAGCCGAGAAAGACGGGGCTGCTGTTCTTGGTAAACAGCAGATAGACGAACGAGCCGATGCCGGCGCCGAACAGGGCGGCGGAGGCGGGCAGCGCCGTGCCGCAGGCGGCGTTGATGACCGCGGGGACGGCAATGGTGGCGGCCATGATTGCCAGCAGCTGCTGCAGGGCGAAGAGGATGACCTGACCGAACTTGGGCTTGTCGTGGATGCCGTAGATGAGGTTCATAATGGATTCTCCTTCTCTCTTTTTTGCGGAAACGCGGTTTGCCGCTCAGGCGATGTCCATGAGCCAGACGCCGGTCTCAGCATCGTAGGGCGGCACGCGCACCTCCACCAGCTCGGAATGGGAGGTGGGGATGTTTTTGCCGACATAGTCGGCGCGGAAGGGCAGTTCCCGGTGCCCCCGGTCGATCAGCACCAGCAGCTGGATGGCGCGGGGCCGTCCGGCGGTGAAGATCGCCTCGATGGCGGCGCGGGTGGTGCGCCCGGTGTAGAGCACATCGTCTACCAGCACAATGGTTTTCCCCGTGACGTCGAACGGCAGCTCGCACCGGCGCAGCAGCGGAGCCTCGGCCAGCTGGGACAGATCGTCCCGGTAAAAGCCGATGTCCAGACTGCCGCAGGGGATGCGTACGCCCTCGATGGTCTCGATGTTGCGCTGCACCTGCTCAGCCAGAACGGCGCCGCGGCGCAGGATTCCGGCCAGACAGACATCCTGTATGCCCCGGTTTTTTTCCACAATCTGGTGGGACATGCGCATGAGCGCACGTGAAAGCGCGCTCCCGTCCATGATCTGCGCCTTTTGACGAAGCTGCTGCATGTCAACCCCTCCCTTGCAGCAAAAAAGCCCTGCCTGCTGTGTGCAGACAAGGCTCGTTACCCGAACGCGCATGAAGAACCTATTCGGACGCCTTGCCGGCAGCACGGTACCGGCTTAAAGATGTCATTTCCAAAACGGAAGTATAACAGAGCGTGCGCCCGCGGTCAACCCCCTTTTTTGTTTTTTCATGTATTCGGCGACGCGCGGGAAAAAGCTCCCGCCGCAGGGCGGCGGGAGCGGAATGAAAGGACAGGAAAAGGGCTTTATTTGCGCGCGTCCAGCACGAGGCAGAGGATCTTGGCCATCTGCGCGCGGGTGAGGCCGGCTTTCGGCAGCAGGCTTGCTCCGTCGCCGGAGACAACGTCCATCGCGGCCAGATCCGCAGCGGCGGAGACGGCCCAGTCGGCCACGTCGGCGGCGTCGGCAAAGCGCTCGGCCAGAGCGGGCGCATTTTCCGGTGCGGCGACGTCCAGCGCGTCAAAGGCGCGGCGTACCAGCGTGAAGGCCTGCTCGCGCGTCAGCTGGCCGAGCGGGTCAAACGCATCGCCGCTGCCCTGCGCGACGCCGGCCTGCTGCGCCCAGGCGACGGCGGCGGCATAGTAAGCGTCGGCCGGCACGTCGGTGAAGCTGCAGGGCGCGGAAGCCTCCGGACGGCCTGCGGCGCGCCAGAGCATCAGGACAAAGTCGCAGCGGCGCATGGCGGCCTCGGGGCTGAAGGTCGTATCCGTGGTGCCGGAGACAACGCCGGAATCGGCCAGACGCTCGACGTATTCGGCGGCCCAGTGGCCGGCCATATCGGTGAATGCGACGGGAATGGAGATCTTGACGGAGACGCTGCGGCCACCGAGCGTGCCGGTGACGGTGGCGCTGCTGCCGGGCTGGCCGGAGGCGGTGAAGACGCCCGGCTGTGTCATGGTGACGGCCTCGCCCTCGACGCTCCAGACGGCAGCGTCCTCATCAAAGACCACGCTGCGGCCGAGACAGCCCGGCACGAGCGAGAGCGAGAGCGTCTCGCCGGGGTCAAGACTGACGGAGGAGGCGGCCCAGCGGCCGGTGACGGCGTCTTTCGCGCGCAGGGTGTCCACGCGGGAGATGATGTGCAGGGTGGCCGTGCCGGTCAGGCCGCGGGCGGAGGAGGTGAGCGTCAGCACGTCGGCTCCGCCGGTGCTGCCGGCCTGATAGACGCCGTCCGTCACGCTGCCCAGTCCGTTGGAGCGGGCGGTGACGTCGCCGGGCGCGTCTGCGGTGCGCAGGGCCGAATCGGTGGCCAGATAGTGCAGCGGCACGTGTGAGCCGGCCAGAACGAATATGCCGTCCTCGGCGGCGAACAGCTGCGCGGCCTGCCCGTCGGAGTCCGCCGGCGCGGCAAACAGCAGGAAGGACGGACACGAGCGCAGCGAGCCGTCGGACGGGACGTTGACGATCTGCGCGGTGTCGTCCCCTGCACGGCGCACGCCCATGGCCGAGGAACCGCCGCCGTCCAGGTTGGCGACATAGGTGCAGCCCTCGTCCATCAGCTGAAGGGCCAGGTCCATCAGCGTCAGGCCCGCCGAGGCGCTGCTGCGCCCGTCGACGACGCGCACGAGCAGCGTGCCGTCGGGCCGGATGCCGGCAGCGGTGCGGGGGTTGACGCCGGCAATGGAGGCTTCCCAGCCGTCGGGGTAGTACAGCGCGCCGTCGTAAACGAGCGTGTTGCCGTAGCCGGTGGCCCAGACGGCGTCGGTCAGGCGCTCATCGCTGGGCGTGACGGTGAGCGTGATCTCGTCGCCCGGGGCAAAGCGCGCGCAGACGGACTCGAGGTTTGCCTCATCCTGTGCGGTAAGTACGAGATAGCCAGCGCCGATCGGCTGGGCCTGATCGCTCTGCAGGACGGAGTCCACCGTCAGGCGTACTGTACCGCCGACGGAGAGCGTGCCGTCCTCGATCCTGAGACGGACAAACCAGCCGCTGCCGCTGGTGCGGGTGGAGACGGTGGAAAAGTGCTCGCTGTAAAGATACAGGCCGTCGGCTGTGCGGGTCTTGTTGAAGTGGGTGAGGGTGATCGGGTCGCCCGTTTCGGGCTGCAGCGAGATGGTGACGGTGGGGGCCAGCGACAGAAACGCGCCGTCCGGCCCGAAGGCCAGCACGCTGTTGGTGTCCGGGCTGGATTTGTATACGCCGTTTTCCACCACCATGCCGCAGGGAATGCGGGTGCTCCAGTAGCCGAAGTCGGCGTTGACGCCGGCCACGACGTTGTAGCCGAGGCCCTCGGCCCAGGCGGCGGCCTGCTTGAGGGTCATGCCGCCGTAGATGGTGTCGCAGGCGATGACGATCGGCTGCACCGCGCTGTCGGGCGAGACGGTGAGCGTGTGGGTTTCGAGCAGCTTGCCGGCGGCGTTGTAGGCGATGGCGTGACGGTAGGAAAAGCCGTCGGTCAGCTCGGTGGTGTTGCCGTAGAGCAGGCGGCCGCCGTCTGCCAGCGCGGGGAGCGCGGCTCCGGCGCACAGTGTGAGAACGAGCAGCAGGGAAAGCGCTTTGCGGAGAACAGAATTCATTTGGATCACTCCTGATGAGACGGGCCGCGCATGCGGCAAGGGGACGGCGGACAATCGGGTGGCCGAAGCCGCGGGCGGCTCCGGAAGCAGCGGCGCGGCGGCATCTCTGGCAGACGCCGCCGCGCTGCGGTGTGCGTAATGATGAAGGAGCGGAAAACCAGCTTATTTCTTCTGGCCGAAGATCTCTTCAAAATAATCGCGCCTGGCCTGATCGTGCTCCATGGCCTGTACAGCCGAGGCGGTTTTCTGCTTCGCCGGGCGCGACGGCTTTTCGGCCTGCTGCGGCTGCGTGCCGAAAACGGCCTGCGCATCCTGCTCCCGCTGGCGCTGGGCCTGCTTTGCACGGGCACGGCGCGCGGCGGCAAGATACCGCTTGCGGTTGGCGCGGTAGCGCAGGATCAGGCAGATGTAAACGGCCAGCAGCGCCACGAGCACCAGCAGCACGATGATGACCGCGGGGCGGGTGAGCGTGTGGGCAATTTTGGAGCGGACGTACTCACTGCGCGCCAGGTCGACCGACACGGAGGCCACCAGCGGCACCGTACCGTAAACCACGCCGTCGCGCGAGACGGTCATCTCGCCGAGCAGCTCGCCGGCCTTGACAGGGGCGGTGAGCGTTTCGCCGACGGCTTCGCTGTAAATGGTGATGCTGCGCTCAAAATTATCCGTGGCGCTGTCGGACGGCAGCAGCGCACTGAGCGCGGCGTTCGGCCGCAGCGGGACGGAATCGGCGCCCTCGCCCATGGATACCGGCACCTCGGCCACCAGTTCGCTGTCGGAGACGATGTCGATGCGGCTGAAGTTGTTGAAGACCCAGTTGTAGAGCGTGACGGAGTCGATGAAATTATAATAGTCCATCGTGCCGTCGGCGTTTTCCACGGAGGGGCTGGCCAGGACGACGGCGATCAGACGGATATCGTCCTTCTGCGCGGTGGACACCAGGCAGTATCCGGCGGCCTCGGTATATCCGGTCTTGACGCCGTGGGCGTAGGGGTAGACATAGTTTTTGTATTCGGAGTTTTCGTTGATCAGGCCGTTTGTGCTCTGCAGCACGCGCGCCTCGGAAACATTGGTGGCGGGGACGGTGAAGGTGGGGGTGTCGCAGATCTCCATGAAGAGGCTGTGGCTGACGGCCTCGGCGGAGATGAGATAAAAGTCGTGCGCGGTGGTATAGTGATCGTCGTTCGGCAGGCCGTGGGTGTTGGCAAAATGGGTGCCTTCGCAGCCCAGCTCCTCGGCGCGGCGGTTCATATGTGTGACAAACTTGGAGACCGAGCCGTCGATGTATTCCGCGATGATGTTGCACGCCTCGTTTGCCGAGGAGATCAGCGCACAGTACAGCAGATTCTCCAGCGTCATCGTTTCGCCGGGCTGGATGTTGGCGGTGCTGGCGCCCTCGATCATATCGAAGGTGCAGGTGCTGGAGGCGGTGACCTCGTCGTAGGGCGAGACCTCGCCGGCCTCGATGGCCTCCACGGCCAGCAGCACGGTCATGATCTTGGTGAGGCTGGCGGGGTAGACCTTCTGGTTTTCATTTTTGGAATAATAGACGATGCCGCTGTCAAGATCGGCCAGCAGGACCGCCTTGGCGCGCACGTCCGGATCGTTCAGCGCGGAGGCCGGAACGGCCAGCAGGCCGACGGTCAGGCACGCGGCCAATAAAAATGAGAAAAATTTTATTTTTTTCATTCCATTCTCCCTGATCTGTGATATGATGGAGCATGATTTTAAAATCGACGCGCGGCAGCGCCGCACGGGTACGCCGCAGCGCCGACTATCTCTTCAATTATAGGGATGTTTTCCCGGAAAAGCAATAGGGAAAAACAAGCAGCGCCGGATGTATGCCTGCAGCGTACATCCGGGACGCCGGAAAGAAGGCGTATCGGCGCAGAACGCGGAGGAAAGGAGCATACCGATGAAAATTCTGGTTGTGGACGATGAGCAGCTGCTGGTCAAGGGGATCAAGTTCAACCTCGAAAACGAGGGCTACCAGGTCGACGCCTGCTACGACGGAAAAACGGCTGTGGAGCGGGCGCGCACGGAAGAATATGACCTCATTTTGCTGGATCTGATGATGCCGGAGCTGGACGGGCTGCAGGCCTGCCTGCGCATCCGCGAGTTTTCCACCGTGCCGATTATTATGCTCACCGCGCGCGGCGAGGACGCCGACAAGCTCATGGGCTTTGAATGCGGGGCGGACGATTACGTTACCAAGCCCTTCAACATCCTCGAGCTGCGCGCGCGTGTGCGCGCGCTGCTGCGCCGCTCGACCATGTGCGGCAGGCCCGGGCAGGAGCGGCCGGGGCTGGTGCGGCGCGGGCGCATCATGCTCGACCCGGAGCGCCGCACCGCCATGGCCGGGGAAACGCCGGTGGAGCTGACGGTGAAGGAATTCGACCTGGTGGAGCTGCTCATGCGCTCGCCGGGCAAGGTGTTCGGACGCGAGCGCCTGCTCGATCTGATCTGGGGCGCGGATTATCAGGGCGATATCCGCACCGTCGACGTACACATCCGCCGTCTGCGCGAAAAGCTGGAGCGGGACCCGGCCAAGCCGGAATACATCATCACGAAATGGGGCGTCGGCTATTATTTCACGGATGCGTATGACAGCATTCCGCAGTAAGCTGGCCGGGCGGCTGGCGCGGGTGCGCGTCGGCGTGCAGGCACAGCTCTTCGGCGCGTTGGGGCTGATCCTGGCGGTTTTTCTGGTGGTGGTGAACACCTATCCGGTGATACAGTCGCGCAACGTGGTCTTCACGTCCAAGCAGAGCGCGCTGGCGAGCCAGGCCTCGGTGATGTCCACGACACTGGGCGGCCTGGAGACGCTCACCGGCGACGGCGTGGGGCAGATCATCGGCCTGCTGGACGTGGATCTGGCCTACGTCGCGGTGACGGATGCGCAGGGCGAGCCGCTCTACAGCACCGACGAGCCGCGCATGGACAGCCAGAATGCGGACATTGCCCGCGCGCTGGAGGGCAAGGATGTGTTCCGCAGCCGGTACACCGGAGACGCCTTCTGCAGCAGCATGGCTATGCCGGTGCGCAGCCGCGGCGTGACGCTGGGGGCGGTGTACCTGCTGGATTACGACGCCGAGCGCGGCGCGTTCGTGCGTACGCTGGCCGGCCACCTGCGCCTGTACAGCCTCGGCATCGGGCTGCTGGCCTTCGGGACGCTCTACCTGCTCAGCCGCGCGCTGACTGCGCGCATCCGCGAGCTGTCCGAGGCGGTGCGCGTGGTGGGCGAGGGCGACTATAATTACAGCTTTCCCCCCCGCGGGCGCGACGAGCTGACGGAGCTGGCCGCGGATTTCAACACCCTTACCCAGCGCCTGCGCGAGACCGATCAGGCGCGCCGCCGCTTTGTGGCCGACGCCTCACACGAGCTGAAAACGCCGCTGGCGTCCATCCGCCTGCTGGCCGACAGCGTCTGCCAGAGCGAGCATATGGACGAGGCCACGATGCGTGAATTCGCCGGCGACATCAGCTGTGAGGCCGAGCGCCTGCAGCGGCTGACGGAGAAGCTGCTGAGCCTGACGCGGCTCGACAGCGCCGCGTCTGTGGACTTCCATGCGGTCGACCCGGCTGTGGTGGTCAACCGGGCGCTGACGCTGCTGCGCCCGCTGGCGCAGTCCAGCGGCGTCCGTCTGAACGCGGAGCTGTCCGGCTCCTGCCGCATCCGCGCCACGGAGGACGGGCTGCATCAGATCGTGTTCAATCTGGTGGAAAACGCCATCAAATACAATACGCCCGGCGGGCAGGCGCGCATTCGCCTGTACGCAGCGGGCGACCGGGTGTGCCTTGTCGTCGAGGACGACGGGATCGGCATCCCACCGGAGGATCTGCCGCACATCTTCTCGCGGTTTTACCGCGTGGACAAGGCGCGCTCACGCGCCACGGGCGGTGCGGGTCTCGGCCTGTCGATCGTGCATGACACCGTGCAGCAGTTCGGCGGCACGGTCACGGCCGAGGCGCGCACCCCGCACGGAACCTGTTTTACCGTCCGGTTCCCCCGGCTCCGGCCGGAGGAGGACGTCAATACCGAAAAGGAGAATCTGCCATGAAGCGCAAAACGGGGACGCTCTGCGTCCAGGGCGGCTACACGCCGAAGAACGGCGAGCCGCGCTCGATCCCCATCATCCAGAGCACCACATTCAAGTACGACACCAGCGAGGACATGGGAAAGCTGTTCGACCTGGAGGCCTCCGGGTATTTTTACAGCCGTCTGCAGAATCCCACCTGTGATCTGGTGGCGGCGCGTATCTGCCAGCTGGAGGGCGGCTCGGCTGCAATGCTCACCTCCTCCGGTCAGGCGGCCAACTTCTTCGCGCTGTTCAATCTCTGCTCCTGCGGAGATCACATCGTCGCCTCCTCCGCCATTTACGGCGGCACCTATAATCTCATCGCCGTCACCATGCGCCGCATGGGCATTGAGGCCACCTTCGTCGCGCCCGACTGCACGGACGCGGAGCTGGAGGCTGCCTTCCGCCCCAATACGCGCGCCGTCTTCGGCGAGACGGTGGCAAATCCTGCGCTGATGGTGCTGGATATCGAGCGCTTTGCCGCCGCGGCGCACCGCCACGGCGTGCCCCTCATCGTGGACAATACATTCCCCACGCCGGTCAACTGCCGTCCGATCGAATGGGGCGCGGACATCGTCACGCACTCCACCACCAAGTACATGGACGGACATGCCTCCGCCGTCGGCGGCTGCATCGTCGACTCCGGCCGGTTCGACTGGATGGCGCATGCCGATCTATTCCCCGGCCTGTGCACGCCCGACGAGAGTTATCACGGCATCACCTATGCCGAAAAGTTCGGTATGGGCGGCGCGTTCATCACCAAGTGCACTGCGCAGCTCATGCGCGATTTCGGCAGCACCGCTTCGCCGCAGAGCGCGTTTTATCTTTCGCTCGGGCTGGAGTCGCTGCACGTGCGCATGCAGCGCCACTGTGAAAACGCCATGCGCGTGGCGGAGTTTCTGCAGCAGCACCCGAAGGTGACGTGGGTGGAGTACCCGTCGCTGCCGGGCGACCGGAGCTATGCGCTGGCGCAGAAGTATCTGCCGAACGGCTCGTGCGGCGTGGTGTGCTTCGGCGTGCAGGGCGGCCGTAAGGGCGCGGAGGCTTTCATGAAGCAGCTGCGCCTGGCCATCATTGCCACGCATGTGGCCGATGCGCACACCTGCATCCTCCACCCGGCCAACGCCACGCACCGCCAGATGAACGACGCGGAGCTGGCCGCCGCCGGCGTCAAGCCGGACCTGATGCGCCTGTCCGTCGGCCTGGAGGACATCGACGACATTCTGGCGGATCTGGAAGGAGCGCTTGCAGCCGTATGATGACGCTCCCCGACCGCATGGCCCGGGATATTTACGAACTGGAGCCGGAATACTTTCTGCAGCAGGGCGTGCGCCTGCTGGTGCTGGACGTGGACAATACCATCTCGCCCTATCACATCCACGAGGCGTCGCCGGAGCTGCTGGCCTGGGCCGCGCGGATGCGTGCGGCGGGGCTGGAGCTGTATATTCTCTCCAACAACCGCGGAAACCGTCCGGCTCTGTTTGCCGCGGCGCTGGGCTGTCCGTATATCGGGCGGGCGAAAAAACCCCGGACGGAGGGGCTGCGCGAGATCCTGCGCCGGTGCGGTCTGCGCCCGGAGCAGGCCGCGGTGATCGGCGATCAGATCCGCAGCGACATCCGCTGTGCCCGAAGGTGCGGGTGCCGGTCGGTGATGGTACGGCCGATCTGCATCCGGAACCCGTTTCTGGCGCTGCGGTATCTGTGTGAGGCCCCGTGGCGCGCGGCCTACCGACGGAAGCACCCGCAGGCAACGGAGGCCTGCTGAAAAAAGCGAAACGAAAGCTGGGAAGTATATGGAACACATTGCAGCCATTCAGGCGGCGCTGCCGGGCGCGGGGCTGGACGCGCTCGTGCTCCTCTCGCCGCATAACCGCCGCTATGCCACGGGCTTTGCCTCGTCCGACGGGGGCGTGGTCGTTACGCGCGGCGGCGCGTGGTTCTTCACCGACAGCCGGTATATCGAGGCGGCGGGCGCCGCGGTGCACGGTGCGCAGGTGGAGCTGGTCGACCGGGCGCGCCCCATGCGCGCGCGCATCCGCGCCGTGCTGGACGCCGAGGGGGCGAAGGCCGTCGGCGCGGAGGAGCGCTGGCTGAGCCACGCGGCGTGGCAGCGCCTGTGTGAGAGCACGGGGCGCACGCTGCTGCCGGGACAGGATGTGCCGGATACGCTGCGCCAGAGCAAGGATGACGGGGAGCTGGCCGCGCTGCGCGCCGCACAGCGGATCACAGACGAGACCTTCTCCGAGATGCTCAACATCCTGCGCCCGGGCATGACCGAGCAGGAGGCGGCTGCGGAGCTGGTCTACCGCATGCTGCGCCGCGGGGCCGAGCGCGTGTCGTTCGATCCCATCGTCGTTTCCGGCGAGCGCAGCAGTATGCCGCACGGCGTTCCGGGGCAGCGCGCGCTGCGTGACGGCGATTTCGTGACGATGGACTTCGGCTGCGTTTATCAGGGGTACTGCTCCGACATGACGCGCACCGTCGCCATCGGGCACGCCACCGACGAGATGCAGCAGGTCTACCACACCGTGCTGGCCGCGCAGAAGGCGGGCATCGCCGCGGCAAAGCCGGGCGTGACGGGCCGCGCCGTCCACGAGGCGGCCGCCGCCGTGCTGGACGCGGCGGGCCTGGGCGAATACTTCGGCCACGGCTTCGGCCACGGCGTGGGGCTGGAGATCCACGAATCGCCCAACGCCTCGCCGGCAAATGAAACGCCGATGCCCGAGCGGGCCGTCATCTCGGCCGAGCCGGGCGTGTATCTGCCCGGAAGATTCGGCGTGCGCATCGAGGACGTCATCGTGCTGCGTCCGGAGGGCGCTGAGGATCTCACCGGCTCGCCGAAGCAGCTGCTGGTTTTGTAAGGGCTTTTGCCGCTGTACGCAAGTTTTTCTTGCAAAATGTGCAGGGGTATTGTAAAATGATGTGAAACAATTGGACCTTCCGGCTGGCGCGCGCAGTTCGGCAGCCCTGGTCTGAATATACTGGAGGATTGTATTTATGATCACTGCTGGCGATTTCAGAAACGGCGTCACCTTCGAAATGGACGGAAAGGTCATGCAGGTCGTCGAGTTCCAGCACGTCAAGCCCGGCAAGGGCGCCGCGTTTGTCCGCACCAAGATCCGCAACGTCATCACCGGCGCCGTCGTCGAGACCTCGTTCTCTCCGACGGACAAGTTTGAGAATGCTTACGTCGAGCGCCGCAACATGGAATTCAGCTATGCCGACGGCAACCTGTATTACTTCATGGATCCGGAGACCTACGAGCTCGAGCCGATCGACAAGTCCATCCTGTCCGACGGCTTCCGCTTTGTGAAGGAAAACATGGTCTGCACCGTCTCCGCCTACAAGGGCAAAGTCTTCGCCGTCGAAGCGCCCACCTTTGTCGAGCTGGAGGTGGCCGAGACCGATCCCGGCTTTGCCGGCAACACCGCCACCAACGTCACCAAGCCCGCCACCCTCGAGACCGGCGCAGAGGTGAAGGTGCCTCTGTTTATCAACCCCGGCGACCGCATCAAGATCGACACCCGCACGGGCGAGTATCTCGAGCGCGCCAAGGCCTGAGTATTTGCCGAAACCGTTTGCGCGGAAAGGAGCTTTTTATGACCACGAAGGAAAAAGCGGCCTACCTGAAGGGCCTGGCCGACGGTCTGGGCATGCTCGACGACTCCAAGAGCGGCCGCGTGCTCTCCTGCATCATCGACATTCTGGGCGAGCTTGCCTCCGATCTGGAGGACATTGAGGACAGCGTGTTCTCCCTGTCCGAGGAGGTCGAGCAGCTCGGCGTTGACCTCGACGAGGTCGGCGATATCCTCTGCGGCGACGAGGAGGACGACCTGCGCGGCTGCTGCGGTTCCTCCTGCTGCTGCGGCGACGAGGATGAGGATGAGGACGAGGACGAAGAGGACGGCGAGGAGCCGGTCTTCTATGAGGTTACCTGCCCGGCCTGCGGCGAGACCATCACCGTCGATGAGGACGTGCTCGCCCTCGGCAGCATCCCCTGCCCGAAGTGCGGGGAAGACCTCGAGTTCGACTTCGATTACGACCCCGACGAGGACGAGGAAGCAGACGGCGAAAACGCCGATTGACGCCGGCGTGCCGGCGCGGAAGGCCGGCTTGCCTGAATACGAACAGAACGCCTGGAAAATCAGAGAATTTTCCAGGCGTTTTCCATATGAAAATCAGAAAACAGAAGCGCGACAGGGAGGCGAGAGCGTGTTCAGACCAATGCGAAGAAAGAACCGGGCGATTAATGAGGACGCGGCAAGACAGCTGCTTCACACCGCCCGCCGGGGGATCCTGGCCGTCAACGGAGACGACGGCTATCCGTATGCGATCCCGGTCAATTATTTTTACGACGAGAAAGCGCACCGGATCTATGTTCACGGGGCGCGCGTGGGGCATAAGGCCGACGCCATCCGGGCCTGCGACAAGGTGTGCTTCACGGTTTACGGCAATGAGACTGTGCGGAAGGAGGCGTGGGCGCCGTTCGTGCAGAGCGTCGTCGTATTCGGCCGGTGCAGCCTGCCGGAGAGCAGCCCGGAGACGCTGGCGCTGCTGAGACGCTTTGCCGGGAAGTATTATCCGGACCAGGCGCTGATCGAGCAGGAAATGGCGGCCTCCGGCGCGGCCGCACAGCTGTATGTGATCGAGATCGAGCATCTCAGCGGGAAGGAGATCCAGGAGCGGTGAGACGCGGTTTTTCCGCATTTGCTGTGCTTGCGGCGGAAAAGACCGTTGCGTGCGCAGGCACGATTTGGTATAATGACTGCAGAATCTACGCCGCCGGCTGTGCCGCGCGGACAAAATGAAAAAAAGAGGTGCATTTCATGCAGATCAAGCAGTGCCTGCAGCTGCCGGAAAAGGCGCTCGAGGTTGCCGAAGCGTTTTACCGCACCTGCGGCCGCCCTGCCTTCGAGCGGGAGCTGCCCGACTATGTCGACGATTTTGCCTTCGGTCTGGTGGGCGAAGGCTCCGACTGTTACGGCTATGACGACAAGATCTCCGCAGACCACGATTACGGCCCGTCCTTCTGCGTGTGGCTGACGCATGACGATTATGAGATGCTCGGTCCCCAGGCCCAGCGCATCTATCGCAGCCTGCCGCAGGACTTCAAGGGTCTCAAGCCGCGCACCTACCGCGCCACGGGCATGGATCGCGTGGGCGTGTTGGACATCGACGCATTTTACGGGAAGTTTCTCGGCCGCCCCACGCCGCCGACCACCAACATGGAGTGGCTGCGCATTCCGGAAAATTATCTGGCCGTGGCCACCAACGGCAAGGTCTTTGAGGACAAGCGGGGGGAGTTCACCCGCATCCGCGAGGCGCTGCTGCAGTTTTATCCCGAGCCGGTGCGCCAGAAGAAGCTGGCTGCCCGCGTGCTGAAGATGGCCCACAGCGGCCAGTGCAACTATGCGCGCATCATGCGCCGCGGCGACGTCGTGGCGGCCTATACGGCTGTGCATGAGTTCATCGAAAATGCCATTGCAGCGATTTACCTGCTCAACAAGGTCTATTCCCCGTATTACAAGTGGCGCTTCCGCTATATGGAGCACCTGCCGCTGCTGCAGCCGTGCCGCGACATGCTCGAGGAGCTGGCCGGCCTCGGCAGCACTGCCTCCGCCTGGGAGGACGAGGGCACGGTGCTCGACTTCAACGTTATCAACATGGCCGACCGCAAGATCGCGCTGATGGAGGGCATCTCCGCCCAGGTGGCCGGGGAGCTGCGCCGTCAGGGCCTGAGCACCACGACGGACGCGTATCTCGAGGCGCACGCCTTCCAGATCCAGCAGAACATTGCAGACCCGCAGCTGCGCGGCCTGTCCATCTTTATGGGCTGAACAACGGAAAACCCGGCCGGAGCGCTCCGACCGGGTTTTTCTGTTCGGATTTGCGCCGTCAGCGGTCGCTGTGCGGGGTCGGCTCCGGCTCGACTGGGGCGTGCTCTGCCTCCGGCTTGACCTCGGCCTTGCTGCCCTGGTCGATGCTCCGCGTGAAGGACACGCCGTCGCGATGCAGCTGCACGTCCAGGCGCACGCGGTCTGCGCGAATGAGGCTCTGCGTATATTCAAACACGGTGCCGGCCTCGTTGCGGGTGCGGCGCTGCATGGAAAAGGCGCAGGTGTACGGGCGGCAGGCGAGCAGCTCGGCCTCCTTGCGGCCGAGCATCACGGCCTCGTAGCTGTCGTCCGTGGAGCAGGGCGTGATGCCCACATCGTACAGCAGACTGTAGAAGCTGTGCGTCTGACACAGCTCGCGGGTGAGGTTCGGGTAGATATACGTGGGATAAAACGACGTTTCCAGCGCCAGCGGTTCGCCGTTGACGCTGCGGATGCGGGCAAACCGGTAAACCGGGACCTCGTCAGAGCTGAGCTCCAGCATGCGCACGATATCGGGCGTGGGACGCATGACCTCATATTCCATCAGGCGCGAGGACGGCTCGAGTCCCAGCGCGCTCATTTCCGCCGTGAAGGAATAAATCAGCTCGGCGCGGCGGCGCACCTTCGGCTCGGCCACAAACGTGCCGCGACCCTGCTTGCGCACCACCAGTCCGTCTGTTTCCAGCGCGCCGATGGCCTGACGCACGGTGCTGCGGCTGATGTCGAAGGTGCGGCACAGCTCGGATTCGGAAGGGAGCACGTCGCCCGCAGCCAGCGTACCCGCGGCAATGTTGCGCCGGATGATGCTGACCAGCTGGGAATACAGCGGGATGTCGCTGTCGAGCGAAAGCTTGCTGAGCAAAACGGGATTGGTGGTCATATCGGTCCCTCCTTGTCGTTTCGTTTGGAAACGTTGCATACATTTCTGACATGAGTATTATACACAAATGCGACAAAAATCGCAAGGCTTTTTTGGAAAACAAGAAAGATTGCCGCGCTGCGGCAGGGGGGGAACACATGGAAAAGCTGCAGACACTGGTGGAGACGCAGCACGCTTTTTTTCAGACGGGCGTGACGCGCACGGCGCAGTTCCGGCTTTCCGCGCTGCGCCGGCTGCGCCGCGCGGTGACGGAAAACGAGGGGAAAATCGAGGCGGCGCTGCAGGCAGATTTCGGCAAGCCGCCGTATGAGACGCTGATGTGCGAGACGGCGCTGCTGCTGGAGGAGATCGACTGGCACCTCCGCCATGTCCGCAGCTGGATGCGGCCGCGATTTGTACTGCCGTCGAAGGCGCAGCTGCCGGGTGTGGGGCGCATTCTGCCGCAGCCGCGGGGCGTGGCGCTCATTATGAGTCCGTGGAATTACCCGGTGCAGCTGTGTCTGATGCCGCTGGTGGGGGCGCTGTCGGCCGGATGCTGCGCGGTGGTAAAGCCCTCGGCCTATGCGCCGGCCTCCGGCCGGGTGATCGCCGCCCTGCTGGGCGAGGCGTTTCCGGCGCACCACGTGGCCGTCGTGGAGGGCGGACGGGCGGAGAACGCGGCGCTGCTGTCGCTGCCGTTTGACCACATTTTTTTCACCGGCTCGCCGTCGGTGGGGCGCGTTGTAATGCAGGCTGCGGCGGAGACGATGGCCTCCGTCACACTGGAGCTGGGCGGAAAAAGCCCCGTCGTGATCGACGCGACAGCCGACCTGGATCGTGCGGCGCAGCGCGTGATGTTCGGAAAGGTGCTCAACGCCGGGCAGACCTGCGTCGCGCCGGACTATGTGCTGATCGAGGAGACGCAGCGGGATGCGTTTGTGGAAGCCTGCCGCCGGGCGCTGGAGCGGTTTTTTCCCGGCGGGCGGTATGACGAGCTTCCGTCGATTGTCTCGGAGAAGCACTACCGGCGCAAAAAGACGCTGCTGGAGGGGCAGCACGCCGTGCTCGGCGGCGGCTGGGACGATGCACGCCGCTTTATCGAGCCGACGATACTGGTGGACGTCGATCCGGCTTCACTGGTGATGCAGGAGGAAATCTTTGCGCCGATCCTGCCGGTGCTGACCTGGCGGAGGCAGGAGGAGGCCGTCGCGTTCATCCGTGCGCGGCCGAAGCCGCTGGCGCTGTATCTGTTTACGAATAGCCCGCGGATGAAGCGGCTGATGCTCTCGTCGTGCAGCTTTGGCGGCGGCTGCGTCAACGACACGATCCTGCATCTGGCCAACCCCCGCATGCCGTTCGGCGGCGTGGGAAATTCCGGCCTTGGGGCCTATCACGGAAAAGCCAGCTTCGATGCGTTCACGCACGAGGCCTCGGTGCTCGAGAGCGGTGCGTATCTGCCGGGACTGCGGTGCCATCCGTATACGGAGAAGCATGCTCGTCTGGTGCGGCGGCTGTACGGTTTCGGTCGGAAAAGCAGGCCGAAGTCCTGAACAGGATACCGGATTGCGGCGGTCTCTACCGGACGATACAAAAAATAGGCCGATCCTTTGTCCTGCAAAGCCAATGCATTTGCTGGCCCTCTATGGTAAGGTATAGCCATAAGCAAGCCTCCCTCCTCCGCGCAGGCATCCCCTGACCTGCGCCGCCGCACCGTCCGTGCCCCCCCGGCGCGACGGTGCGGCTCTTTTTTCAGCGCGGCGGGAGCGGGCGGCAGGCGGTCTGCAGCGAAAAGGGAACGGCCGGGAGAAGCACAGCTTCTCCCGGCCTCTGTATGTTTCGGATTACTGCATGGTGATGAGCAGCTCGCCGGCTTTGACGCTGCTGCCCTCGCGGATGAGGACCTTGTCGATCACGCCGTTCATACGGGAGACGACGCTCGTTTCCATCTTCATGGCCTCGATCACGGCAATGACCTGGTTTTCGACCACCTGGTCGCCGGGCTTGACGTTGACCTTGCTGACCATACCGGGGATGGACGCGCCGACCTGGCTCTTGTCCTCGGGGTCGGCCAGCGTGACGGAGTGTGCCTGCACGGAGGCATGCTTATCGGGAACGGCAACCTCGCGGCGCATGCTGTTGAGCTCAAACTGCACGTTGCGCGTGCCGTCTTCGTTCAGATCGCCCAGGCCCAGATACTTGATGACAAGCATCTTGCCGTCGTCGATGTCGATGCGGTTGGTCTCGCCGAGAGCCATGCCGTTGAAGAAGACGTGGCTGCCCATGCGGGCGATGTAGCCGTATTCCTTGCGGTGCTGGCAGTAGTCCTTATACACCTTGGGATACAGGCAGTAGGCGAGCACGGCGCGCTCGGTGATCGGCTCGTTTCCGAGGAACTGTGCCATCTCGCTGCGCACCTTGTCGAAGTCGATCGGCTCGAGCAGCTCGCCCGGGCGGCAGGTGATGGGCTTTTCGCCCTTGAGCACGACCTTCTGCAGATCCTCGGGGAAGCCCCAGGCGGGCTGGCCCATCATGCCCTTGAAGTAGCTGACGACGCTGTCGGGGAAGGTGAGCGCCTCGCCGCGCTCGACGATGTTCTCCGGGGTGAGGTTGTTCTGCACCATGAAGATGGCCAGATCGCCCACGGTCTTGGAGGACGGAGTGACCTTCACGATGTCGCCGAGCATGTTGTTGACCTTGACGTACATCTCCTTGACGTCGTCAAACTGGTGTCCGAGGCCGATGCTTTCGACCTGAGATTTGAGGTTGGTGTACTGGCCGCCAGGCATTTCGTAGCGGTAGATATCCGTGGAGGGGTTCTTGATGCCGGCCTCGAAGGAGGCGTAGCGCAGGCGGACGTCTGCCCAGTAGTCGGACAGCGCCTGCAGGCGGATGGGGTCGAGCCCTGTGTCGCGCTCCTGCCCGCTCAGGGCCGTCACGACGGCGTTGAGAGAGGGCTGACTGGTCATGGAGGCCATGGAGTCGATGGCGCAGTCGACGATGTCGACGCCGGCCTCGGCGGCCAGCAGGTAGGCGGCGACCTGGTTGCCGGAGGTGTCATGCGTGTGCAGGTGGATGGGCATGCCGACCTCGTTCTTCAGCGCGGTGACGAGCTTTTTGGCTGCGTACGGCTTGAGCAGACCGGACATGTCCTTGATGCAGAGCATATGTGCGCCGCGGTGCTCCAGCTCCTTGGCCATCTTGACGTAATAGTCCAGGGTATACTTGTCGCGCTTCGGATCGAGGATGTCGCCGGTGTAGCAGATGGTTGCCTCGCACAGCTTGCCCTGGTTGAGCACCTCATCCATGGCCACGGACATGCCGGGGATCCAGTTGAGCGAGTCGAACACACGGAAAACGTCAATGCCGCTGCGGGCGGATTCCTTGACGAAGGCGCGGATGAGGTTGTCGGGGTAGTTGGTGTAGCCGACGGCGTTGGCGCCGCGCAGCAGCATCTGGAACGGGATGTTGGGGATGCGCTCGCGCAGGCGGTCGAGACGCTCCCAGGGGGATTCGTGCAGGAAGCGGTAGGCCACGTCAAAGGTCGCGCCGCCCCACATCTCCAGCGAGAAGCAGTCGCGCAGAATGTCGGCGGTGCCGTCGGCGGCGTTGAGCATGTCGCGCGAGCGCATGCGCGTCGACAGCAGGGACTGATGCGCATCGCGCATCGTCGTGTCGGTGATCAGCAGCTTCTTCTGCGCCAGCACCCAGTCGCACACGGCCTTCGGGCCTTTCTCGTCGAGCATCTGCTTGAGGCCGGTGAGCGGCGCGCCGGACGCCTTCGGGAAGCGGGGGATGTCGAACTGCTTGCGCTCGATCTCCGGATTGTCCACCTGGATCTGCGCGATGTACCGCAGCACCTTGGTGGCACGGTCGCGGCTGTCGGTGATCTCGAACAGCTCGGGCGTAGCGTCGATGAAGCGGGTATGGCACTGGCCGGCCTGGAAGGCGGGGTGCGCCAGAATGTTGGAGATGAAGGAAATATTCGTCTTGACGCCGCGCACGTGCACTTCGCTGATGGCGCGCTTTGCACGCTGGCACACGCCGGCAAACGTGTTGTCCCACGTGGAGACCTTGACCAGCAGGGAATCGTAGTACGGGGAGATGGTCGTGCCGGCGGTGGCGTTGCCGCCGTCGAGGCGGACGCCGAAGCCGCCGCCGGAGCGGTAGGCGTTGATGCGGCCGACGTCCGGGGCAAAGTTGTTGAGCGGGTCCTCGGTCGTGACGCGGCACTGGATGGCGTAGCCGTACATGCGCAGGTCATCCTGGCTGGCCATGCCGATGCGCGGGTCGGACAGCGGGCGGCCCTCTGCGATGAGGATCTGAGCGCGCACGAGGTCGATGCCGGTGACCAGCTCGGTGACGGTGTGCTCGACCTGGATGCGCGGGTTCATCTCGATGAAATAGTGGTTGCCGTTCTTGTCGACGAGGAACTCCACCGTGCCGGCGTTGATATAGCCGACATGCTTTGCAATCTTGACGGCGTCCTCGCACAGGCGGCGGCGCACCTCGGGATCGACCGACCAGGCCGGACAGAACTCGACGACCTTCTGATAGCGGCGCTGCAGCGAGCAGTCGCGCTCGCCGAGGTGCACCACGTTGCCGTAGCCGTCGGCCAGGATCTGCACCTCGATATGCTTCGGCTCGACCAGGTACTTTTCAATGAAAATATCGTCATTGCCGAAGGCCTTCTTGGCCTCGCTCTTGACCAGCTCAAAGGCGGGCTTGACCTCCTCGGGCATGTCGCAGCGGCGCATGCCGCGGCCGCCGCCGCCGCCGGCGGCCTTCAGAATGATGGGGAAGCCATAGGAAATGGCCTTCTCCAGCGCCTCGTCGGCGTCCCTGAGCGGAGCGGTGGAGCCGGGCACGGTGGGCACGCCGCAGGCCAGCGCCGTGGCCTTGGCGGCCAGCTTGTCGCCCATTTGCGCCAGAATGTTGGAGGGAGGTCCGATGAACTGGATGCCGGCGTCCTCACAGGCCTTGGCAAACTCGGCGTTCTCGGACAGAAAGCCGTATCCGGGGTGGATCGCGTCGACTTTGCGGCGCTTGGCCAGGTCGATGATGGACGGGATATCCAGGTAGGCGCCGAGCGGGGATTTGTTCTCGCCAATGAGATAGGCCTCGTCCGCCTTGGTGCGGAACAGGGAATTGACGTCCTCGTTGGAGTACATCGCCACGGTATGCAGACCGAGGTCGTAACAGGCGCGGAAGATGCGGATGGCGATCTCACCGCGGTTGGCGACCAGGACCTTCTTGAAATGCGTGCTTGTCACTTGTTCTGCTCATCCTTTCATTCAGCGGGGCATGGCCCGGTGTTTGACAAATTACTTTTATTATATCGCCTGCTTCCTGTTTTTGCAATATGTTCAAATTCTGATTCAAAAACTCGGTGGTCTGCACAGGAAATGCCGGTATTTTTACGGGTATTTTTGACCAAAACACAAAAGTCCGCAAGAGACGGACACATTGCCTCTGCCGGACAGGCACAAAAGCCGGCGGGGAATGCAGCGCAGTCCCCGCCGGCCTGACCGGTTTATGATGATGTGCTTACTTGACCATCTTGGCGATTTCTTCGGCCAGGTTGTCCTGACGCTTTTCGATGCCCTCGCCCTTTTCGAAGCGGGTGAAGCCAACGACCCGGATGGTGGTGCCTGCAGCCTTGGCCACGTTGGCGACATGCTGCTCGACGCTCACGTCGCCGTCCTTGACGAACGGCTGCTGGAGCAGGCAGATCTCCTTGTAGAACTTGGCGATGCCGCCCATGACGATCTTCTCAAGGATGGCGTCGGGCTTGGTGGCGTTCTTCGGATCCTGCTTGGCCTGGGCCAGACGGATCTCCTTTTCCTTGGCGATGAACTCCTCGGTGACGTCGCTCTTGTCGAGGTAGGTCGGGTTCATGGCTGCGATCTGCATGGCGATGTCCTTGCCCAGCTCGATGACGGCGTCGCTGCATTCGCCGACTTCCATGTTCACCAGAACGCCGATGCGGCCGCCCATGTGGACGTAGGCAACGGAGGTGCCGGTGGCGTAGCGGGCGAAGCGGCGGACGTGGATGTTCTCGCCGATGACGAGCACGCGGTCGTTCTGCATTTCCTTGACGGTCATGTCAGAGCCGGGATACTTGCATTCGTACAGTGCGTCCAGGTCGGCGGGGTTGCACTTGGCAACGACCTCGGCCACGCCCTTGACGTAGTCGACGAACTTTTCATTCTTTGCAACGAAGTCGCTCTCTGCATTGACCTCGACGACGACGCCGATGCCGTCGATGACGGCGGCATAAGCCATGCCCTCAGCGGCAATGCGGCCGGCCTTCTTCTGAGCGGCGGCCAGACCCTTTTCACGCAGCCATTCAACTGCCTTGTCCATATCGCCGTCGGAGGCGGCAAGCGCCTTCTTGCAGTCCATCATGCCGACGCCGGTCATCTCGCGCAGGTTTTTCACATCAGTGGCGGAAAATGCCATAGGGATCGTCCTCCTGTTTCTTATTTATATGAAGTGGATTATTCCTTGACTTCGGCTTCCTCAGCGGCAGCTTCCTCGACGGCGGGAGCCTCGGCGGGAGCTTCGGCGGAGTCGGCGCCCTGGCGGCCTTCCTGGACGGCGTCGGCCATGGCGGCGGAGATCAGGCGGATGGCGCGGATGGCGTCGTCGTTGCCGGGGATGACGTAATCGACCTCATCGGGGTCGCAGTTGGTGTCGACGATGGCCACGATGGGGATGTGCAGCTTGCGGGCTTCGGCGATGGCGTTGTGCTCCTTGCGGGTGTCGATGACGAACAGTGCGCCGGGCAGACGCTTCATTTCCTTGACGCCGCCGAGGTACTTCTCAAGCTTGGTCATCTCGCCGAGGTGCTTCATGACTTCCTTCTTGGGCAGCATGTCGAAGGTGCCGTCTTCCTGCATCTTCTTGAGCTGGTTGAGGCGGTCGACACGGGTGCGCATGGTCTTGAAGTTGGTGAGCATGCCGCCGAGCCAGCGGGCGTTGACGTAATGCATGCCGACGCGCTCGGCCTCTTCCTTGATGGCGTCTGCAGCCTGCTTCTTGGTGCCGACGAACAGAACGCTCTGGCCGTTGGCCGCGATCTCGCGCACGAAGTTGTAGGCCTCGTCAAGCTTCTTGACGGTCTTCTGCAGGTCGATGATGTAGATGCCGTTGCGCTCGACGTAGATGTACTCCGCCATCTTGGGGTTCCATCTGCGGGTCTGGTGACCGAAATGTACGCCGGCCTCCAGAAGCTGTTTCATAGATACGACTGCCATAATGATTGTTCCTCCTAAATTTGTTCTTACCTCCGGGGTCTTCATCCTTCCGCCCAAGCCGCGCGGCGCGCGGCCACATGGGAAGAAGTCGGACTCCCGTGTGTAATGCCGAATTATTATATCAGGCGCTTTCAAAAATTGCAAGGGCTTTTTCCTGCCTGTCCCTGTGTTTTTTATATATTTTTGCAGCCGCGGCCCGCGCAGGGGCCGGCGGCTGCAAAGGGGCGGCGTTACGGCTGGGGCGGCTTCTCCTGTACGGGTGCGGCCGGGCTTTGCTGCACGAGAATGAGGTCCTCGCCCAGCTGCACGATGTGACACCACGGCACGAGCACGTCGTCCTCGCGCCCCAGCAGGCCGAACAGCCGCCGCCGTCCCGGCACGATCAGCGAGACGATGCGTCCCTGCCGGTCAAGCACGGCGTCGCGCACGAAGCCGAGCCGCCGGCCGTCGCTGATGTCGATGACCTCCTTGCGGCACAGCAGGGAAAAGCGTTCCGGCACCATATGGCCCCACCTCCGTGCTTTCAGCGTATGCACAGAGCGGTCTGTCCTATCACCGGAGGGGCCGGCGCTGCGGCAAAGCGTACCTGCGTCAGCTGGCAAGACCCTTTTTGATCTGGCCGATGGCGTTTTTCTCCAGCCGGGACACCTGCGCCTGACTGATGCCGACCTCGGCGGCCACCTCCATCTGGGTCTTGCCGTCGTAAAAACGCAGGGAGAGTATGCGTTTTTCACGCGGGGTCAGGCGCGCCATCGCGTCGCCCAGCGCGATCTGCTCAAGCCAGTGCGCGTCGGTGTTGCGCGTGTCGCCGACCTGATCCATCACGGTGAGGCTCTCGCCGCCGTCGGTGTAGATGGGGTCGTAGAGCGATACGGGGTCTGCTACGGCGTCGAGTGCGAACACCACCTCACACCGCGGGATGCCCAGCTCTGCAGCCAGCTCGTCAAGCGTCGGGTCGCGGCCGAACGAGGCGGTGAGCCGCTCGCGGGCCTGCAGGACACGGTAGGCGGTGTCGCGGGTGGAGCGGCTGACGCGGATGACGCTGTTGTCGCGCAGATAGCGGCGGATCTCGCCGGCAATCATCGGCACGCCGTAGGTGGAAAACTTCACGTCGTGGCTGGTGTCGAAGTTGTCGATGGCCTTGATGAGTCCGATGCAACCGACCTGAAACAGGTCGTCCATGTTTTCTCCTCGGCCGGAGAACTTCTGAATGACGGACAGCACCAGACGCAGATTGCCGGAGATGAGCGTCTCGCGCGCGGCAGCGTCGCCTGCGCGGGCGCGCTGCAGCAGTGCGCGGGATTCGTCGCTTTTGAGCACCGGGAGCCGGGCGGTATTCACGCCGCAGATCTCGACCTTGTTTTGCAAAATCCAAACCCTCCTTTGGCAAAGGGTAGTGTTTCCAAAGGCGGGTGGTTTGATACGCGGCGCCGGACGAGGCGGATGGCGGGGAACGCGGCGCACAGAGGCAAAGCACGCCGCATTCGGTCTGGTTCGACCGGATGCGGCGTGCTTTGCCGATGCGCCTGTATTATATGATAAAGAAAGCTGTGTCAGCGCTGCTGCTTTTTATGCTGCTCCAGCTGGCGGCGGAGCTCGGCCCACTCCTCACAAATGTGCGCATACAGCGTATAGGACGACCAGGCGACGTTCGTTTCGGTGAGCAGGGCCTTGAGATAAATGAGAATGCCGTTGTCCTGCAGCGTCTGCAGCACGCCGTTGACCTGCGCGTTTGACAGGCCTGCCAGCACGAGCATCGGCTCTTCAAAGGGGTCGCCGTCCTCGATGGGACAGGCTCCGTCGCTGCTGCCGATCAGGTCGCCCAGACGCCGACCGTATTCGTCCGGCGTGACGGGGTAGATGCTGCAGCCAAAGTCCTGACAGATTCCGTGCAGCATGGCGGTTTGCTGCAGCGGCAGATTATAGCACAGAACAAGCGGCATCATACTATACGCTCCTTTCTGTCGCCCCCCCTGGGGGCGTGCCTGTGCGGTTTTTCTGTATTATATGCGCTGAGAAGGGCTTTGTCAAATGCGGGGCGAAGGGCAGGCACGCGGCCTGTGCCGCAAAGGCACTGGACAAGCGCGGTGCGATGGGGTATGATGAGAGCATCGAGATCCGGTTCAGATCAAAGCAAATCGGGCGGAACCCACGGCCCGGACTGGAGGAGCCTTTGAAAATCATGATCGCCGGGGCAGGCAAGGTCGGCTTTGCGCTTGCCTCGCTGCTTTCTTCCGAAGGGCACGACATCACTGTGATCGACGATCGGGAGGATCGTATCAACAATGCATCCAACACGCTCGACGTGATCTCCATGGAGGGCAATGCCTGCAGCTTTGCGCTGCTGGAGGAGGCGCGTGTGAAGGAGGCGGAGCTGTTTATCGCGGCGACGGGACGTGACGAGACCAACATGATCGCCTGCGCTGCGGCCAAGCATCTGGGCGCCGGCTGCACGCTGGCACGCATCCAGGATCCCATCTATATGAGCGAGCGCGATCATCTGCGCCAGGGCTTCGGCATCCAGGCGCTGTTCAACCCCGACCTGGAGACGGCCCGGGAGATTTCGCGTATCCTGCGCTTTCCCACGGCGATGCGCGTGGAGACCTTTGCCAAGGGCGGCGCAGAGCTGGTGGAATACCGCGTTCCGGAGCGCAGTCCGCTCGAGGGACTGACGCTGGCGCAGCTGCCCCGGCGCTTTCACGCGCGCGTGCTGGTGTGTGCGGCGGAGCGGGACGGAGAGATTTGCATTCCGAACGGCGGGTATGTCCTGCGCGGCGGAGACCGGCTGAGCATCTCCGGAGACCGCGCGCAGCTGCGCAACTTTTTTATTGCCGTCCATGCCTACAAGCAGCCTGTGCGCAACGCCATGCTCCTTGGCGGCAGCCGCATCGCCGTGTATCTGGCGCGGCAGCTGACGGAGATCGGCATGCGCGTGGTGGTCATTGAGCGCGACCGGGCGCGCTGCGAGCGGCTGTGCGAGCTGCTGCCGCGCGTATCCATCCGCTGCGGCGACGGTACGCGGCGCGAGGTGCTCGAGGAGGAGGGCATCGCCGACATGGACGCCTTCGTGGCGCTGACGGGCTATGACGAGGACAACATCATCCTCTCCATGTATGCCAATGCCTGTCAGGTGGACAAGGTCGTCACCAAGGTCAGTGACGACCATTTTTCCAAAATGCTCACCCGCTCGGGGCTGGACTGCTTCGTCTGTCCCAAGCTGCTGGCGGCCGAGCAGATCGTGCAGTATGTCCGTGCGATGGACAACGCCGCGGGCAGCGTGGTGGAAACGCTCTACCGGCTGGTTGACGGCAAGGTGGAGGCGCTGCAGTTTCCGGTGGAGGCGCGCTCACGCTGCTGCGGACGGCCGCTCAGGGAGCTGCGGCTGCGGCATGACATCCTCATCGGCGCGGTGATCCAGGGCGGCGTCTGCCGCATCCCCGCGGGCGATACGGTGATGCGCGCCGGAGACCGGGCTGTCGTGGTGACGACGCACAGCGGCCTGCGGAACCTGGATGCGATATTGGAGCCGGAAGCATGAACAAAAAGCTGATTCTGCAGATCATGGGCCGCGTGCTTGTCATCGAGGCGGCGCTGATGGCTCTGCCAATGCTCGTTGCGCTGATCTACCGGGAAAATCCCCTGCCGTTTCTGGCTGTGATGGCCATTACCGGGGCGGTCGGCGCGCTGCTGTGGCGCGTTCGCCCGGAGCATCAGCGGCTGTTTGCGCGCGACGGCTTCGTCACCGTGGCGCTGTCGTGGATCCTGCTGACCGTGTTCGGCGCGCTGCCGTATGTGTTCAGCGGGTGCATTCCCAATTATATTGACGCGGTGTTCGAGACCATCTCCGGCCTGAGCACCACCGGCTCAAGCATTCTGGCCGACGTGGAGTCGCTCTCGCGCAGCTGCCATTTCTGGCGGTGCTTTACGCAGTGGATCGGCGGCATGGGCGTGCTGGTGTTCATTCTGGCGGTGCTGCCGATGTCCGGGGAATATTCGATGCACATCATGCGCGCGGAGGTGCCCGGCCCGGTGGTGGGCAAGCTGGTGCCGCGCGCGCGCAAGACGGCAATGCTGCTGTATCTGATTTATATTGCGATGACGCTGGTGCTGGCGGTGCTGCTGCTGTTCGGCGGAATGGATCTGTACGACGCGCTGGTGCACGCCTTCACCACGGCCAGCACCGGCGGCTTCTCGCCGTATTCCGAGAGCATAGCGGCCTTTCACAGCCCGTACATCGAGTGGGTGCTGGCTGTGGCAATGCTGTTTTTCAGCATCAATTTCAACCTGTATTTTCTCATTCTGATCGGCCGCGTGCGCGCTGCGCTGCGCAGCGAGGAGCTGTGGTGGTTTCTCGGCATCGTGCTCTTCAGCGCGGTGACGGTCGCCTTCAACGTGCGCAGCCGGTATGAGGGAATGAATGTTTCGTTTCGGTATGCCTTATTCCAGGTGGCCACCATCATCAGCACGACGGGCTTTGCCACAGCCAACTTCAACCTCTGGCCGGGCTATTCCAAGTGGCTGCTGGTGACGCTGATGCTGACCGGCGGCTGCGCCGGCTCCACCTGCGGCGGCATCAAGCTCTCGCGCCTGCTGATCATGGGAAAGGCGGCGCTGGGCGAGCTGCGGGGTCTGCTGCAGCCACGCAGCGTCAGCCGCGTGCGGCTCGACGGCCGCGTCATTGACAGCCGGACCGTCAGCTGCAGCTTCGTGTTCTTTTTTATTTATATGGCGCTCATTTTTATCGGCACACTGCTGGTCTCGCTTGACGGCTACGACGCCGTTACCAGCCTCACC
>JALEMS010000049.1 GCA_022768185.1 Clostridiales bacterium | reverse complement strand
TCCATGGCCGAGCAGAGCATCGGCATCCTGCTGGTGGTGAAAAGCGAGCTGCTGGACAAAACGGCCTATCAGGTGGAGGACAGCGGCGTGCTGACGCTGGCCAAGCCCAACTCCCGTCAGGCGTTTTACAGCGCGTTCAAGCTGCTGGCGGCGCTGAGCGTGCGCCTGCAGCGGATGGAAACGCAGAACCGCTCGCTGCAGGAAAAGATGGCGGACATCCGGGTGGTCAACCGGGCCAAGTGGCTGTTGATCGAACGGATGCATATGAGCGAAAGGGATGCGCATTATTTCATTGAAAAGCGCGCCATGGATGCGCGTGCCTCGCGCCGTGAGGTGGCCGAGAGCATTCTGCTGGCATATGACGAATAAGCTGCGCCGTGAGGGCAAAAAATAGAAGTTAAGGGGCGTTGTATCATGGATTTTCCCACGAAAAACATCCGCAGGGGCGAGACGCTGCGTCTGAAGGACGAGGTCGCCTATCAGGATGGTCAGATCGTCAGCAAGACGCTGGCGCAGAACGCGCATGTGAGCCTGACGCTGTTTGCCTTCGAGCAGGGCGAGGAGATCAGCACGCATGCGTCTGCCGGAGACGCGCTTGTCACCGTGCTGGACGGCACGGGCCGCTTTACCGTGGGCGGCGTGGAGCATGTGCTGCACGAGGGTGAGAGCATCGTGATGCCCTGCCGCGTACCGCATGCCGTGTATGGGCAGGAGCGCTTTAAGATGCTGCTGACCGTGATTTTCTGAACCCTGCAGCAAACCGCCGGCGGACTGCAAAGGCAGCCTGCCGGCGGTTTGCTGCGCCCTCTTGTATGCGGCGGCGCTTTGTGCTATACTGCAGGCGTCGGAAATTTACCGGAATCAGAAAGGAGCACGGTATGGAAAAATACGTTCCCCTCGAAAAGCGTTCGAAAAAAGAGCAGCGCGCATATCACGCCCTTCGCCGCGCTGCCTGGGGCGCGATCAGCCCGGTTACCCGCCGGCCGGAGAATCCCAGGGCCTACAACAGAAAGAAGGCACGAAGCCGGAAGGAATGGTCCTCCGGAAGCGTGCCTTCTGTTTTTTTCCGGCCCTGCTGAACGCCCGGCGCAGGAGAAGGGCTGCCCGCCTGTGTGCGGGCGTTATTTTTTGCGCAGGCGGATGGCAAGAAAGTTGAGATATGCCCCGCCGCCGGCCTCCATGGCGGCCCGGTCGCCGCGGGCATAGTCGTTGTCCTGCGCCAGCCAGTCGGCCCAGACCTCGTCGTTGCTGTCCATCTCGCGGACGGAGCAGAGCTCTGCGCCCCGGCTTTGACGCAGCAGCGCCGTCCACCAGGCTGCATCGTGCAGATAGTCGAGCTGCTCCGGCGTCCAGGAGCGCAGCAGCGCCTCGGGCAGCGCGTCGTGGCAGTCGCGCTTCATACCGGGGATGGCCAGACAAATCTCGCCCCCGCTGCGCACGAAGGGCAGCAGCTTTTCGTCCAGATAGGCCGCGTCACGTCCAAAATAGTTGTAGGAATCGACGCTGACCACCGCGTCGAAAAATTCCGGTGTAAACGGCAGTGCGCAGGCGTCCGCCTTTACGGGGATGAGCTGCGTATCCGTCAGTCCCATGCTGCGGAAAAAGGCGCGGTTTTCCTCCGGGTCGCTCCACAGGTCGGCGGCGTATACCGTCAGGCCGTATTCCTTTGCCAGAAACACGCTCGTCAGCCCCTGGCCGCTGCCCAGGTCGCACACGCGGCTGCCGGCGGGAATGAAACGCCCCTCCGTTTCCATCAGCTCCTCTGCCAGCTTGACAGGGTTTGGCCCCATGATCTTCTGCATCAGTCCGGGTGTGCAGTAGACCTGGCTTTTCGGGTAATCCATGTTGTGTCCTCCTTTTGACCGGCTTGCGTCCTTCCGTGTCCGCTGTGTACCGGACACGGAAAGTGAACAAACGTTTACGAACACAGTATAGTAAACGCTCGTTCACTTGTCAAGTGCGTTCTGGTTCCGTACGAAAACAGCCCCCACACCCGGACGGGCATGGGGGCTGCGTCAGACTGTCAAAAACAGTATGCGGCAGGCGGCGCCGGGGCGTGTAGGGGGACGAAGCGCCTTTGCGTGAGATCGAATGTCGGCAATTGGCCGGAAGGCGCGCAGTTGCCGTCAGCAATCGGGTATCTGACAGCTGTAGTAGGTGGTGCCGTTGAGCGTCTTCCACTTCAGCCGGTTGTCTGTCAGCAGGATATAGCTGCTGGGCGAACTGCCCTTCGGGATGGAGACAGAGCCAGGGTTGACGTACAGAAAATGATCGTGCTCCCGGCAGGCCGGCACGTGCGTGTGCCCATGCAGCAGAATGTCCCCGTGCCGGAGGGGAGGGGGATTGTCCTCGTTGCAGTTATGACCGTGGGTGGCGAAGATCATGCGGTTGCCGAGAAACAGAATGCAGTGCTCGGCAAGAATGGGGAACTGCAGCACAGCCTGGTCGACCTCCGCATCACAGTTGCCGCGTACGCACAGCAGCCGGTCTTTGACGGCGTTGAGTTGCTCGATGACGGAATCTGGCGTGTATTCATACGGGATGTGATTGCGCGGGCCGTGGTAGAGCAGATCGCCGAGCAGGAGCAGCCGGTCAGCCTGCTCCTGCTCCAGCTGCTGCAGCATCTGGCGGCAGTAGCAGGCCGAGCCGTGCAGGTCCGATGCGATCATCAGTTTCATGGGTACATTTCCTCCTGAGCGACGAGCCGTCGCTTGTGATATCAGATAAAATAGCGATTGAATTTGGGAATTTTGGACAGGAGCCAATAGGTAATGAGGCTGCAAAGCAGCACCAGTGCAGAGACGAGCGGAACAGAGATGAGGCTGCTGCACAGATAGACGTTCAGGCCAACGGTGCGGAAGGCCATGACGTAAAAATGGTGCACCAGGTAGATGCAGAAGCTGGCCTTGGAAAAACGCGCGGCGCGCGGCATGGCGTCCTTTTCACTGCACAGTGCGAACACCAGACCGAACAGACCGGCCGCCATGACAGCCACGCCGGGGGACATACTCTCGAGCATGGCGTCGTATGCAGCCCAGTTTTTGAAGGAGACAGCCACTGTAACGCCGAAGGTGACGGCAAAGCCGAGCAGGTACACGCACAGCCAGCGCTTTGCGTCCTTCTTCTGAATATTCGCCGTGCGCATCCAGTAGCCCAGCAGACAGTAGCCGAAGGAGGAGTAGGTCATCGAAATGGGATACTGCGCGGGAATGCCCTCCAGGTTGGACGAAAAGAAGGAAAACGTGTTGAGGAACGGGAAGAGAATACCCAGCACGAACCAGACGAGAATGGCGTATCCCAACAGCTTCCGGTCCGCCGCTGAGACAAAGGCGCGCAGCATGGGCAGGAAAATGTAAATGATGAGAAGAATCTGCAGGTAGTACAGATGGAAGTGGTGATGGAACGTCAACACATCCTTCACACCGCTGGAAAATGAGCCGGGTACATACGTGCCGTACAGCACGCCCGCGCCGGCAATGAAATACAGCATGTACAGAAATGCCCAGAACAGCAGCACCAGCAGCATGCGCAGAAAATAGCGGAAAAACAGCTTCTTCGGCGGCATACTGTGCGCCGGGTCGAGCAGCAGCGCGCCCGTGCACATGAAGAAGACCGGCACGCTGCTGCGCACCAGACATTCGTATGCCGTGCAGGCTACCCAGTTGATGTGACGCACGCCGTAGGACGAAAAGCCCAATGAGGCCACGTGGATGATGATGACGCCGATGCAGGCGATGCATTTGAGCAGGTCAATGGCGCAGTACCGCCGGCGGCTCAGTTGGTTGTCCATGGATCGACCTCCGTAGAACGGTCTGACGGGACGGCCGTCAGCGCAAGCAGGATCAGAAACACCGGCGCGGTCAGGCACAGGCCAAGTCCGAAGCAGGCCTGCACGGCACAGGCGCACACTCCCAGCCCGAAGGCCGGCCGCAGCGTCTGATTTCGTCCGCGCAGCCACCGCGCAAAGGCGGCGGCAAGATAAGCCAGCAGCACGCCCAACGCGGGAAGCCCCAGATCGAGCGCGCAGCCAAGATAAACGTTGTGTGCGTTGTCGACGTGCACGGTGCGCAGCACGCCGGTTTCCGCAATGCGGCGGGAAAAGGTCATATCCAGCTGCAGCGCCGCCGTGCCCGGCCCGCCGCCCAGCCACGGGCGCTGCGCAATGCAGCGCAGGCACCGCCGCCAGATGCCGATGCGCGAGGAGCCGAAGCGGTCCTCCGCATGGCCGTGCAGCAGGCAGGAAAGCTCGTAAAGACTGCCGTCTGTTCCCGGCCAGCTCCAGGCCAGCGCGAGACCGGCCAGCACCGCCGCACAGGAAAGCGCCAGCATGACAGCCCGCAGCCGCTTTGGCTGCCGAAGCAGCAGGCAGAGCGCCGCAGCGGCCAGGCACACCGCTGCGCCTGCGCAGAACAGCAGCGCTGCCCGACGGCTCAATGCGTTGAACCCGTACGCGCCCGCCGCGCCAAGCAGCACTGCCGCGCCCGCCACACACGCCCGGCGCAGCCGCGCCGACGAGCCGATGAGCACCGGCGCGCCGACGAGCGCCCCTGCGGCCAGTCCCACCGCCCCTGCGGCCACACGCGAGGCGGCCAGCACCAGCGCACCCAGCAGCGCCGGGCCGAGCAGCCACACGTCGCGCCGCCGCTCCGAGCAGATCCACACGCCGCAGCAAACCCCCACGCCGCAGCACAGGTAGGCTGCCAACACGTCCACGTTGCCGATCGTTCCGAGAAATGCGCCGGAATAGCGGACATCGGCGTCAAAATATGTGTACCCGTCCGGGAAAAGTCCGAACGGATTGCGCCCGGTCAGCTGCAGCAGCGCGATCAGGCAGCAGACGCTCATCGAGGCGGCCAACGCTGCGGCGTAGCGTCTTCGCGGTGCGGCATGACGCTGCACGCCGAGCGTGACGCCGCAGTACAGCAGCGTTGTGACCAGTCCGTCATAGCGGCCCGCGCCCAGCAGCGTGCTGCCCCGGTGGGGTGAGCACAGGGCTGACAGGCAGGCAAGAGCCGCAAACGCCGCGCACAGCCAAAAGCACAGCTCCCGCCGGGCACGCGGCGCGCGCTGCACCGGCAGCAGCGGCAGCAGGCACAGGCCGAGCAGCCATGCGCCGGTCGCCACGGCGAAGAAGACAAACTTGCTGACGGTGATCGCGGCATAGCCCTGCAGCCCGGTGAACAGCGGAAAGACGAGCAGCATCAGCAGAATGTATCCGTCCGTCAGCCGCTGCGCCGCGCCGTCTGTGTACGCTGTGGCGCGCAGAGTGGGCATGCCTTTGACCTCCTTTGCCGGAGCGCTGCGGATATGAATCAATCTATCACATTTTGTTTTAAAAGTAAAGCGCCCGCTCCGCAGACTGCGGAGCGGGCGGCCTCGGGCTGTCGCCAAAATGCAATTTTATGCGGGGGCGGCGCCGGGGGAGTGCGGGGCGGCGGCAGCTCCTTCGCGTGGGAGCTCCAATGCCGGGGAACGCCCGCAAAAGCAAAAAGCGGGCATTTGCTGCCTCGCAACGGCGCGGGACGGGCTGCACGGCAGAACGGAACGCACGGCTTTCCGGATGTGCTGCACGGTCAGTACGATTTTTCACACAGGGCGTATTCGTCCGGCGTGATAACGGAGACATGGTCGACGTTGTCGCTCAGCTCCTGCGCGCTGCCCTTCAGCTCGTCGAAGAGCACCAGCTCCACATTGCAGCCGAGATCCTTCAGGATCTTCACGACGCCGGCAAAGTCCGCGTCCCGTGAGACCAGCACCGCCAGATCGAAGCTGCGGCGGAAGGCGTGCGTCAGCATTTCAATGGCGATGTTGACGTCGGTCCCCTTGTCGGTCTGCGTGGTGATCGTACCGGTGATGGGTTCGCCGCAATCCGGGCAGGTCAGACCGAATTTATCCAGCGTGATTGTTTTGTTCTGCAGACGGCCGCGCTTGACCTCTACATAGGGCAGGCGGTTGATCTGCTGGAGAAAGGCTCCGTTGGTGGGCGTTTCAGAAGTGAAATAGTAGGTACGTTTAAAGTCGATACCGGGAAATTTGCTCTGGATGAGCGCAATGTATTTCTGGACGTCCATCTGCTTTCCGCCGGTGACGAGCTTCCAGTCGAAAAAAACATTGCTGCCGTCAATAAAGAGCATGCCGTTTTTCATAAAACCACCTGATGAATAGTTTACCCATCGTAAAATTACGATGGGTGGGATTATTTCATGGAAGACCATGGATTTAATTGGCTTTATGATATCGGTTGTTGGTGGTTTTGTCAATAGATTTGCAGGTTTTTTTCGATCGGGTCCTGCATTTTTCATTGCGGTGCGGGCGGAGCTGCTGTGGGTACCGGGCGTATGCGCGACGGAAGGGTGCATGCCGGAAAAATGAAAGTCCGACGCGCCGGCCTGCATCCGGGCGGCGTCTGCCTGACGGCTTCCGGGATGGCGGCAGAATCTGTGCGTACGGGGCGGCAGAACGGATCATGCCGGCGGCAGCAGGTCGGAAACAGCACACCGTTAAATTATGTAAACCAAAAGAGCGGCGGGGGAAGGCGGACTGCGGCGCCGCTTTTCACCCGAAGGCGGCGGGGCATGACGCACATCCTGCAAAACGACGCATGCTCTGCCGTGCGGCGGAGAGGACGCGCACGGGCCGGAGGCGTGTCTGACCGGCGCGCCGACCGCGCGTACCGCAGCCGGTTCGGCCGTGTGCTTTTTACAAAAGGACGAAATGTACACAAAACGAAGTTTTTGGTTGACAGCATCTCTGGAAGAGTTGTACAATTGCCGTAGGTGCAGGTTCCTCTTGCAAAGGGGGCCTACAACAAATAATCATCCTGGAGGAAAAATGATGAAAAGATTTCTTGCTCTGTTCCTCTGCCTGCTGATGATCTTTGCAATGGCTGCCTGCGGACAGACCCAGCCTGCAGATCCCGCCCCCGCGGATAACCAGCAGACGGAAGCCAAGCCCTACGACGGCGTGACCCTGCGCGTGATCCTTGCCACTCACGACTGGACGACGGCCATCGAGCCGAAGCTGCCCGAGTTTGAGGCGGCCACCGGCATGAAGGTCGAGTTCGAAGTCTACCCTGAGAACCAGCTGAGCGACAAGCTCAATGTCGAGCTTGGCTCCGGCGGTCAGTACATCGACGCGTTCATGTGCCGTCCGCTGCAGGAGGTGCAGCAGTTCATCCAGAACGGCTATCTCGCCGAGGTCAGCGAGCTGCTGGCCGACGAGGAGTTCGACGTGGACGACTTCATCCCCGCCGCGCTCAACGGCTATGCCCAGAACGGCGCCAACGACGGCAAGTATTACGGCGTGCCCCTGGTCACCGAGCGTCAGGTCCTCTTCTACAGAAAGGACCTGCTTGAGAAGGCCAACCTTGAAGTTCCCACCAATCTTGACGAGCTGATGGCGGCTGCCGAGAAGCTCAACGGCATCGAAGACGGCGTTGTCGGCTTCACCGGCCGCGGCAAGGGCAATCCTGCCGTCACCCAGTTCTCCACCTACCTGTACGCCTTTGGCGGCGACTTTTTCGATTTTGAAACCAACAAGGCCACCATCAACACCCCCGAAGCCGTTGCCGCCTTTGAATACTACGGCAAGCTCCTTCGTGAGTGCGGCCCGGCAAGCGCCACCAACATGCACTGGAACGAGTGCGCGGCCCTCTACTCCACCGGCGGCGCGGCCCTCTGCACCGACGCCGACGCCATCTGGCAGTCCTTCTGCGGCCCCGAGACCGAGATCTATGAGAACGCCGGCTTTGCTGTCAGCCCCACCAATGCCACCTGGAACGTCTGCTCCTGGGGCCTCGGCATCTCCGCAAACTCTCCCAACAAGGAAGCAGCCATGGAATTTGTCAAGTGGGCTGCCGGTGTTGAGATGACCAAGTACATCCAGACCGCAGGCATCTCCACGGCGCGCAATTCCGCCTGGGCCGATCCCGCATGCACTGCCAACTATCCGGAAGAGCTGCTTGCAGCCATCCAGAAGGGCAATGAGATCGCCACCAAGGCTTACGACCGTCCCATGACCACCTCCGTGGCGCAGGCCCGTGACATCATCGGTGTCGTCATCACCACCGCAATCGAAGGCGGCGACGTTCAGGCTGCCGCCGACAAGGCCAACGCCGAGTTCCAGGTCGTTCTGGACGAGGATCTGGCCGCCAGAAACGCAAGCTGAGCCTGATAACAGAAGGATGGTGGGGCAGCCACCCCGCCATCCTTCTTTTTTCGCATACCGCCTTCCGCCGCGTCCCTTGCGGCACAGCTGACAGAAAAAGGGGCTTTCTATGAAAAAGTGGATCGACCGGCACCTCAAAGGTATTTTCGTCACGCCCAGCATCATTTTCATCCTGCTGATGATCATCGTGCCGTTGGCGTATAACTTTATTATGAGCTTCACCGACTGGCAGATGTCCATTGTCAAGGCGCCGAAGTTCATTGGACTGACCAACTATATCGACATTCTCAAGGACGAACGTTTCCGCAACTCGGTTTGGCGGACGATCGTCTTTTCCGGTGTTGCTATCCTTCTGGAGAGCGTTCTCGGTGTGGCGCTGGCCGTGCTCATCAACCGGAAATTCCACGGACGCCGTCTCGTGCAGGCGCTGATGCTGCTGCCTGTCGTGGCCACGCCGGTCGCGCTCGGCATGGTGTGGAACCTGATGCTCGAGCCGTCCATCGGCATCGGCAACGTGCTTTTGACCTCGCTCGGCTTTCAGCCGCGCGCCTTTTTGTCCACGCGCTCGTTTGAGTCGATGTTCTGGCTGATTATGATCGACGTGTGGGAGTGGACGCCAATGGTCATGCTGATGGTGTACGGCGGCCTGATGACCATCCCGACCGCGCCGTATGAATCGGCGCTTATTGATGGGGCGAACTCCTGGCAGACCTTTACGAAGATCACGCTGCCGCTGGCCAGTCCCACCATTCTTGTCGCCGTGCTGATGCGCCTGATTGACGTGGTGAAGACCTATGACATCATCTACGCCACCACCGGCGGCGGACCCAGTTTCGCCACCGAGACCATCAACATTTATGGCTATCTGAACATGTTTTCGTATTACCGCTTCGGTAAGGCTGCGGCCATTTCGGTGCTGTTCTTCATTGTGGTCATGGCCATCGGCTGCGGATTCTTAAAGGTGAAATCAAAGGTGGAGGTGGAGTATTGATGAATCGGAAAGCTAAGTCTGTCATTGCCTCCATTTTCAAGCATATTCTCATTTACGCCGTGCTGCTCATCACGCTGTTTCCGCTGCTGTGGATGCTGCTGGCCTCCTTTGAGCCGCATCAGTCCATCATCAACCAGGCGGCGCACGGCCTGTTTGAGTTTGAACCGACGCTGCAGAACTTCGTGCGCGTGTTCGCGCAATATGACTTTGCCGAATACACGCTCAACAGCTTCATCGTGGCTGCCGTCGCCACGCTCCTGTCGCTGGTCATCGGTCTGCCGTGCGCATACGCCATTGCCCGCTTCAAGATGCGTAAGTCCAGCGTGGTGGTGCTGCTGGTGCGTATGATCCCGGGCATTTCCTTCCTGCTGCCATGGTTTACCATTTTCTCCAAGCTGGGCCTGCGCAACACATATGCCGCGCTGATTCTTTCGCACATGCTCATTGCGCTGCCGTTTATCGTGTGGATCATGATCCCCAACTTCGAGGCCATCCCACGTGAGCTGGAGGAGGCGGCCTGGATCGACGGCTGTACGCAGCATGGCGCGTTCGTTCGCGTATCGCTGCGCCTGTCCACGCCGGGTATCATCACGGCGTCTTTGCTGGCCTTCATCTTTTCATGGAACAACTTCATGTTCTCATTTGCCCTGGCCGGGCGCGACACCATCACCCTGCCCGTGGCCGTGTTCAACTTCGTGTCCTATGCCTACATCGACTGGGGCGGCCTGATGGCGGCGTCCGTTGCCATCACCCTGCCCATCATCATTCTGTCCCTGTGCCTGCAGCGGTATATCATCAGCGGCTTGACCGCCGGTGCAGTGAAGGGATAAAGCGCTCGTGGACAAAGCCCCGCCGGCTTTGTCCACGAAATCTATGCGGCGTGAGCAGCATATCGCTGCAAACAAAAAGGAGAAACAGAAACAATGAAAGCGCTTGTCATGCATGAATATCAGCATCTGACCTATGAAGAGGTGCCGACACCGCAGCCCGGGGCGGGCGAGGTACAGATCCGCATCAAGGCCTGCTCTGTCTGCGGCAGCGATGTGCACGGCTTTGACGGCAGTACCGGCCGCCGGCAGCCGCCGGTCATCATGGGGCACGAGGCCTCCGGCGTCATCAGCGCCGTCGGCGAGGGTGTGAAGGACTACCGGGTGGGCGACCGCGTCACCTTCGACTCGACGGTTTACTGCGGCAAATGCGAGATGTGCCGGGAGGGGAAGGTGAACCTGTGCAGCAGCCGTCAGGTGCTGGGCGTCTCCTGTGGGGACTACAACCGCGCCGGCGCGTTTGCGGAGTACCTTACCGTACCGGAATACATCCTGTACCGGCTGCCGGACAATGTCACCTACGTACAGGCGGCCATGATCGAGCCGCTGTCGATCGCCTACCACGCCGCCACGCGCACGCCCATCGCCGCGGGCGATACGGTGGTGGTCATCGGCGTGGGCACGATCGGCCTGCTGACGATGCAGGTGGTCAAAAGCTTTGGCGCGCGGGTCATCGCGGTGGATATCGACGACAAGCGGCTGGAGCTGGCAAAGCAGAACGGCGCGTCCGACGTCGTCAACTCCACCGAGCCCGACGCGCTTGCGCAGCTGCGCGCCCTGACGCGCCGCGGAGAGGGCGTGGACGTGGCCATCGACGCGGTCGGCATCGATGCAAGCGTCAATCTGTGCATCCGCGCGGTGCGCCTGGACGGACGCGTGGTGCTCATCGGCAATCTGGCGCAGGATATCCACTTCCCGCTGCAGTATGTTGTGACGCGGCAGATCAGCCTGTTCGGCTCGTGCGCCTCGGCGGGCGAGTATCCGCAGTGCCTGGCGCTGATTGCAAGCGGCGATGTGGAGGTCGACAGCATGATTTCAAAAAAGGTCCCGCTGGCCGAGGGCGACCTCTGGATGAATAAGATTTACCGCAGGGAGGACGGTCTGGCCAAGCTCGTGTTCCTGTGCGACGAGGATCAGGCATGAGCGGGCCGGTGAAAACGGCGGTGCTCGGCTGCGGCAAGGTGGGGCATTTTCATGCGCAGGCTTTTCGGCGCTGCGAGGGCGCGGAACTGGTTGCCTGCTGGGGCCGGCACCGTGAAAGGGTGGACGCCTTTGCCGCGCAGTACGGCATCCGGGGCTACACCGATCTGGAGACCATGGTGCGCGAGACCGGCGTGCAGGCCGTTTCCGTCTGCACGCCGCACCCGAACCATGCCCGGCTGGCCGTGGAATGCTGCCGGCTGGGGCTGCACATTGCGGTGGAAAAGCCGCTGGCCGCCTCGCTGGAGGACTGCGACGCCATTTTGCAGGCTGCGCATGAGGCCGGCGTTGTGGGCACCACGATCTGCCAGCGCCGGTTTTACCAGCCGGCACAGCGCGTGAAACGCGCCATAGAGGACGGCAAGCTCGGCCGTCCCATCCTCGGCACGGTGAACATGCTGGGCTGGCGCGACATGGCATATTATCACAGCGACCCGTGGCGCGGCACGTGGGACGGCGAGGGCGGCGGCGTGCTCATCAATCAGGCCCCGCACCAGATCGACCTGCTGCTGTGGTACATGGGCGAGGTGGACGAGCTGTACGGCATGTGGGATACGCTCAACCATCCCGAGCTGGAGGTGGAGGACACGGCTGCAGCCGTCATCCGCTTTCGAAGCGGCGCGATGGGCAATCTTGTCGTGAGCAATTCGCAGAACCCGGCGCTGTTCGGAAACGTGCGCGTGCATGGCTCCAACGGGGCCAGCGTGGGCGTGCAGACCGACGGCGGCGCGATGTTCATTGCGGGCGTCTCCGGCATCACGGAGCCGCCGGTGAACGACCTGTGGACCGTGGCGGGCGAGGCGGAGCTGCTGGAGGCGTTCCGCCGCAGTGACAGCGAGGCCTTTTTGAAGGCGGACATGTATCACTATCATACCCTGCAGCTGCAGGACTTCGTCGACGCCATCCGCCTTGGCCGCGCGCCGCTCATCACGCTGGAGGATGGCCGGCGCACCGTGGAGCTGATTACGGCGATCTACCGCTCGCAGCGCGACAGGCGACCCGTGAAGTTCCCGCTGCAGCCGGAATATGGCAGCGATTTCGACGGTCGTTTGCACTGACTGCCGCGCGGGAAACCGCATCAAACGATTGACACCCCGGAGGGCGTTTGCCCTCCGGGGTGCAGTGCTTTTCAGGCGCCCGGACGCGCTGGAGCGCGCCGCGCGCAGGGCTGGAAACTCAGCCCTCCTGGGCCGGGCGGACGTCGACAACGGTCAGCACGCCGTCCGCCGCGCGGAACGCAATTTCCAGGCCCGCAAAGCCAAAGCCGTATACCCGCTCCGGGTCGTTCTGATACGGCGGGCGCGGGTCGCATGCGAGCACGCCGCACAGCGCCTCACGCCGCGCTTCGGGCACGCGTGCAAGCAACTCGGCGGGAAACTCCACCTGCAGCGTCTGCCGCGCGGTGTGGTCGGTGAAGCCGCCGGAGGCTTCCGGATGACAGTCCGTATACGGCAGATAGGGCTTGATGTCGAGGATCGGCGTGCAATCCATGAGGTCGGCGCCCAGCACGTGCAGCACCGGGCCGCGGTCGGCCGTCAGCTCCACACGCTCGAGCGCCACGGACGACAGGCCGATGGCGTTGGGGCGGAAGGGCGAGCGCGTGGCAAACACGCCGACGCGCCGGTTGCCGCCCAGCCGCGGCGGACGCACCGTGGGCGACCAGCGCTCCCGCACGGCCTCGGAAAACTGCCAGATCAGCCACAGGTGGGAAAACTCGTCCAGTCCGCGCACGGCGTCGGCATTGCGGTAGGCCGGCTCAAAGACGATCTCCGCCTGCAGCGGGGCCACCAGCCCGCTCTGGCGGGGCACGCCGAACTTGGTTGCAAAATCGGTGTGGATGCGGGCGATGATGCGGAGGGAAAGGTCAGTCGGCTGTTCCATGGCGCGACCTCCGGTGACGAAAAAATTCAAAACGCGCGGCTCCTCCCGCGCCGCCGGACGGCGGCGCGGGGAAGCTGCGCGTACAGTGTACTTCAAATTGCAGGCAAACGCAAGCTCAAAGCGTGCAGGCGATGACGGCTTTGATGGTGTGCATGCGGTTTTCCGCCTCGTCGAAGACGATCGACTGGGGGCCTTCAAAAACGCTGTCGGTGACCTCCAGCGCGTCGAGACCGAATTTCTCGCCGACCTGCCGGCCGATGACGGTGTTGTGGTCGTGGTAGGCGGGCAGGCAGTGCATGAAGCGTGCCGTTTTGCCCGCGGCGGCCATCACCGCATCGTTTACCTGATAGGGCAGCAGGTCGTGGATGCGCTGCGCCCAGACCTCCTCCGGCTCGCCCATGGAGACCCAGATGTCGGTGTAGACAATGTCGGCGCGCACGGCGGCCTGCAGGGGATCGGTGAGGAAGGTGACCGAGCCGCCGGTCTCCTGCGCGATGGCGCGGCAGGTTGCCGTCAGCTCCGCGTTGGGGAAGTATGCCTCGGGCGCGCAGGCAATGAAATGCATGCCCATCTTGGCGCAGCCGACCATGAGAGAGTTTGCCATATTGAAGCGCGCGTCGCCGAAGTAGGCCAGCGTGATCCCCTCAAGACGGCCGAAGTGCTCGCGGATGGTGAGAAAATCGGCGAGGATCTGTGTGGGGTGAAATTCGTCCGTCAGCCCGTTCCAGACGGGGACGCCGCTGTATTTTGCCAGCGTTTCAACGGTCTGCTGCGCATAGCCGCGGTATTCGATGCCGTCGAACATGCGGCCGAGCACGCGCGCGGTGTCGGCGATGCTTTCCTTTTTGCCGATCTGCGAGGCGCCGGCGTCCAGACAGGTGCAGCCGAGGCCCAGATCGTGCGCGGCGACTTCAAAGCTGCAGCGGGTGCGGGTGCTGGTCTTTTCAAAGATGAGGGCGATGTTTTTGCCCGGAAATTCGTCGTGCCGGATGCCGGCCTTTTTCATGGCCTTGAGCGAGGCGGCTTTACAGAGAAACTCGTCGATTTCAGCAGGGGTGAAGTCCAGCAGCTTGAGGAAGCTTCTTCCACGAAGACTCATGCCTGCACCTCCAGCTCCGCGCACACGGCGCACAGGGTCTCAACGGCCTGCTTGAGCAGCGGCCAGGGGATATTGAGCGCCGGCAGCAGGCGTACCTTCTGCTTGGCCTTGATGACCAGAACACCGCGCGCCATGCATTCCCGGATGACGGCGGAGGCGTCCGCCGCGGTTTCCACGCCGAGCATCAGGCCCATGCCGGAAACGCTTTTGACGCCCGGCGCGGCCTGCAGGGTCTGAACGATATAGTCGGACTTGGCGCGCACCTCGGCCAGCAGCGCCTCGTCGAGGCGGGAGAGAACGCTGATCGCGCCGGCGGCGCACACGGGGTTGCCGCCGAAGGTGGAGCCGTGGCTGCCGGGGGTGTAGACGTCCTGCACCTTCTCGCCCAGCAGCGTTGCGCCCATGGGCAGGCCGCCGGCCAGACCCTTGGCGGTGGAGACGATATCGGGCTGAAGACCCAGGTTCATATAGCCGCAGAGCGCGCCGGTGCGTCCGTTGCCGGCCTGTACCTCGTCTGCGATGAGCAGGATGTCGTGCTCCTTTGCCAGACGCTGCATGCAGTCGGCAAACGCCTGTGTCAGCGGCAGCACGCCGCCCTCACCCTGCACGGCCTCGAACATCACGGCCGTGACATTGCCGGCGGCGACGGCGGCCTCCAGGGCCTCCGGCGTCGGCTCCACGCTGGCAAAGCCGCCGGTGAGCGGGAGAAAGTCCTTGTGGAAGACGTCCTGACCGGTGGCGGCCAGGGTGGTGATCGTGCGGCCGTGGAAGCTGTTTGTCAGGGTGAGGATGGTGTCGCGCTGGCCGGGGTAGTGCAGCTCGGCGTACTTTCTGGCAGCCTTGATGGCGCATTCGTTGGCCTCTGCGCCGGAATTGGAGAAAAACACCTTTTTCATGCCGGTGCGTTCGCAGAGCATTTGGGCCAGCTTCGCGCACGGGGCGGAATAGTAGAGGTTGGAGGTGTGGTTCAGGCGCGCGGCCTGCGCGGTGATGGCGGCCAGCCATTCGTCGTCGGCAATGCCGAAGCCGTTGACGGCGATGCCGGTGCCGAGGTCGATGTATTGCTTTCCGTTTTCGTCGCGCACGAGGGAACCCTTGCCCTCGGTGAGCACGAGCGGGAAGCGGCCATAGGTGTGGGCTACGTAGGTCTGGTCAAGCTCCTGAATGGTCATTGTGCTTTCTCCTTTACAAACATGGTTCCGGCGCCCTCGTCGGTCAGAATTTCCACCAGAATGGCGTGCGGCAGACGCCCGTCCAGAATGAACACGCGGGAGACGCCGCGGCGCAACGCGTCGATGCAGCATTCCACCTTCGGGATCATGCCGCCGGCGATAACGCCCTCCTCGCGCAGCCGCTGCGCATCCTGCTCGTCCACAACCGGGATGAGCGTGGACGGGTCGTCCTTGTCGCGCAGGATGCCGGCGATGTTGGTCATGGATATGAGACACTCGGCTCCGATGGCCCCGGCGATGCCGGCGGCTGCGGTATCGGCGTTGATGTTGTAGACGTTGCCCTCGGTGTCGCAGCCGAGCGAGGAGACGACGGGCGTGTAGCCCTTTTCCAGCAGGTCAAGGATGGGGGTGGGGTCAATGCTCGTGATCTCGCCGACATAGCCCAGCTTCTTGTCCTTGACGCGCGCCTGGATCAGCCGGCCGTCCATGCCGGAGATGCCCATGGCCTTGCCGCCCTTCGACTGCAGGAGGTTGACGAGACTCTTGTTCACCTTGCCGGCCAGGGCCATCTGGGCGTAGATCATGGTTTCGCCGTCGGTGACGCGCAGGCCGTCGACAAACTCACTCTTCTTGCCGACCTTTTCCAGCAGGCTTGTAATCTCCGGGCCGCCGCCGTGCACCAGCACGGCGCGGATGCCCACCTGCGAGAGCAGGGCGATATCGCCCATAACCTGCTGCTTGAGCTCCTCGTTGACCATGGCGTTGCCGCCGTATTTGACGACAATGGTCTTGCCGCTGTATTTCTGGATGTAGGGCAGCGCCTGGACGAGAATCTCCGCGCGCTGCGCATTTGTGATTTTCATATTCATCACCTCAGGTGCGGTAATCGCCGTTGATTTTGACATAATCATAGGTGAGGTCGCAGCCCCATGCGGTGGCCTGCGCGCTGCCCTCGCCGAGCGTGACGAGAATATCGATCTCCGGCTCCAGCAGGATCTCCTTGGCCTTCTCCTCGGAGAAGGGGACGCCCGCGCCGTGCTCGCAGACGCACAGCGTGCCCTTGCCCGAGCGGAAGCGGACGCCGACGGCGGAGACGTCCACGTCCGCGCCGCTGTAGCCGATGGCGCACAGCACACGGCCCCAGTTGGCGTCCGCGCCGAACATGGCGGCCTTCACCAGGCTGGAGCAGACGACGGACTTGGCGACGGTTTTGGCCTGCGCCTCATCCGCCGCGCCCGTGACGGTGCACTCGAGCAGCTTGGTTGCGCCCTCGCCGTCGGCTGCAATGCAGCGGCACAGGTGGACGGTGACGGTGTTGAGCGCGGCCATGAAGGCGTCGAACTCCGGGCCTTCGGCGGTGATCTCCGCATTTCCGGCCTGGCCGTTGGCAAGAATGACGACCATGTCGTTGGTGGAGGTGTCGCCGTCGACGCTGACCATGTTGAAGGTGCGCTGTACGTCGCTGGAGAGCGCCTTCTGCAGCATGGCCGGGCTGATGGCAGCGTCCGTGGTGAGAAACACCAGCATCGTAGCCATGTTGGGATGGATCATACCGGAGCCCTTGGCGATGCCGCCGAGCACACAGGTCCTGCCGCCGACGGTGAACTCCACAGCCAGCTGCTTGGGTACGGTGTCGGTGGTCATGATGCCCTCGACGGCGGCGTCGGCATGGTCGCCGAGGCCCGCGGCCAGCGCGGGGATGCCGTCGGCGATGGGCGTGATATCCAGCGGCTGGCCAATGACGCCGGTGGATGCCACCACAACGTCTTCGGCGGCGATGCCCAGCTGACCGGCCAGCAGTGCCGCGGTCTGCTCGGCGATCTCGACGCCGTTGGCGTTGCAGGTGTTGGCGTTGCCGCTGTTGCAGATGACGGCCTGCGCCTTGCCGTCGGCCAGGTGTTTCCTGGTCACGAGAAGGGGCGCGCCCTTGACAAGATTGGTCGTATAGACGGCTGCGGCCGAGGCCGGCACGCTGCTGTAAATCAGCGAGAGGTCTTTCTTCGTTTTATTCTTGCGGATGCCGCAGTGAATGCCGTTTGCGGTGAAGCCCTTTGCAGCGCAGACGCTGCCGCTGATGATCTTCATAACTGTCTCCTTTTGCATTTACAGCGCAAGGCCCGCGGTCTCGTCCGCGCCCAGCGCCAGATTGAGGCATTGCAGCGCCGCACCGGACGCGCCCTTGCCCAGATTGTCATACTGTGCCAGCAGCAGAATGCGGTCTTCGCATCCGGCCACGGAGATCTCCATGCAGTCCTTGCCGCTCAGACGGCCGCCGGAGAAAAACCCATCCCCGTCCAGCTGCTCGGCGTACCGCACCACGGGGCCGCCGTAGACCGCCCGGTAGACGGCGCGGATCTCGTCGGCGCCCGCCCCGCCGCACAGCTGGCTGCGGAAGAGCGGGACGGTCACGGCCATGCCGCTGTAAAAGTCCGCCACGATGGGGGAGAAGACGGGCGCGTGCTGCAGGCCCGTGACGGCCAGCATCTCAGGCAGGTGCTTGTGTGTTTGACCCAGCGCATACTGGCGGGGGGTGGAAAGCACATCGCGCCGCCCCGCGCTTTCGTATTCGGCGATCATCTTTTTGCCGCCGCCGCTGTAGCCGGTGACGGACGAGCAGGTGAGCAGCGCGTCCTTCGGCAGCAGGCCCGCCGCGACGAGCGGATAGACCAGCGCGATGAAGCCGCTGGCGTGACAGCCGGGCACGGCGATGCGTCCGCCGGCGCACACCGCCCGGCGGTGCGCCGCGCTCAGCTCCGGAAACCCATACGTCCAGCCGGGGGCGGTGCGGTGTGCGGTGGAGGTGTCCAGGACGGTGACGCGCTCGTTTTCAATGAGCGAGACGGCCTGCCGCGCCGCGTCGTCCGGCAGGCAGAGAAAAGCCGCGTCGCAGTGGTTGAGCGCCCATCGACGGCGTTCAACGTCGCGCCGCTCCTCGTCCGGCAGGGTGATGAGCTCTACGTCCGGTCGCTGTGCCAGACGCTGGCGGATGCGCAGCCCGGTGGTGCCGGAGCTGCCGTCGATGAATAGCTTCATGGGAACCTCCTCTGCGCGGCCCGTACGCCGTTGGTGGAAGTGCATCTGGATGGGGATGCACAGACATGGCGGTAAAGCCGAAGCGTTGCTGAATAAGATGAATATAATTATAGGGTCACAAGAATAAATATGCAACAAATTTTTGAACTTCCGGGCAAATACAGCATCTTGCACAACCTGCCTGCGCTGTGCCGGCTCCGATGTGTCCATCTTCCACGCAGTCGGCCGCTTTCTGTGCGAAGCAGCACGCTGCAGCGTGGGAAAAAACGCCGCAGGCGCGCAGCGTTTGCTGCGCGCCTGCGGAAAACGGATGCGCTTTACGCGGGAGGCTTTTCCTGCTTGACCTTTTTGTCAATGACGTGACGGGAGGCAAGCTCCTTGCGCACGTCCTCAAGCGGGATGCCCATCTGCGTCATGAGCACCATCACGTGGTAGACGAGGTCGGCAATCTCATAGACGGTGTCATGCCGGTCGCCGGCCTTGGCGGCGATGATGACCTCGGTGGACTCCTCGCCGACCTTCTTGAGAATTTTGTCCACGCCCTTTTCAAAGAGGTAGGTCGTGTAGGAACCGGCGGGGCGCTCGGCGTTGCGCTGCGCCAGCAGCGCCATCAGACCCGCAAGGGAAAACGGCTGCGGCTCTGCATCGTTGTGATACACCTCGTCCTGAAAGCAGGAGTCCGTACCCAGGTGGCAGGCCGGGCCGTCCTTTCGTACGGTCACGACGAGCGCGTCGCGGTCGCAGTCGGCGGTGATGGAGAGAATGTGCTGATAGTTTCCGGAGGTCTCGCCCTTGAGCCACAGCTGCTGCCGCGAGCGGCTCCAGAAGCAGGTCAGGCCCTTTTCCAGGGAGATGGCGAGGCTCTCGCGGGACATGTAGGCCAGCGTCAGCACGGCGTTCGTCTCCGCGTCCACGACAATGGCGGGGATCAGCCCGCGGTCATCAAATTTCAGTTGGCTGATATCAAGCATGGTGTTGCATTCCTTTCACAGTCTGGCGGGGATGCCGTTTGCCCGCAGCGCCGATTTGAGCGCCGGGATGGAGACCTCGCCGAAATGGAAGATCGAGGCGGCCAGCCCTGCGTCCACGCCGGGCACGGTCTGAAACAGTGCGATGAAGTCGTCAATACAGCCGGCACCGCCCGAGGCGATGACCGGCACGCGCACGGTCTGACACACGAGTGCGAGCATCTCCAGATCGAAGCCCTGCTTCACGCCGTCGGTGTCGATGGAGTTGAGCACGATCTCGCCTGCGCCGAGCGCCTCGCCCTGACGCAGCCAGGCGAGCGCCTCCAGCCCCGTGTCCACGCGCCCGCCGCGGGCGAACACGTGCAGCGCGCCGTCGACGCGCTTGACGTCGGCCGAGAGCACAACGCACTGGCTGCCGTAGCGCTGCGCGGCCCGGGCAATCAGCTCGGGGTCGGCGATCGCGCCGGAATTGACGCTGACCTTGTCCGCACCGCATTTGAGCACGCGGTCAAAATCATCGAGCGAGCGGATGCCGCCGCCGACGGTGAGCGGGATGAAGACCTCCCGCGCCGTCTGCCGCAGAATGTCGGTGAAGAGCGCGCGGTCCTGCGCCGAGGCGGTGATGTCGTAAAATACCAGCTCGTCCGCGCCGCATTCGCTGTAGCGCCGGGCGAGGGCGACGGGGGAGTCCACGTCGGCCAGCCCCGTGAAGTTGACGCCCTTCACCACACGGCCGTCGCGCACGTCGAGGCAGGGGATGATGCGTTTGGTGATCATGTTGCGGCCTCCTCTCCGGCTGCGGCGATGGCATCCTCAATGGTGAGCGCGCCGGTGTAATATGCCTTGCCGATGATTGCGCCGTACAGCCCGAGCTTTGCCAGCGCGCGCACGTCCTCCAGCGAGGACACGCCGCCCGAGGCGATCAGGCGAAGCGACAGCTGTGAGGAGAGCCTGCCGTACAGCGCGCGGTTCGTGCCCTGCATGGCGCCGTCACGCGAGATGTCGGTGCAGACAACGGTCTGCACGCCGTCCTGCTCCAGCGCACGGCAAAAGGCTTCGCCCTCCAGCGCAGTGGTCTCCGTCCAGCCGCGCACGGAAACGCGGCCGTCCCGCAGGTCAACGCCGGCGGCGATGTGCGCGCCGAAGCGCGCGGCGGCCTCACGGGCAAAGCCCGGCTGCACGGCGGCTGCCGTGCCGAGGATGACGCGCTGCACGCCGGCGTTGAGATACCGCTCGATGGTCTCCATGCTGCGCACGCCGCCGCCCAGCTCCACCTTCAGACCGCTCTCTGCGGCCAGCCGGCAGACGGTGGGCAGATTGTCCGTGCCGCCGCTCCTGGCGCCGTCGAGATCCACGACATGCAGCCACTCAGCCCCTGCCTGCGCAAAGCGACGGGCGGTGCGCAGCGGGTCGTCGTCATAGACCGTTACCTGTTCGTAGTCGCCGCGCAGCAGGCGCACCGCGCGCCCGCCCAGCAGGTCGATGGCGGGAAGAATAATCATACCGCGCCTCCTTTTTCACACAGCTCGCAGAAGGCCCGCAGAATGCGCAGGCCGACTGTTCCGCTCTTTTCCGGGTGGAACTGGCAGCCGAAGACGTTGCCGCGCGCCACGGCGGCGGGCACGTCCACCCCGTATTCCGCGCTGGCGATGACGGCCTCGCCGCAGCCGGCGGCATAATAGGAATGGACGAAATAGACGTAATCGCCTTCTTCGACATAGCGCAGCAGCGGGCTTTTCTCGCGCCCGGCGGGAAAGGACAGGCTGTTCCAGCCGATGTGCGGGATCTTGAGCGCGGCCGGAATGTCGCCCTGCAGCGGCACGACGCTGCCCGGGATCAGGCCGAGACCGGCGTGCTCGCCGAATTCGAAGCTGCGCTCAAACAGCAGCTGCATGCCCAGACACACGCCCAGCAGCGGCGTGCCGCGCCGGGCAAGCGTGCAGACCGTTTTGTCCAGCCCGGCGGCCCGGAGCTTTTCCGCCGCGTCGGCAAACGCGCCCACGCCCGGCAGCAGCACGCCGTCGGCCTGCAGCAGCACCCCGGCATCGCCGGTGACGACCGGCTGTGCGCCGACGGCCTCCAGCGAGCAGCAAAGGGAAAACAGATTTCCCACTCCGTAGTCCACAATGGCGATCATAACAGCGCTCCTTTGGTGGAGGGGATCTCGCCGGCGTGCGCCGCGTCGACGGCCACAGCCGTGCGCAGCGAGCGGGCCAGCGACTTGAAGCAGCCCTCAATGATGTGGTGGGAATTGGCCCCGGCCAGCTGCTGTACGTGCAGCGTGATGCCGGACTTGCGCACGAAGGCGGTGAGAAATTCCCAGATCAGCTCGGTGTCGAACGTGCCGACCTTCTGTGTGGGGATGTTCAGCGCACCGTACAGCCCGCCGCGGCCGGAGATATCCACGGCTGTGAGGAGAAGCGCCTCGTCCATCGGCAGCAGCGTGCTGCCGTAGCGCGTGATGCCGCGGCCGTCGCCCAGCGTCTCGGCGAAGGCTGTGCCCAGGCAGATGCCGACGTCCTCCACGCTGTGATGGTCGTCCACGTGGATGTCTCCGGCGCAGGAGACGGATAGGTCAAACCCGCCGTGCCGGGCAAACAGGGTGAGCATGTGGTCGAGAAAGCCGCAGCCGGTGTCGACGGCGGCCCGGCCCGAGCCGTCGAGCGTCAGGGAGAGACAGACGTCGGTCTCGGCGGTTTTGCGGGAAATGTCAGCGCTTCTCATCGGGCGTGCCTCCTTCGGTGATCTCCTTCACTGCGGCAAGCAGCACATCCATCTGACCGCGCGTGCCGACGGTGATGCGGTTGAACTGCCGGATACGCGGCTGCGTGAAGTGCCGCACGAGGATGCCGCGGCGGCGCAGCGCCTGATAGAGCTCCGCGCCGTCCATTCCCGGCTTTTCTGCAAACAGGAAGTTTGTCTGCGACGGCAGCACGCGAAAGCCCATTTCGCGCAGTGCCGCGGCGGTGAAATCGCGTGTGGCGGCGATCTCGGCACAGCGGCTGCGGTAATAGCCGTCGAAACGCGCCGCCGCCGTGCCGCAGGCCTGGGTGATGCGGTTGACGTTGTAGGGATTGGTGGAATATTTGATGCGCTCAAGGTCTTCGATCAGGCCGCGGCTGCCGATGGCAAAGCCGAGGCGTGCGCCGGCCAGGGCACGGGATTTGGAATAGGTCATCACGACAAGCAGGTTGTCATACCGCGCCGTCAGCGGCACGCACGACTCCGCGCCGAAATCGACATACGCCTCGTCGATCAGCACGACCTGGTCGGGGTTTTCCTGCACGATGCGCTCAATCTGATCCCGGGTGAGCGCGATACCCGTCGGGGCGTTGGGATTGGCCAGCACGACCATACCGCCGCGGCGGTAATAGTCGGCGGGGTCGACGGTGAAGTCGTCCCGCAGGGGCAGCTCGGTGCAGTCAACGCCGTGCAGCGCGCCGAACACCTTGTAGAAGCCGTAGGTGACGTCCGGAAAGAACGCGGGCTTCTGTGCGCCTGCAAACGCCTGAAAGGCAAAGTTGAGAATGTCGTCCGAGCCGTTGGCGGTGAAGATATTGGCGGCCGGCACGCCGTAGTTTTCGCCCAGCGCCTGCCGCAGCACGGTGCACTCAGGGTCGCAGTAGAGCCGAAGCTGCGCGGCGGCGTCGGCGTTTACGGCGGCGAGCACCTCGGGCGCGGGCGGGTAGGGAAACTCATTGGTGTTGAGCTTGATATACTGCATGTCCTGCGGCTGCTCGCCGGGGGTGTACGGCTCCAGCGGAGCATACCGGTCGATGAGAAAGCGGCTCATGCCTCGTCCTCCTTTACGCGCACGGCGATGCTCCGCGCGTGCGCCGACAGACCCTCGCGCTCGGCAAAGCACATCACGTCGTCGGCCGCTTTGCGCAGCGCGTCTTCGGTGTAATAAATAAATTGTGTTTTCTTCACGAAATCATCCACCGACAGGGCGCTGGAAAAGCGCGCCGTGCCGCTGGTGGGCAGGGTGTGGTTCGGACCGGCAAAGTAGTCGCCCAGCGCCTCGGGACAGCTGCGGCCCAGAAAGACGGAGCCTGCGTTCTTCACGCGCTCGAGCAGGGGGAAGGGGTCGTCCACGCACAGCTCAAGGTGCTCCGGCGCGATGCGGTTGGCAATGTCAATGGCCTCGGCCATCGACGAAGCGACGAGAATCTTTCCGTTGTTGTCGATGGAGGCGCGGGCGATCTCGCAGCGGGGCAGCAGCGGCAGCTGCCGTTCCAGCTCGGCCTGCACGGCCAGCGCCAGCTCCATGCTGTCGGTAACGAGCACCGCCGAGGCGCAGCGGTCGTGCTCGGCCTGGCTGAGCAGGTCGGCCGCCACCTGGCGGGCACTGCTTTTTGCGTCGGCTGCGACGAGGATTTCGCTCGGCCCGGCGATCATGTCGATGGCCACCTGACCGAACACCTGCCGTTTCGCCTCGGCCACGAAGGCGTTGCCGGGGCCGACGATCTTGTCGGCGCGCGGGACGCTTTCCGTGCCGTAGGCCAGGGCGGCAATGGCCTGCGCGCCGCCCATTTTGAAGATGCGGTCGACGCCGGCGATCCTGGCCGCGGCAAGGATGGCGGGATTGACCGCGCCGCCCGTCGGCGGGGTGGCCATGATGATCTCGCCCACGCCGGCAAGCTTTGCCGGAATGGCGTTCATCAGCACCGTGGAGGGATAGGCTGCCGTGCCGCCTGGCACATACAGGCCCGCCCGTGCAATGGGCAGCACGCGCTGGCCCAGCCGCACGCCGTCCGGACGCTCGAGCACGAAGCCCGTGCGCACCTGGCGGCTGTGGAAGGCGCGGATGTTTTCCGCTGCGCGTTCCATCACGGCGCAGAATTCCGGCCCGACGGCCTCCAGTGCGTCGTCCAGCTCCTGCTGCGTCACCTCCAGCGCCGTCAGCTCGGCACGGTCAAAGCGCGCGGCGTAGCGGATGAGCGCCTCGTCACCGTTTTTACGGACATCTGCAATGATATCGGAAACCACGTCCGACACGTCGGCAGTCGGTACGCTGCGGGCGAAGATTTCGTCCTCGGAGACCTCTGCACAGTTGAGAATACGGATCATGCCTGTTCCTCTCTTTCCCGGATCCGTGCGCCCAGCCGTGCGCTGAGTGTGCGGATCGGCTCGTTTTTGAATCGGAATGCGGATTTATTGACAATGAGACGTGCGCTCAGCGGAAGAATCTCATCGATGACGGTCAAACCGTTTTCCCGCAGCGTTGCGCCGGTCTCGACGATGTCTACGATCACATCGGACAGCCCCAGCACCGGAGCCAGCTCGATCGAGCCGCTCAGGCGAATCACGTCGATGTTGCGGCCGCGCCCGGCGTAGTAGCGCCCGGCAATGTTGGGGAATTTGGTGGCAACGCGCAGCGTCCGTTCCGGCCGGTCGATAAAGTCCCGCTTTGCGGCCACGGCCATACGACACTTGCCGACGCCAAGATCCAGCAGCTCGTAGACGTCGGGGGTGTATTCCTCTAAAATATCCTTTCCGGCGACGCCGGCGTCCGCTACGCCGCGCTCCACGTAGATCGGTACGTCCGAGGGCTTGGCCCAGAAGTACCGTACGCCGGCCTCCTCGTTTTCAAATGTGAGCCGCCGGCCGTCCTCCAGCACGGACGGACAAGGGAAGCCCGCCTCCGCCAGCATGGCGTAGACCCGTTCGCCCAGCCGTCCCTTCGGCAGCGCGATGTTGAGCAGTGTGTTCATGGCTCGTCCCTCCAGTCCTCCAGGCGGATGATCTCGCGGTAGCGTCCGCGTGTCGGCTGGCGCCTCTGCGCACAGACGCGCTTACCCTGCGCAGCGATGCGCTGCACGGCGCGCGCAAGCGTCTGCGGGGCCGCGTCAGACGGATAAAGCAGCAGCACGTCTGCGTCATAGCCGCGCTCGTGTGTGTCCAGTGTCTCCAGCTGGTCGAGGTACACGGCAAAGCCGACTGCCCGGTCGGTCTTGTCCATCTTCCGCATGAGCTGGTCATATTGTCCGCCGGAGAGCACCGCGGCGGAGACGTCCCGCAGAAAGCCCTGGAAGATGATGCCGTTGTAGTAGCGCAGATCGCTCATCACCGAGAAGTCCAGCCGCACCCGGTCGGAGAGACCGGCGGCATCCAGTGCGGGATAGATGCACTCCAACTCGTAGAGCGCCTGCGCCATGGCTCCGTTGCGGCACAGCGCGCGCAGCTGCGGCAGCACAAGCGGCAGCGGGCCGTACACCGTCACCAGTGTGGTGAGCAGCGTCTCGTCGCAGCCGAGCGCCCGGCCCCGCTGCTGAACGGCCGGCAGGTTTTTGTCGCGGATCAGGCGCATCAGTTCCGGCCGGGCGCCCTCTGGCACGCCGGCGGCCTCCAGCATGCCGGATACCAGCCCGAGGTGCGACAGGTCCAGCACAAACTCGCGTCCCGTTGCCTCCAGGCTTTTCGCCGCCAGCAACAGCACCTCGCACAGCTGATAGGCGTCGATCTCGCCAATGCACTCCAGCCCTGTCTGCAGGATCTCGCGGAACGCACCGGCCTTGGCGTCGGCACGGTAGACGTTTTCGGTGTAGTAAAGCTTCTGCACCGTGCCCGGCTCGGCCGCGGTGTTTTTGATGATGGATATGGTCACGTCCGGCTTGAGCGCCATCAGCGCGCCGTTGAGATCGGTGAATACGATCATCCGCTCACTGGCGAGGTAATCCTTGTTGCGCACATACAGCTCATATGGCTCGAAATGGCTCATGCTGTAGTGCACATAGCCGTACTGCTGATACAGCGCCCGCAGTGTGTGTGTGAACTGTTCGGCTTCAAACTGCGCGTCTATGGGAATCCCTCCGTTCTGTGAATGCTGTTGTATCAATATGATAGCATGATAGCATATTAGCGCGATAAAGTAAATGGGCAAAAACCAATGTTTTTTGTCGGGCGAAGGACAGGAGAGACGTAAAATCTGCTGAAGGTGCATCTGGTGGAGCGAGGAAAAAAGAGATTGCAAAGTGATTGGGCGTCGTATATAATAAAGGGCACTCGCGGTGCGGGCAAAGCTCATGAAACGACGTGTCCCGCGTCTTCAAGTCCGTGGATATCCGGTGGTGTTAGGGCGCTTGAAAATTGGGGAATACGCCCAGCCGGATAAAACAACTGAATAACCGGGTGTAGCGCAGTTGGTAGCGCGCCTGCTTTGGGAGCATAGGCATTTTCATCCATTACCAAAACAGCCGAAACCCGGAAGCCCTTGAAACACGGGCGTTTGCGGGATTTTGCCGAGGCAGCAAACCGGGCCGGAAATTGGCTTTGACCACAGGATTGACCACAGACAGGAAAAAACTTTAAATCGCACGAGATTCATGCTATAATGATCACAACGAAATATCCGGGTGTAGCCCAGTTGGTAGGGCGCCACATTTGGGAGCGATTTTCCGCCTATCCACGATGGGAACACCCAAAGCCCGGAACCCCTTGCAGCACGGGCATTTGCGGGATTTTGGCAGGTCAGAAAAGCTGGCCAAAAAACCACTTTGACCACATAAATGACCACAGACAGGAAAAGACTTTGAATCGCACGAGTTTCGTGCTATAATCATGACAACCAAATATCCGGGTGTAGTGCAGTTGGTAGCACGCGACATTTGGGATGTCGAGGCCGCGCGTTCGAGT
>JALEMS010000019.1 GCA_022768185.1 Clostridiales bacterium | reverse complement strand
CAGATCGACCGTGCCGCCTGTCTCGTCTTCCGGATAGAAGCGCAGCGAGAAATGGGCATAGCGGTTGGTTTCCCCTGCCATGGTCTCTGTGATCCAGCCCATACCCGTACTCTCTGACCCCGCCAGGCCGAGCGCGGTCATGCCTGTCCAGCCGCCGGCAAGCCATGCCGCGAACGCGGGTGGGGCAGAATACCATGCGTACTCCGTAAAGTCAAAGGAATGATAGTCTCCGCTTTCCGATATGCAGGGCGCAAGATGGCTCGTCGCGTCGAGGGACGGCTCCCATTCACAGGTATTTCCGTTGTTGTCGGTGATAAAGACCTGGGTGTCGGCCTCATATGCAACGCCGTCAAGATTCGCAAAGAGCAGCACCGGTTCGCCGCTCTCTGACCGGTAGAGCACCTCCGTGACCTCGTCGGTCTGTGTTTTTTCGTTCCACTGCACACGATTGATCGCAACCGTCGCGTTCTCGTCGACCGGCACGATGCAGTACAGATGTCCGGCTCTGCCAAGGATGTGGTTCTCGTCGATCTCCGCGATAAAGGGGTACACGCGCAGCATGGCCTCATTGGTTTCCCACAGCCATGCGGGGAGGCCCGCCTCGAAGCCCGCCTCAAACAGGCCACCGACATAACCGAGATATGCCGCGCCAAACATGGTCATTGGAAAGTCGATCCGGTCTCGCAGCCATCCCAGCGCAGTCTCGGCCTCCGGCGAAAGGGTATCCTGCGCCGGCTGGGTTTCCGGCGCTTCTCTGTCCGTCTCAGGGGGAAGCGTTACCGCTTCGGCACTCGCCTTCGGGTCGTTGGATTCTTCCTGCCGTCTCCCTTGCGCACAGGCGCACAGGGAAAGCAGCAGAGCAATCGCCAGCAGCAGCGCGCCTACCCGTTTGCATATTCCTTTCATGGCCGCGCCCTCAGAATTTTCCGCTCCGACCGGAGCCTCCGCCGCCGGACTCGCTTTGGCTGCTGCTCCCACTGGAAGAGCTGCGCTCGATCTTCCGACTGGAGGTCGTCTTATGGGTGAAATGATCTGTTTGCTCCGTCAACCGCAGCGCTCCGGAGATGTAAGCGTTGGCGGTCGCTTTCTCCGCCACGGAATTCATCTTTTCCCACACCACGGCAACAATGGCCGCAGCAGCAAGCAGGGAAAGACCGATCACGATAAGGAGCGGATAGAATAAGCTCGCCCGGACGGGCTTTCCTATGGAAGCTTTTTCCAGATAAACGTTGCATTCTTTGACGTAATCCTCAAAGCCGCCGTACCAGTCATTCTCGCCGAAATTGTCGAGGAAGACCTTTTCCAGCTTCTCCTGACCATAGCTGTTGAACGCATACTCGCAGCGTGAGCCGTAGCAGAACATTTCCCAGTCGCGGTCATCCATGCTGAGCAGGAGCATGATCCCGTCGCGGTTCGGTCCTTCGCCCATGGTGCATTCATGGTAAATGGTGTAGGTTGCCTTATAGACGCCTTCAGAATGAAAGTCGCGATAGTCCTCCACGGTTACGATGTAAACGCCGACGCCATACTTTTTGGAGACGCTTTCCGCCATCTTTTCCAGCAGTATATTTTCGTTTTCACTGAGAAGTCCGGCCGAGTCTGTCACATAAGAAAGCTGTGCCCCTGTCTGCTCAGTTGCGGCTGCGCTCACGCAGAGCACAAGGCAGAACAGAAACACCAACAGAAGGCAGCATATTCTTTTTTTCATTTCTCAGCCCTCCCTAGCGTGCCAAAAACAGCAGCGCGGTCACGCTGATGGCAATGAGCGACGCCGCAATTGCCGCGAACAAACCGATGACCCGTTTCGTGCTGACGGGAAGGTTTCCTACCAGCTTGCCCGTCTGACCGTTCATGGCAAAGAGGAAGTCCTTGCCATCCCATCTAGTGTTCAGGATCCAGACGGGCAGCAGCGCGTAATGCACCTTACCACGCTTCAAGTGAATGTCGCGGCTCGTCTCATTGCAGGTGGTGTAGCCCGACACCGTACGCTCCAGCGCAGACAGCAGCGAGCCTGCGCAGCGTTTGTCCGCCCGCTCCCGGCTGTCTTCAATGCTTACATCATATTTGTCCGCCAGAAATCCGGGCAGATACGCTGTGGAAAACGGCTTGAGATCTGCATAGTCATACGGTTCGATGGAATCCATGTAATCATCCGGCATTTTGCTCGATGCGTCCACTGGGATTTTTTCGAAGCCAATGGAACCGGCACGGCTCACATCATAGTGACGGGTTTCTGTGATCTCATAATCTCCTGAGGTGTAGGTATGTACCTGTGTAGCATGGAACCGGGCGCTTCCGCTGGCCTCACCGTCGTACATCCAGAAAGGTACGTACACACCCTTGATCTCCTCCAGATGGTTGGCTTTGGAGAACGTTGACGGCAGCAGGGGCTTTTTGAGATAGTGTTTCTTTAATGCCTTGATGGCATCCTCCTTGCTCAGCTTGAAGGGCAGCACAAAATCGGGCTTTAAAATGCCGGTGAACTGCCCCGGAATCACTGACGGATTTCCGCAGTATGGGCAGGAGGTGGCTGCGGTCGTCGCGTCGCAGAGCAGTTCCGCACCGCACGATGGGCAGCAGTAGGCCTTCATGTCGGCCGCGTCCGCGCCCCAGTCCTCGCTCAGACCGGAAGAATCCCAGTCAGAGCCGTCTGCGGCGGACTTTTGTTCGTCCGCTTCGGCAGTTTTTTGAGCCGCTTCTGTTTCTTCCTGCTTCTGCGCCGCTTCCGCCGCTTCCACTGCTTTTGCTTCTTTTTCCGCGTAGAACGCCTCAATTTCTGCGATATCGAAGCTCGAGCCGCAGTAATCGCACTCCAGCCTGCCGGATTCTCCTACAAAATGGAGTGGTCCCGTACAGGCGGGACATTGATAATTTGTTACTTGTGTTGCCATCTAAGTTCCTCATTTCCCAGACCATTGTTACAGCCCACAAGGGCAGATTGCAGCGCCGTACACAGTTATGATCGTGTTATTCATGTCCCGGAGGCTCACTGCTTGTGATAGATCGTGTCCGTGTCTCTTATGACGTTTTCTTCCGAATCGTACAAGACGCACATATCCGCCGCCGCATGATCGCTGTTTCCCAGCACGATTTCCTGCAGGTGCTCCGCCACGTCCTCACTGTATTCGCCGCCGAAATACGGCGTCTGAAACGCGGATTCGACGCACAGCTCCCAGCCATTCCATTTTTGCTCCGTTTCGTCGAACCACAGCTCCTCTGCATACCAGCGCGTCCCGTCCTCATTCTCGGAAAACACATATTTCTGTATGCCATCCTCGGAAACCCATGTTCCCTCCAAAATCGCAAAAATATCGAGTGTCTCCTGCTGTTCTTTGCTTGCGATGTCCGCCTGTGCTTTCATTTCCGCCTCGCTGTAATATCGCTCCGCATCGCCCAGCTCCATCCTGCCATAATCATACCAGAAGGTATCTGCCAGCCACGCGAACTGGGGCGAATCCAGATAGCGCAGGCGATAGATTGTGTAGTGGGCGCTGTCGTCGATCGTCAGTCCACTGATCCGCTCCGCAAAATCCGCCTGAACGGTCAGGACACCGTTTTGAAAGGAATATTCAAACTGATCGCCCAGATCCTCAAAATTTGCATCGTAGCAGCGGATGGGCGTGTCCTTGAACTGCCCGCCGCGGTAATAGAGTTTCATAACCCCAGGTCTGTAAACGGTTTTTTTGATGTGGAAGTCATTAAAAAGGACCGTCGTCTCATGGTACTGATAAGTGCGTTCGACAGCACCGCTGCAGGCTGCCAGACCGAACAGCCCCATCCATAGACCTGCCATGATGAGGAACGCCTTGAGCTTCACAGCATCACCTCCGTTTCTCCGCAAATAGCCGGATTCTCCCGCTCCAAATTGGGGCGGGAGCCGGTTTTCATATTAATTCTCAGAAGGACGCCGCCCTTACTGGAACGTCATGTTGTTGAGAATGATGTCGGGCATCGTTCCCGGGACGCAGTCCAATTTCGTCAGTCCGATGGACAGTGCGCGGCCGTCGTCGATCTGCGCGACATACTGGATCCAATTGTAGCCGATGTGCTTGTAGGTGCGGCCTTTGAAGGTGATGCCGCCGATCACGCGATCGTCGAT
>JALEMS010000015.1 GCA_022768185.1 Clostridiales bacterium | reverse complement strand
ATGCTCTGTTTTTAAAGGCGGGCTTTACACCGGTAAATAAGGATTTTATCCATCAGGCAGAGTATTATAAGCGGGAATTTGAAACGCTGCTGCGGTGCGCCGTTCTTTTGAGCGACGGCGTGGTGGGCAGCCGCGTGCTCACCTCCGGTGAACTCCTGACGGAGTTTACCGCGAACGCGGAGACACAGACCCAGTGTTTTACCGGGATCCCGATCGACAAAGAAATCACCAAAATGGAAGCCCGTTTAACCTGCGGCGATCCGGTCTGCGTCCATCCGGCGCTGTGCCGTCAGGTCGAGCGGTTGAATCGGACCGCGCTCAATTTGCTGGACGGCCTGATCGGATTTAAGGAAAGAGTCCTCAATGGGATGCTCCGCTGCCGTATGTTTACCACAAACTATCCACTGCTGATCGAGCACATCATCCGTGAGGCGAAGCTGTATCGGACCTTTATCTGCAATGTGGAGAACGGGACCAATTTGGATGGCCAGTCCATGAGAGAGACGGAGCTTTTCTGGAACCAGATCATGATGGAACACGCACTGTTTATCCGTGGGCTGTTGGACCCTGCTGAGGATGAGCTGGTAAAGACATCCAACACCTTTGCTCAGGAGTATGCGGCGTTGCTGGCGACAGCCAGAGCGGCAAACGATGCGGCGATGCTCCGGCAGGAATCTCTGAACGAGACACTGAAATTCAGAGACTTCAAAACCGCTGGTGTTCAGGGAATCGAAAACTGCCAAATCCGGTCGATTATCCTGCCGCTCCTGGCAGATCATGTTCTGCGTGAGGCCAATCACTATATACGCCTGTTGAGCGAGTGAAAGCGAATGCCGGCATACAAGCGCGATGCTCCCATTTGTACCGCATCCCCTGTCCCGGAAATTGCCGCATGATCCGCTGGGTTTGATCTCTTACCGGGATCGAATTCGGCCAACCGTTTTTGGAATGTGCCCCGCCGAATTCATTTCGCCAGATTGAAGCACGCCGCCCGGCCCTGTTTTACAGGCTGTGTAGCCGGCGGACTCGGGAGCGCGCTTGAACGGCACGCAAGAGGTCGGCGGTTCGATCCCGCTTATCTCCGCCATCACAAAGAGCGTGTGAGCGAAAGCCTCACTTCTTCGGAAGTGAGGCTTTTGCCTTATGCGGCGATGTCGACAATATCCGGGTTGGCGGTGCCGTACCTTTCCGGCCATGAGACCCTGCCATCGTATTGGAAGTTGAGCTCGGTCACGACAGCCTGTCCCCCGTCACAGGCCGTTTGCGCGCCTGCATTTGTTGCGGGAGAGCGATCACAGCTTCCGATATCCTGCCCATGCTGTTTTTCATACGTGCCCTCCAATTCCCTCATGCTGATACCGGATGGATGGAAGGTAGACGGGAGACGCCCTTTCGGCTTGTGCAGCGGAAAACGCCGTCGATGGTCTCGCCTGGCTGTGCAGGCTTCCGTCCCGGCTTTGGGAAACAACTATGTATCCGGATACCGCGAAAAACGGCATCCGGTGGGACTGTTATTATTACAGTACCGTGTTGCAGCACGCAAAGTCGTTGTCGATATAGTGCGCAACAAAGCGTGCCTTGAAATTCCGGGCATTGCAGATGGAGCCTGCTGAGCCGGAGACATCCAGACTTTCCGGAAGAACAAACTTGATGCACCGGACCGTCACATCCTGGCACGCCTCCTTCGTGTGGGCCGGAATCACCATGGTTTTCATACCGCGCCTGTATTCAAGGCCACGGTCATCCACCTCGGTCAGAATGGCCGCCAAAGCAACCCGCCGGTTGGGACAGACCTTTTGGAGCGTGACGCTCAACTGAACGATGCGGCCGAGGGATTCCATCCCAAGGTCGCCGGCATCAAATTCCAGCGTATCCTCACAGCCGTTCACCGTAAGGTCAACAGGTTCCGGGCAAAGCTCCGGCAGGACGATGATATCGCAGTCTACCTCCAGCTCAGGGGAAGGGAAGCTCACGACATTGCCTTCCGTGTCATCGTAGGTGATAGACTCATTTACCTCGATGGTTCCGGAACAGGGGCCGATATGCTCAACCGTGAATTCCAGCACTGCGGCCTCGCTTTGGGTCGTGCCCAACTCGTCAATCTTCCACTGCACTGTGCTGGCGTCCAGCAGGCTGGCTGTACCCTTTGTGGGCATGGAAACGGAGGTGATCCGGAAGCAGTCGGACACCTGATCGGCGATCACAATGTTGGTCGCGCCGGGCTTTGCAATGTTTCTGGCCAGGTCCTTAAACAGTTCCTCCAGTTCCGCGTCATCCGGCGTAATTGCCACATAGGCGGATGAAGGCTTGGAGGCCCAGTCTTCCAGCGCGGAAACGTCCACGCCGCCGCGGCCGGATAATCCGATGGCATAGATGATGACGCCGGCCGCTCTGGCCGCGGCAGCAATGGGGCTGGGATCGGGGCCCGCGGTCGTCTGACCATCGGTGAACATCACCATGACACGGGCGTTGGTGGAGGGGGCTGCCAGCAGCTCGGATGCTTTGGTAAAGGCGTCTGCGTGGTTGGTGCTGCCGCTGGCGGCCAGGGCGTCCACCGCAGACTTCAAATCGGCGACCGAGGTGATCAGCTGCGTGTCCTTGGTCGCCGTACTTGCGAAGCTGACGATGGCGATGCGGCTTCCCGATCCGATTTGCCCGTCCTGTGTGCCGTCCGTGGCCTCGTCAATGATGTCGATGAATGCCTTGGCGCCGTTCTTCAGATTTGCCAGCGCACTGCCCGCCATGCTCCCCGATCGGTCGAGAATCAGCACGATATCGGTTGGGTTTGTCACAATGTCAGGCGCTGCCGTTAAAGACAGCGTTACCTGAAAAGTGCCGCCGCATTCAATGCGTGCGGCGCTCAGTTCCTTATTGGAATTGGTTATTCCCATAGGAGTCTTCCTCTCTGAGTCCCGTTATTTTCAGGGGGACTCAGACCATACTATGCCGGAGAGCGGCCGGGGGATACGCCGGTATGTTTTTCAGAGATCATCCATGCGCTTCATCATCTTTTGTGCAATGGATGGTTCCTCTGGGATGCTGGGGCGGCGCATAGACAGACGAAAGCTTCAGCGGGCCGTTCCCGCTGTTGACAACCTGGTGCCATGTGCCGCCCGGCACAAAGACGGCGTCTCCGGTGCCGAGCTGCCGCGTGACGTCCGGCTTTTCCTTACAAGCTCCCATGCGGAGCGTTGCTTTTCCTGCTTCTACACGGATCAGCTGATCTGTGTCCGGATGCATCTCCCAACCTATTTCACCACAGAGGGGGATACTCATGAGAGTCATCTGCAAGTGACATCCTGTCCAAATAGCTGTGCGAAAATTCCGGTTCTGCTGAGCCAGCTGCGTGATCCCGGCAACAAACGGCCTGGGGCCGTGATCGGTTTTACAATGGCTGCAGCGATCCCGGACAGGGAAATCAGATTCCATGTGATACACTCCTTTCTGTACCTGATCCACATTATGAAACCCGCTGCATTCCGGTGAACCGTTTTTTTGGAATCGGTGCGGTCGGGCGTGAATGCTTGCCCGGTTTCCGGTCAGAATAGAGAGAAAGGGGAGATGCATATGAGTTTTTTGATACTTTGCCTGACCACATTGGGGTCGTTTGTCGTATTGTTCATCGTGGCCAAATTTGTCGGGCACAAGCAAATCGCTCAGCTGGATTTTTTCGATTATATCACCGGGATCACCATCGGTTCGATCGCAGCTGAAATGGCTACAGAACTGGAGCAGCCCTGGAAACCGCTTACCGCCATGGTGATCTACGGCGCAATTACGCTGCTGCTGAGTGTCATTTCCAATAAAGCGCCGAGATCGCGCAAGTATCTCAATGGCACACCGACCATCCTCATGGATCACGGAAAGCTGTACCGTGAAAATATGAAAAAGGCCAAGCTGGATCTCAGTGAATTTATGGTCATGTGCAGACAGCAGGGCTATTTTGACCTGACGAGCATACAAACGGCCATTTTCGAGTACAATGGGAAGCTTACGATTCTTCCGGTAAGCAGTCAACGGCCGGCTACGCCGAACGACCTGAATCTGGCCCCCGAGCAGGAATTGCTGTTCACGGAATTGATTATGGACGGCCGGATCCTGGAGGACAACCTGAAGCGCATGGGACTGGATTTGACCTGGCTGGACAAGCAGCTGAAGCAGCGCCACATCAGCTCTGCGAAGGACGTTTTTCTGGCGGTCTGCGACCGAAATCTGAAATTCGTTCTCTATGAACAGAGCCGCGACAAAAATTGATCTGCCGATTTTCTGATCGTGGCCGGCAGAACAAGGCGCATACACGCTCCGGACCTGTGTTCATATAATAGTGTGGAGGTGCTTGTTTTGTGAATTCATGTGAATTGACAGCTTCCATCACTGCCGTTGCCAATGCGCTTGCCTGTAAGCTGACCGAGGATGAGATCAATCTGCTGGGCGCTGCGCTGACGCAGCTTGGAGATACCCTGCTTACGATTGCAACACAAAGGAGTATTTGCAGTCGGAATCATCCGTGATCCGGATCAAACAGCGCGGAACGCGCACCGCTTCGGCCGGGAACTCGTTTTCGGGCCGGCTTATCAATGCCCAAGGCCCTGCGCATCTTCGCACAATTGAAGGGGAAATCGTCAAAAGGGGAAGATGCCTGCGCGCCCGATCCGGACACATATATCACCGCAACAGCACAAAACAGGCCTGCAGCAAGCTTGCGGCAGGCCTGTTTGCCGCTTTCAGGGAGAACCGGAGGCCGCCCGGGTTGGCAGACCGATCGTTTTGTGCTATATTAAACAGACAGAGCACAATTTTTATCGGACGGAGAACTGCATGAAACACATTTTGAAAACCATGTCCGGCTACCGGCGAGAATGGCTGCGGGGCGATCTGCTTTCCGGCATCGTCATTGCGGCGGTGTCCATCCCCATTTCCATGGGCTATGCACAGATTGCGGGCCTGCCGGCGGTGTACGGGCTGTACGGCTCGGTGCTGCCGGTTTTGGTGTTTGCGCTGTTTTCCACGTCCCCGCAGTTCATGTTCGGCGTGGACGCCGCGCCGGCAGCGATGGTCGGCAGCGTGCTGGCCGGAATGGGCGTGACGCTCGGCTCGCCCGAGGCGCAGCGTCTGGTGCCGGTGCTGACGTTTTACACGGGCGTGTGGCTGCTGGCGTTTTCGCTGCTGCGTGCCGGTAAGACGCTCAACTACATTTCTGCGCCGGTGATGGGCGGCTTCATCAGCGGCATCTGCTGCACGATCATTCTGATGCAGCTGCCCAAGCTGATGGGCGGAACGGCCGGAACGGGAGAACTGTTTGAGCTGGCGGAGCATCTGCTTTCCGCCTGCCGCAGCGTGCATCCGCTGTCTCTGGCGCTGGGACTGGCTGCGCTGGCCATTCTGCTGACAGGCAAAAAGCTGCTGCCGAAGTTCCCGATGGCGATCGTTATGATGGCGGTGGGCGCGGCGGCGTCGGCCGGGTTCCATCTGGCAGAGCGCGGCGTGGCGTGCCTGGCGGCGGTCGAGCCGGGCCTGCCGGCGCTGCGCCTGCCGGATCTGCGCGCGCTCTCGCCGGTGCAGGGACTGGGGTCAAGTCTGTCCATCGCGGTGGTCATCATGGCCGAAACGCTGCTGGCTGAGAGCAGCTTCGCCATGCGGCACGACGTTGCGCTCAGCGACAATCGCGAGATTCTCACCTTCTCGCTGGCAAATCTTGCCGCCTGCCTGGTCGGCTGCTGCCCGGTCAACGGCAGCGTCTCCCGCTCGTCGATGAACGAGCAGTTCCGGGGCCGGACACAGCTGGTGTCGGTGGTCGCGGCGGCTTTGATGGCGGCGGTGCTGCTGTTTTTCACGGGATTCATCCGGTTTTTGCCGGTGCCGGTTCTGACGGCCATCGTCATTTCCGCACTGCTGGGCGCGGTGGAGTTTGACGTAGCGCGCCGGCTGCTGCGTGCCAATCGGCGGGAGTTTGCCATTTTCATGGCGGCGTTTCTCGGCGTGCTGGTGCTGGGGACGATCCACGGCGTCATCATCGGCGCGCTGCTGTCCTTTGCCGACGTGATTCAGCGCGCCTCGCAGCCGCAGCGGGACTTCCTCGGCGTCATCAGCGGGCGGCCCGGCGTGTATCCCATCGATCGGATGAGCGAGGCGCATGCCATCGACGGCGTGGTGCTCTACCGATTCAGCGGCAGCCTGTTTTTCGCCAACATCACGCTGTTTCAGCAGGACATTGAGCGCAGCGTCGGGCCGGACACCCGTGCCGTGATCGTTGACGCCAGCGGCATTGTGGGCGTGGATATCTCGGCCTGCGACCGGCTGCTGCTGCTTTACCGGAAGCTGAAGGGGCGCGGCGTCCGCTTCTACCTCACCGAGCACATCGGACAGGTCAACGACGAGCTGCGCCGCTTCGGCGCGGGCGAGCTGATCGACGAGGGAGCGGTGCGCCGCACGCTGTACGGCGCGCTGCTCGACTGCGGCGCAGCCGACGAGCAGATGCTGCCCGAGGCGCTGCGCAGCCGGGCCGCCGAGCTGCTGCGCCAGCGGCAGGAATTTGAATGGGCCTACGGTGAGGACGCCGAGCAGCGCATGGAGGCGCTGGCCGGGGAGCTGCTGAACACGCTGGCGCACACCGAGCAGGCCCGCCGCGGCGACGCGCTGGAGACGCTGCTGCACAGCATACACTGGCGCGGCGAGATCGACCGCGACGCGCTGCTGGCGCGGCTGGAGCAGCACCTGCAGGAGCTGTCCGGGCTGATGGAGCTGCCTGAGGATGAGGTGCTGGCGCGGCTGGAGCGGCGGCGTGCGCGTGTGACGGAGCAGCTCCGGCGTGAGCATCCGGAGCTGCTGGCGCATCTGGTTGCACACCGCGAGGAGCTGGAGGCCCGCCTGCGCGCGCATTACCCGCAGGCGGCTGCACACATCGACGAGCTGCGTGCCCGGCAGCAGAAAACGGAATAAGCGGAAAGAAAAGGCGCTTCGGTCAAAAACCGAAGCGCCTTTTCCCGCCGGGCTGCTGCGCGGCGGATCTTGTCGATGCGGCCGGTGAGAAAGCGGCTGCCGTCATTGAGGCGCAGGCAGCCCGGCGCCCGGACGAAGGGGAAGCGGCGGGGCGGTCGGTTATGACGCAGGGGGTGCGGACGCGGCCTGCGCTCGGTTCCCGCCCGGCCTGCGCCGGTTTCCGAAGCGGTAAAACTGCGCGACGGGTCCTCCCGACGTGATACGGGCCTTCAGCCGCCGCGGCGCACATAGTCCAGCAGCGCCGCGCGTTCGTTCGGCACGGCCTCTTCCACCACGGCGGTGAGGCAGCGCTCAAGCGCCGCGCCGATCTCATGCCCGGTCAGGCCGAGCGGGAGCAGATCGCGCCCGGTCACGGCCAGATCCTTCCGCGAAAAGCAGGCGGCCTCGGCCACCAGCGTGTCGACGACGGCCCCGGCCTGCCGGAGCGTTTCGAGCCGGCCCTGACAGGCGGGGGCCTGCCCGCGCGTGTCAGCGATGCGCAGCGCCAGAAGACGGCGCACCGTGTCCTCGCCCAGACGGCGCAGCAGGCGGCGCATGGCCCGCCGCTCCGGCACGATGGGCACATCGTGCCAGCGGACGAGCGCGACAATCTGCGCGCGTCCGGCGGTGTCGGAATGCAGACGCGTGAGGATGGCTCCGGCCAGCTTCGCGCTGAGTTCGGCATGCCCGTAAAAGTGGCCGGCGCCGTCCGGGCCAAGCGAGAAGCAGGCGGGCTTTCCGAGGTCGTGCAGCAGCGCGGCCCATCGCAGCACCGGCTCGGGCGCGGCTGCGTCGACGACGGCGAGCGTGTGCTGCCAGACGTCCCGGTCGTGGTGCGCGTTGTGCTGCGCAAAGCCGAAAAGCGGGGCCAGCTCCGGCAGCACGGCGGCTGCAATGTCTGCGTTCTCCGCCAGCACCCGGCCCGCGTCCCGGCCGCACAGCAGTCCGGTCAGCTCGGCGCGGATGCGTTCGGGCGCGGCCTGCGGCAGCAGCGGCAGGTTCCGGCGCATGGCGGCGGCCGTTTTGTCCTCCACGCGCAGGCCCAGCACGGCGGCAAAGCGCAGCGCGCGCAGAATACGCAGCCCGTCCTCCGCAAAGCGGCGGTCGGCCTCGCCGACGCAGCGGACAAGCCCCCGCGCCAGATCGGCCCGGCCTCCCATGGGGTCGAGCAGGCCGGTGCGGGGATGATAGGCCATGGCGTTGAAGGTGAAGTCCCGGCGGGCCAGGTCGGCCTGCAGGGTCGGCGCGTCGCCGCGATAGGTCGTGATCTCCAGCGGCATATGATCGAGCACGACGGTGACGGTGCCGTGCCTGAGGCCGGTTTCGATGATGTGCCGGCCTGTGAAGACGGCGGCCGCCTGCTCGGGCGTGGCATTCGTGGCAAGATCCCAGTCCTTCGGCTGCACGCCCCGGACGCCGTCGCGCATCGCGCCGCCGACGACAAAGGCCTCAAAGCCGGCGGCCTCCAGCGCGCGCAGTGCCTCGACGGCCTGTGGGGGCAGGTTGAGCATGACGTTTTCCTCCGGTTTCGGCAAGGCGGCGGTTTTTCCTTTTAATCCGCCGCCTTGAAATTGTAGATGGGCAGAATGCGCGCAACGATCTCCGCGGTGGGACCAAGCTCGCCGACGATCTCGTCCATGCGCTTGTAGGCCATGGGCGACTCGTCAAGCGTCTCCTGTGAGACGCACGTGGAGAAAATTCCTGCCATCTCGGCGCGGAATTCGTCCATCGTCAGGCTGCGGAAGGCTTCCGCCCGGCTCATCAGGCGGCCGGCGCCGTGCGGGGCCGAGCAGTTCCAGTCCTCGTTGCCGCGGCCGATGCAGATGAGGCTGCCGTCGCGCATGTTGATGGGGATGAGCAGCTTTTCCCCGGCGCGGGCCGACACGCTGCCCTTGCGCAGGATCATCGCGTCGGTGTCGATGTAGTTGTGGACGGTGGTGAATTCCTCGGCGGGGGTGAGGCCGAGCTGTGTGAGGAGGACGTCCGTTATGGCCTTGCGGTTGAGTGCGGCAAAGCGCTGGATGAGCTTCATGTCGTGCAGGTAATCGTCGAACAGCCGGCCCTCCACATAGGCCAGGTCGCGGGGAATGTCCAGCTTGTGCTCCCGCCGGAGGCGGGAGACCGTCGGCTGGATCTCCTGAACGCGGCCTTCGGCCTTCAGCGCGGCGATGGTCTCCTCGATCTGATGCCGCGCGCCGCCCCACATGGCGCGCCGCCCCTCGTCCTGATAGAGCGTCGCGGCCTCCTTGCCGAGGTGGCGGCTGCCGGAGTGAACGACGAGATAGAGGCTGCCGTCGTCGCCGCGGTCGATCTCAATAAAATGATTGCCGCCGCCGAGCGTGCCGATGCTGCGGCGGGCGCGGTCAAGCTTCACCCGGTCGGCGCAGCGCAGCGCGGTCAGGTCGATCTGTTCGCAGAGGGGGTGCGGCGTGCTGCGGATCTCCCGGCCGGCGGGAATGCATGCGCGGATGACGCGGTCGAGCCGGTCAAGGTCGAGCGTCTTTTCCTCCAGACGCACGGTTTCCATGCCGCAGCCGATGTCCACGCCCACCATGCCGGGCACGAGCTTGTCGGCGACGGTCATGGTGGTGCCGATGGTGCAGCCCATGCCGGCGTGGACGTCCGGCATGATGCGGATCTTGCTGCCGGCAAAGGCCGGCTGGTCGCAGACGGCCTGGATCTGCCGGCGCGCCGAGTCCTCCAGCGTCCGGCAGAAGCATCTGGCCGTGTTGTATGCCCCGGTCACTTCGATCATGGGTTCGGTTCCTCCCTTCGGGCTTGGGCGATGTGCGTCACGAGGCGGACGAGCCGCCCAGCAGAGCCGTCAGCTGTCCGAGCAGGTCGCCGGAGCTGCTGAGGCTGATGCTGCCGACGCTGCCGCAGATGCGCTCGATATACTCCAGCTCCTTGAGCCGACGGAGCGTCCGGTTTTCGTCCATCAGCTTTGCGGTGTTGAGCAGCGAGCGTGTGGAGGCCACCTCCTCGCGGCGGGTGATGACGGAGGCCTGCGCGCGCTTCTCGGCAATCAGAACGGTGTTCATGATCTCGCGGATCTCGCCGGGCAGGATGATGTCGCGCACGCCGCCGTCGACGATCTCAAGAAACAGCGCGGGGGCTTTCTCCCGCAGCCGGGCCAGCACGAAGGCGGAGATCTCCTCGCGGCTCTCCAGCAGCTCGTCGAGCCGGCGGCGGCCGACGAACTCACGCATGGCCAGCTGCGCGGCCACGTGCAGCTGCTCGGCCCAATCGTCGATCTCGGTGAGCACGCGCAGGCAGTCTGCAATGCGGTAGCTGCACACGAAGCTCAGACGTACGCTCACCTTATCCAGCGTCAGCAGCTCCTGGCCGGTGATGGTCTCCTGCGTCAGACGGGTGTCGACGTACGTCAGCTCCACCTTCACGTCGTTTTTCCAGAAGTAGTACACGCCCGGCTCAAGCAGGCGGACGAACCGCCGGTCGTAGCACAGGCGCGCCCGCTGGTGCTCGGCTACCTCCGCGCGGAGGTAGAGGCTCGGCGGCAGCAGCCGGAACAGGTAGGTCGGCACGTCGTCGGCGACGGTGGGGCTGGAGATGTCCACCAGGCGCCAGGTGCGCGTCTGCCGGGTGTTCCAGAAGGCGTATTTCCCCTTGCACAGCGCGCAGGAGAACTTGCCGTCCAGGAAGCAGAGCGCCAGCTGCCGGTCGCCGACCTCCACGACGGTGACCTGTGCGGCCAGCTCCGCGTTTTCCAGCAGGGCGTCCAGCGTGCAGCGGTCGGAGCGCACCGCGTCCTCCAGCGGCAGTACCTCGGCCAGCTGCCGGCCGGGCAGTCGGTGGCGGCCCGGGGCGAGCGGGCGAAGGAAGCGGCCGTCCTTGAAGAGCAGGCCGCGCTGATTTTCATGGATGGTAACGGGCTTCATATCTCTGTCCTCCGGAAAGGTAAAAAATGTCATGCACGGCTCCCCTGATGCGCGCCGGGCGGCTGGACGCTTGAGCACGGCCGGCTCGGCGGCGGAAGGCGGGGCCTCTGGCCGGCGGCGGGCCTGCACGGTATCCGCGGCAGACAAGGCCCGGCGGCATTGCCGTACGGCGCAGCAAAAGCCGGGGACGCTGGCCGCGCGGCGCGGGGAGGGGCGCTTTTCTTGTGCGGAAGCGGAGCTTCCAAAACCAAACCACTGGCCGCGCGGGCGGCGCGGGTGGGATTCGAACCCACGTTGGAGGGGCGTTTGACCCCATCGCTTGACAGGCGATCGTTTCCGTAAGCCCGCCGGCATACACGTCGGAATGTCCCGGTGCACCGCGGTGAGCCGTTCAGCCACACGCTCAGGGGAGCTTACGGGCCCATCCTATCAGAGAGCGGCAGGGAAATCACGGAAAAAAAGCTGCGAACTCACGTTGAATCCGCAGCGATGGGCACATGGACGTTCCTTTATTCCGGCGGCTCACGTGGCGGGGAGGGGACTGCGGTCAGCTGCAGCTGGCGCTGCAGGCGCGTACGTACCAGGGCAACGAAGTCCTCCGGCGCGGTGACGCGCAGCATCGGACCGAACGAGAGCACACGGATCAGCAGCTCCGTCTCGTCCTCCTTTTCATAGCGCAGCGTCACCTCGTAGTGCCGCCCGTCCAGCCGGACGGTCTGCTTTTCAAAATGGGAAAAATGCAGCAGCGCCCGCTCCAGGGCGTTGCGCTCGTCCGTCAGCCGGAAGGTCAGCGTGCGCAGGCGGCGCGCCGGCTCGCGGAGGCCGGACGGATCGACCGGCTCGAGCAGGCGGCAGCTGCGGATGTTGGCCAGATTGACGGTGCGGCAGCTGCGGTTTCCGGCGGTCAGCAGGCGGAATTTGTCGTCCTTGGCCGAATACTCCAGCCGCAGCGGCAGGCATTCGGCGCTGCGTACGGCGCCGGAGCGCACGGTGCGCAGCAGCTGTACCCGCCGGTGCGTCTGAACGGCGCACAGCAGCCGGCGGAAAACGGCGATGTAGGCCGGATCCGTGTAGGGGTCGCCGTCGAGATACCGGTCGAAATACACCACATCGGACAGGTCGAACAGCGGCTCGACGTCCTCCAGCCCCGTCGGATCGGGCGCAAACAGCGCAATGCGGGGATCCTGCAGCAGCGTTTTCAGCCAGCGCTGCTCCAGCAGCGTCAGCGGCAGGGAGGGCGCGCGGCGCAGCGGCGTGGAGAGATCCGGCTTCAGCAGCGGCCAGCGCGTCTGCAGCGCGGCGGGGATGGTCAGCCCGCTTTCGGCGAAGGCGTGCCGCTGCACGAGCGCGCGCAGCCGCTCGCCGGTCAGCGTGTGCTGCACCGCCTCGGCCAGCACGGCCGAGACCGTGTGGAAATAGCAGCCGTAAAGCTCACTGAACAGCATCGTCGTTCCCTCCGTACAGCGCGGCCATTTCGGCCAGATCGGCATAAAAGGCGTCGGTGACGCGCGTGTCGCTGCATTCGAGCGACACGATGCGCCCCAGGAACGTGCGCAGCCAGGGCAGCATTTCCATGGCGTCGTACACATCCGCTGTGAAGCGCCAGACGTCCGGGCCGATCCGCTCGACCGTGCCGCAGCGGCGCTCGCGCTGCAGACGGCGGGGAATGTGCGCCTCATCCTCGCCGGCGCGGACGGTCAGCTCGATGTGCGCCGTGCCGCGCTCCGAGCCGGCGGAGACGCCCCACAGATGCTGCTGAAAGCGCGCGCAGGCGTCCTGAAAGCGGGCGGCGTCCGGCTCCGGTGCGCCGGGCGTCACACGACGGACGGCGTCGAGCCGGAAAAAGAGCATGCGCCGGCTGCGGTAGTGCCAGCCGAGCAGATATTGCCGCCCGGTTTGCGTGCTGACGTACAGGCGCAGGGGAAAGACGGTGCGCTGCATCCGCGCGCCGGTGCGCAGGCTCTGCACCTGCAGCTCGACCGTGCGCCGTTCGCGCATGGCCGTCAGCAGCGCGCAGGCCGGCTCGCTGTCAAGCGCATGCAGCAGATAATGGTGCTTGAAGCCGAAATAATCCGGCGTATGCGCAAACCGGTCAAGGAAAAACGAGCCGATCACGCCGACCGGAGCTTCCTCCGAGAAAAAGGCGGCGGCGTCCAGCCACGTTTCCTGCCGGACGGCGGACTGCGCCAGCCGGTAGCGTACCGTGCGTCCGGTCCTTTCACTGCGCAGCAGACCCAGCGCTTCATATTCCCTGAGCTTCTTGCGCACGGTGGATTCGTCGAGGGGATAATCTGCGGGAAACTGGGAGAGATAGTCCGTTTCGATGCGCCCGACGATCTCGCCGACGGTGAGCGCCTCGCCGCCGGAGAGCAGATCGAGCAGGTAAAAGTGCAGCGTGATGTCCCGGTCGGTAAAGCTTTTGGTGCGGAACGACCGGTAAAGCGGGTTGCGGGATACGGCGCGGCTGTCCACGCAGAGAAAGACGCGCTTTCCCCCGGCGTCCTGCCGGGAGCAGAGGCAGTCGCCGAGCCAGCTTTCGATGCGGCGGCGTTCGTTGTCGTAGCTGCGGGCGCTTTTGGCGTCGTGTTCCTCGCGGCTGCGGAAGCCGTAGACGAAAAACGAGCGCATATAGTCTCGGATGCGCTCGTAATCCTTAATCAACTCACTGTAGGCCATGGCTGCCTCCTGAGCCGCCGTGTTCCGGCGGTTTTCTTCATCATACCACGTTTCGACGCAGTGCGACAGCGGTATTTAAAAAGAAGCAGGCTGTGGGAGCGTCACGCTCCCACAGCCTGCGGCAGCCCGGAAACAGACGGTCAGGCCGTTGCGCCTGCCATGTGGACGGAGCACAGCATGGCGGCGCGGGCCGCTGCCTGCGCCTGCGCGGCGGGTGTGCCCTCAAAGCCGACGAGCAGGCCGCCCTCCTGTGCGTAATAGCTGCACAGCCCGCGCGCCGGCAGCAGCGTGACGCGGCAGCCGGGGCAGAGCGCCAGCAGCTGCGTCTTCAGGCGGGCGGCGCCGGCCGCGTTGCGGCAGTGCGTGATGACCACGTCGCCGCCGCGCCAGCCGCGCGCCTGCATCTGGGCGGCCAGTTCGGTGAGCGCGCGCTCCTCGCCGCGGGCCTTGGAGATGAGGGCGAGCCGTCCCTCACCGTCCGCCGTGCCGAGCAGGCGCACGCCAAGCAGGCCCACAGCCCGGGCCTTCAGCGCGCTGATGCGCCCGGTGTGCACAAGATTCTGCACCGATGAGAGCAGAAACAGCAGCTGCGTCTGCGTTTGATAGGCGGCGGCCGCCGCGGCGATCTCCTCCGGCGCGCAGCCGGACACGGCCAGATCGCGCAGCCGGCGCAGCAGCAGCACCAGCTCCGGCCCGGCGGAACGCGAGTCGAGCACCCACACGCGGCGTCCGGGATGCTGCTGCGCATACTGCCGTGCGGCGCAGACGGCCGCATTGTAGCTGCCGGACAGCGCGCCGGAAACCGTCACGGCGAAGACGGAATCGGCCTGGCCGAAGGCGTCCAGCCATTCGGCCACGTTGGGGCAGGAGGTGCCCGTCTCGCCGGGGCTGGCCTTCCAGGCGTCCAGCATGGCGTCGATATCCAGTCCGGCCTCGTCTGTGTAGTCGCGTGAGGCGGTGAGGATATGCAGCGGTACGCTGGCAAACGGTACGCCGGACAGTGCGAGCAGGTCGCAGCTCGAATCACTGACGATTTTGATATTGTTAGTCATAGCGGATCACCTGTATTTATGTGCTTGTAATCGGTTTTTTGAAAACTGATGTTAGTATATACCAACAAGATGAACCTGTCAACGGTTTTTGAAAAACTTGTTGTAAATAGTTTGTTAACCGTTGACAGGCGGAACGAAATCAGGTAAAATGGCCGTATGAAGGAAGAAAAGCACCTGCAGGCCGTCCCCGTCGAAGGGTTCCGCCTGCCGCGCTATGCCGAGCTGCCGACGGTGGGGCTGTATCTCGAGCAGATCACCCGCTATGTCAACGACTATTTGGCAAAGGCCGGCTGCGCCGGGCTGACCGCATCCATGGTCAGCAACTATGTCAAGCAGAAAACCGTCCCTCCGCCCGTCAAAAAGGCCTATGGGGCAGACGCGATCGCCTGTCTCCTGTATGTGGCGTTTGTCAAGCGCGTGATGCCGATGGAGGACGTCCGTCTGCTCTGGCGGGCGTTGTGCGCGCAGCGTCCGCTGCCGGAGACCTACGACGGGTTCTGCGCCGCGCTGGAGGCGGCGCTGCGGGCGGCCTTCGGTCTGCGCGCGGAGCCGGAGCCGGACGGCGCAGCCTGCACGGCTGCCGTCCGCGTGCTGCATACCGCCGTGCGCACTGCAGCGCAGCAGCTGTATCTTGACAGCTGCCTGTGCCGCCTGCGCGGCGAGCAGCCGCGGTAGGCGTCTGAACCGGACGGATGCGCCGGCTTTGCAAAAGGGACAAAGCGCAAGTCCGCAGCCCCCGGACGGGGGGCTGCGGACTGACCTGTTTTATATGGTAGGATCGCGGCGGCTCAGCGCCCGGTATGCAGCTCGAAGCCGCCGTCCCGGCAGGTGAGCGCGCTGCGGAAGAAGGCGCGGCAGGCCCGGACGATGTACGTCACGTCTGCGCAGCCGGCTGTTTCATAGCTTGAGTGCATGGCAAGCTGCGCCATGCCGACGTCCACCGAGCACAGCGGCACGCTGCGGTTGAGGATGCCGCCGAGCGTGGAGCCGCCGGCCAGGTCGCTGCGGTTGGAGAAGTGCTGCACGGGCACGCCGGCACTGCGGCAGATCTCGGAAAAAAGCGCGGCGGAGACGGCGTCGGTCGTGTAGTGCTGTGCGGCATTGTGCTTGATGACGACGCCGGCATTCATGTGCGGCGCGTTTGTACCGCTGTCGCTCAGCTCGGGGCGGTTGGGATGTCTTGCGTGGGCGTTGTCAGCCGACAGCAGCATGGAGCCGGCCAGCATTTGCATGAGATCGTGCCCCAGCGCCCCGGCGATGCGTTCGAGCACGTCGCGAACCAGCAGACACCCGGCTCCCTGACGGGACTGGCTGCCGGTCTCCTCGTTGTCCAGCGCCGCGAGCACCTGCACGGCCGTTCCGTCCGGTCCTGCCTCGAGCAGGCCGCGCAGCGCGCCGTAGGCGCACATCAGATTGTCGATGCGCGGTGCGGAGAAGAACTCGCGCTCTGCGCCCCAGACCGTGCCGGGGGTGCGATGATAAAGGAAAAGATCCCCTCCGGCCAGCTGCTCCGGCGCGCAGCCGGCGGCCTCGGCCAGGACGCTGCGCAGCGGCTGCCCGCCGGTCATGGCGTACAGCGGCAGCAGGTCGGACGCAGGATTGTAGCGGTATCCGTCGTTGAGCTCGCGGTTGAAATGGATGCAGGTGTTGGGGATGAGGACGAGATCACGGTCGACCGTAACGGAGCGCGGGACAAAGCGCGCGCCGTCCTGCACGATGACGCGGCCCGCCACGGACAGCGGCCGGTCAAGCCACGTCGAGAGGATCATCCCTCCGTAGCGCTCGGTGTTCAGACGCACGTATTTTCCGAAGGCGTCCAGCTCGCCGTCGGCCTTCAGCTTGAAGGCGGGGGAGTCGGTATGCACGGCGGCGGCCATGAAGCGATCGGCCCCTGCCGCGGGAATGCGGAAGGCCACGAGGGCCGAGCCGTTTCGGATGAGATAGCAGCACTGTCCGGGCCGCAGCGTCCAGCGCTCGTGCTCCTGCAGGCGGACAAAGCCCGCCTGATCGAGCAGAGCGGCCATCGTATCCACGGCCTGATAGGCGGTGGGGCTGTGCGCAATGAAGGAAAGCAGGGCCTGTGCGTCCTGCAGTGCGGTCTGATCCATGGTAAATCCTCCCATAACGGTAAAAATGGCGGAGCTTGTGAAACAAAACGGAAAAGATTTCCGTCTGACTCTACAGCAGTTGCGCCGCATCGAGCCGGCGCAGCGTCAGCGCCGGCGGCTCCGGCCCGGCGGCGGCCAGCATGTGCCCGTCCAGCTCGCGGTGCTCGGCCTGCCACAGCGCGCCCCCGGCAGGGCACGGTCCGGCCTCCGGCAGCACGCACAGCCGCCGCGGCCCCAGCGCCAGACCCAGCCCGGTGGCTTTCATCACGCTTTCCTTGCGCGTCCACAGCACGGCAAAGCGGCGCTCCGGTTCGTCCCCGGCCTGCAGCCAGCGCAGCTCCTCCGGCGTACAGACGTATGCGGCCAGCGCCGGACGCACCGGCACGATGCGCTGCACGTCCGTGCCCACCGGCAGCGGACTGACGGCCAGCAGGGCCAGATCCCCGCCGTGTGCCAGACTCAGCTGCGGACCGCCGGGCAGCAGCGGCTTGCCGTGCGCGCCGTAGACGAGCTGCGCGTCATCCCGCACGTCCAGCACCGCGCGCAGCAGCAGCCCCACGCCGAGGCTGCGCAGCCGGTCGTCCGGCCGGCGCAGCGCGGCGATGCGCCGCTTTCGTCCGGGCGTGATGCGTGCCAGCGCCGCGTCGTACACGGGCGCAAGCGCGCGGATATCGGTGTAATACAGCGTGACCATGGCTTCCTCCGTCGTGCCGCGGCGCACGGCGCGGCGGGCTTATGCCGTCATGATAGCACAGATTTCCGCGCTTGTCTCCCCAAATCTCCGGGAAAAAACCAGTTGTAAATATTTTGTGATGCACTCTTTCCTTTTTGTGCGGCTTGCGCTATAATTTCAGAATAGGCAACTGCCGATGGAAGAAAAGCACTGTGCGGATGTTCGCAAGGAGTCGAATATGTCTGAACAATTTCACCTGAATCAGGAATACCTGCTGACCGGTCGCCTGGCCGGGCTGACGGAGGGCGAGATCATTGCGCTTGGCCGCGGCCTGTGTCTTGCGCTGCACGACCGGGCCGGCAGATGCGTCGGCGGCGTGCAGGCCGGAAACGTCAGCTTTACGCCGGAGGGCGAGGTCGGTCTCGGCGGGGGCGGCTCTGTCGCGGCAGACCGCAAGTGGTCGTCCGAGGAACTGGAGTATCTGGCCCCGGAGCTGTTCTGGAGCGGCTCGGGTACGGTGCAGGCGGATCTGTACGCTGTCGGCCTGATGCTGTATGCCGCGCTCAACAACGGACGAATGCCCTTTGCCGCGTCGGAGACGATGTCCGCCGCCGAGCGGGCGAAGGCCTTCAAGCTGCGTATGAGCGGTCAGCCGCTGCCCGAGCCGGAGCACGGCAGCCCCGCGCTGCGCCAGACGGTGATGAAGGCGCTTTCCTTTGCGCCGGATGGCCGATGGAAAACGCCGGCAGAGCTGCTGCATGCGCTCAATGCGTGCGCCGAAGCGTGTGAAACGCCCGTGCCTGTGCCCGCCGGCCTTGTGATGGAGCTGCCGGACGAGCCGGAGACTCCGGAAGCGGAGCCGGCTGCGCCCGAGACGGAGACTGCCGGGACGGCAGCGCCGGAGGAAATGCCGGCTGCCCCGCAGGAGCACGATGCGCCCGCAGAGGCTGCCGAGCCGGTTCCGGCTCCTGCGCCGGAAGCAGAGAAGCCGTCTGCCGCACGGCCGCACGACGTGCCGCCTGCTGCGCAGGACGCGTCGGCCCAGCGCCGCCGTGTGATGCCGTACATCGTTGCGGGCGTTGCGTGCGTGGCCATCATATTGGCGGCGCTGCTGCTGCGCTCGTTCCATAAGCCGGCAAATCAGCCGGGCGAAAACCAGCCGGGTACGCCCATTGACGTCTCCGTTCCCAACACACCGGACGAAAACCAGCCGTCCGAGCCGGACGATCCCGCCGAGCCGGACGACCCGGAAAACCCCGGCGATCCCGCTGAGCCGGACGACCCGGAAAGCCCCGGCGATCCGACTGAGCCGGACGATCCGTCCGGGCCGGATGCGGAAAACAATCCCACGAACGTGACCACGCCGACGCAGCCGACGCAGCCGACGCAGCCGACCACGCCGACGCAGCCGACCACGCCGTCAAAGCCGGACGACCCCCAGCCCGATCCTCCCCAGCCGACGCAGACGGAAAACCCGCGCTATGAGCTGGTGATCCGGGACTGCTCCTGGAGCATGGCCAAGGCGCTGTGCGAGCAGATGGGCGGGCACCTGGTGACCATCTCGGACGAGACGGAGCTGGCCGAGGTGACGAAGCTGGCCGATTCGAAGGGCATCGGCCTCGTCTGGGCCGGCGCCTATCGCGACCTGATGGGCAACTGGAGCTGGGTGACCGGTGAGCAGATCAGCTTCTTCCGCTGGGGCAAGGGCCAGCCCTCGGCCTACGACTCCGACGGTACGGCCGAGGATTACCTGATGCTCTGGAAGCGCAAGGGCAGCTGGATCTATAACGACAGCCGAAACGACCCGGTGGCCGATTATCCCACGGCATACAGCGGAAAGATCGGCTTCATCTGCGAATATGAGGACCGCTGACGGGGAAGCATAGCCCCCCACGGTCTGCCATTGAGTCTGCCGCACGGCTTCTCCGTGCGGCAGACTCGCGCTTCCGGGCCTGCCCGGTCGGAGAAAGCTGTGCCGTATGCGGAAAAATGACGCGATTGTGCAGATAATCTAAGCGAAAGCACGGCCGAAAGCAATATTTATGTAAAAAATCCGGCAATTTGGTGTTGCAATTTAAAAAGCAACAGGGTATACTTGTGACAATATTTTTGCAGGGGTACTGCAGAAAGGAGCTGCTCGCCATGACGATGTATACGAAGCACGCAACCGGTACGGCGTCTGTCAACAAAATGGCAGAGGCTTCTTTCACCTGCGCCGGCAGCACTGCCCCCTGCACCGCTGCCACCCTTCCGGACGCCCGTACTGCGGCGTCTGTTTTTTTTGTTTTCGCCGCGCTCGCCCTGCTTGTAGCGGGCCTGCGCGTCGCTTGCGCTGCTCTGGTTCCGGTATTTGTGCAGCTGGCTCTGGTGATTGTGCTGGGCCTTATTATGCTGCCGGGCCGTTTCCTTGCAGGCGGCAGGCAGCAGCCAGAGAGCTGAACACCGATTTTACTGCGATACAGTAAAGCGGCCTGCTCTTTGGCAGAGCCGCTTTTTGTATAACCGTCCTGCGCACGGCCCATCTGCGGCCGGGCGGCGCACAGGATGGGAAATCCCCCGGAGACCCCAAAAACCATTCGCAAAAATGTACAGAAGGAGAGACTAAAATGAAAAGAATTGTTGCTCTGATCCTCGCACTCATGATGGTCCTGAGCCTTGCCGCCTGCGGCACCACGCAGCCGACCGAGCCGACTGAGCCGACCGAGCCGTCCGACGCTCCGGAAGCCTCTGCCACCGCCTTCAAGATCGGCGGTACCGGCCCGCTGACCGGCGGCGCTGCCATCTACGGCAACGCGGCCAAGAACGGCGCGCAGATTGCCGTTGACGAGATCAACGCGCTGGGCGGCGACATCCAGTTCGAGCTGCGTTATGAAGACGACGTGCATGACGCCGAGAAGGCCGTCAACGCCTACAACACGCTGAAGGACTGGGGCATGCAGATCTCCCTCGGCTCCGTCACCACGAAGCCCTGTGAGGCGACCTCCGTCGAGAACTATGCCGACCGCATCTTCGCGCTGACTCCGTCCGCCTCCTCCCCGGCCGTTGTTGCCAACAAGGACAACGTCTTCCAGATGTGCTTCACCGACCCCAACCAGGGCTCCGCCTCCGCACAGTATATCGCGGACAAGGGTCTGGCCACCAAGGTCGCCGTGATCTGGAAGAACGACGACGTCTACTCCAAGGGCATTCATGACAAGTTCTGTGAAAAGGCCGCCGAGCTGGGCATCGAGGTCGTCTCCGACACCACCTTTGCCGACGGCAACGACACCGACTTCTCCGTCCAGATCTCCGACGCCCAGTCCAACGGCGCAGAGCTGGTCTTCCTGCCCATCTACTATCAGCCCGCTTCCCTGATTTTTGCCCAGGCCAGCACCGCCGGCTACGCACCCAAGTGGTTCGGCGTCGACGGCATGGACGGCATCCTCACCATGAAGGGCTTCGATACCGCTCTGGCTGAGGGCGTCATGCTGCTGACCCCGTTCAACGCCGACGCTGAGGACGAGCGTACCGCCGCCTTCGTCGCCAAGTATCAGGAGCAGTTCGGCGAGATTCCCAACCAGTTTGCAGCCGACGGCTATGACTGCATCTACGCCATCTACCAGGCCATCCAGAATGCCGGCCTTACCGCCGACATGAGCAACGAGGATATCTGCGCCGCCCTCATCGAGCAGTTCACCACCATGACCTTCGACGGCCTCACCGGCACCGGTGTCACCTGGAACGCCACCGGCGAAGTCTCCAAGAGCCCCAAGGGCATGGTCATCGAGAACGGCGCTTACGTCGGCCTCGACTGATCTGCGCTGCATCCGGAAGTATACCATTTAAACAATTATATCCTGCGCCCGGGGCGGGACCTTCCCGCTCCGGGCCGCTCCGAAGCCGAATGCGTATTTGAAAAACACTGTGGATCGAAGGTGTTTTTCAAATGCGCTTTTGGCGGATTTATGGACATCCCCTGCAAAATAAGCAATCAACAGCGAGGTGTATCATATGGCCCTGCTCGGTTATATCATCAATGGCATCAGCCTCGGGAGCGTGTATGCGATCATTGCTCTGGGCTATACCATGGTCTACGGCATTGCAAAAATGCTGAACTTTGCGCACGGCGACGTCATCATGGTCGGTGGCTACATCTGCTTTTACGCGGTGTTCAGCTTCGAGCTGCCCTGGCCGGTCGGCGTGCTGCTGGCAGTCATCGTCTGTACGGTGCTCGGTATCGTCATCGAGCGGCTGGCCTACAAGCCGCTGCGTGCCGCGCCCTCTCTGGCCGTGCTCATCACCGCCATCGGCATGAGCTATTTCCTGCAGAATGCGGCGCTGCTGCTTTTCTCGTCCAACCCGAAGGTCTTTCCGAACTTCTTCACCGTCACCCGGGCCGACGGCACCGTCAAGAACGGCTTCGAGCTGTTCGGCGGCCAGCTGAAGGTGGCCTACGTCACGGTCATCACCATCGTCTGCTGCCTGGTCATCATGCTGGCGCTCATGCTCTTCACCAGCAAGACCAAAACCGGCAAGGCCATGCGCGCCTGCTCCGAGGACAAGGGTGCGGCCCAGCTGATGGGCATCAACGTCAACGCCACCATCTCCACCACCTTCGCCATCGGCTCGGCCCTTGCGGCCATCGCGGGCGTGCTGCTGTGCAGCGCCTACCCCATGCTGATGCCCACCACCGGCTCCATGCCCGGCATCAAGGCATTTACGGCGGCAGTCTTCGGCGGCATCGGCTCGATCCCCGGTGCGTTCCTCGGCGGCCTGCTGCTGGGCGTGGTCGAGATCTTCGCAAAGGCATACATCTCCACGCAGATGTCCGATGCGGTCGTCTTTGCAATTCTCATCATCGTTCTGCTGGTGAAGCCTGCCGGCCTGCTCGGCAAGCAGATCCGCGAAAAGGTCTAAGGAGGCAAGCGGCATGAATATGAAACTTGGCAAGCTCGGCGCGTCCGAGACAGACAAGCTCCGTCACATGAACAGCTTCGGACGCAAAAACGCGATCACGTATGGCTTTGTCATCGTTGTCGGCGCAATCCTCATGGCGCTCAACGCCACCGGCGGCCTGTCCTCCATGATGCGCGGCATGCTCGTCCCCATCTGCGCCTATGTCGTCATGGCCATCAGTCTCAATCTCACCGTCGGTATTATGGGCGAGCTGTCGCTCGGCCACGCCGGCTTCATGAGCGTCGGCGCCTTCACCGGTACGGCTGCCGCCATTTCCCTGCAGAACCTCATCCCGCAGGCCGGGCTGCGCCTGTTCATCGCGCTGCTGGTCGGCGCGATCTTCGGCGCGATCTTCGGCTTCCTCATCGGCATCCCGGTGCTCCGCCTGAAGGGCGACTATCTGGCCATTGTCACGCTCGCCTTCGGTGAGATCATCAAGAGCATCTTCAATAACCTCTTCGTTGGGCTCGACTCCCGCGGCTTCCATTTCAGCCTGCTCAGCGACAAGACGAACCTCGAGCCGGACGGCAAGCTCATCATCGGCGGCCCGATGGGCATCGGCGGCATCCAAAAGATATCGACCTTTCTGGCCGGCCTGATTTTGATCCTCGTGGCGCTGTTTCTGGTGTTCCACTTCATCAACAGCAGGCAGGGCCGCGCGGTCATGGCCATCCGGGACAACCGCATTGCCGCCGAGAGCGTCGGGATCCCCGTCTTCCGTTATAAAATGACGGCCTTCACGCTCTCCGCAGCCATCGCGGGGGCAGCCGGCACGCTCTTTGCCATGAATTATTCCACCATCGTCGCCAACAAGTTCGATTTCAACACGTCCATTCTCATTCTGGTCTTCGTGGTGCTCGGCGGTCAGGGCAACCTGCTGGGCGGCATCATCGCCGCCGCCGCGCTCACCATTCTGCCCGAGGCGCTGCGCCAGTTTTCGGATTACCGTATGCTGGTGTATGCCATTGTGCTCATCCTTGTGATGCTTGCCACCAACAACGCCACGTTCAGGGACAAGCTCGGCAAGTGCGGCCGGAAGATCAAGTCGATCTTCGGCGGCAAGGCTCGGGAAAAGGAGGAAACGGCCAATGTCTAAGAAAACCAAAATGGTGCCCATGCCGTCCCCCGGCATCATTCCGGAACGCGACGTCGGCAAGCGCCCGGCGCTGGAATGCGTCAACCTCGGCATCACCTTCGGCGGCCTGAAGGCCGTTGAGGACTTCAACCTCGTGCTCGGCTCCAGCGAGATCGCCGGCCTCATCGGCCCCAACGGCGCCGGCAAGACCACAGTCTTCAACCTGCTTACCAAGGTTTACGAGCCGACGCACGGCTCCATCCTCCTGGCGGGCCGCGATATCAGCGGCATGAACACCGCGCAGGTCAACCACGCCGGCATCGCCCGCACCTTTCAGAACATGAGCGTGGAGGACAACGTCAAGGTCGGCATGGACCAATCCATGAAATACGGTCTGGCCAACAGCCTCTTCCATCTGGGCAAATACCGCCGTGAGGAAAAGGTCGCGCACAACCGCGCGCTGGAGCTGCTGGACATCTTCCACATGGCCGACATGGCCAACGCCAAGGCCGGCAGCCTGCCCTACGGCGCGCAGCGCCGCCTCGAGATCGTCCGCGCGCTGGCCACCAACCCCTCTCTGCTGCTGCTGGACGAGCCGGCCGCCGGCATGAACCCGGTCGAGACGGCCGAGCTGATGGAGACCATCCGTCAGATTCGAGACACGTTCCAGATCGCCGTGCTGCTCATCGAGCACGACATGGGCCTGGTCATGAACGTCTGCGAGGGCATCTGCGTGCTCAACTTCGGCCGCGTCATCGCCAAGGGCACGCCCGAAGAGATCCAGCACAATCCCGCCGTCGTCGAGGCCTACCTCGGCAAGCAGAAGGAGGCGTAACGCATGTCGACCATTCTCAAGGTTGAAGACATCAACGTTTATTACGGCAGCATCCATGCCATCAAGGGCATTTCCTTCTCCGTCAACGAGGGCGAGATCGTCACGCTCATCGGCGCAAACGGCGCCGGCAAGTCCACCACCCTCAACACCATCTCCGGCCTGCTGCGCAGCACCACCGGCAGCATCACCTTTATGGACGAAAACCTGGCCAGGGTGCCGCCGCACAAGATCGTGGCCAAGGGACTGGCTCTTGTCCCGGAGGGGCGGCGTGTTTTCCTGCAGATGACCGTGCAGGAGAATCTGGAGATGGGCGCCTTCACGCAGAGCAACGCGGGCATTCCGAAGGATCTGGAAATGGTGTACGAGCTGTTCCCGCGCCTGCGGGAGCGCCGCCGCCAGGTCAGCGGCACGCTCTCCGGCGGCGAGCAGCAGATGCTGGCCATGGGCCGCGCGCTCATGAGCCATCCCAAGCTGCTGATGCTGGACGAGCCGTCCATGGGCCTGGCCCCGATCCTCGTCGAGCAGATCTTTGACATCATCCGCAATCTGCACAAGGCCGGCTCCACCATCCTGCTGGTGGAGCAGAACGCGCAGGCGGCGCTGTCCATCGCAGACCGCGCCTACGTCCTGGAGACCGGCAAGATCACCGTCTCCGGCACCGGAAAGGAGCTGCTGGCCTCTCCGGAGATCAAGAAGGCTTACCTCGGCGGCTGATCGAACCGCAAAGACACGCAAACACATGCACCCGGAGCCGGGCTGTCCCGGCTCCGGGCGCATTTTTTATCTGACAGCACGGCAGCCAGGCGTGCGCCTTGCCGGCCTGCTGCGAAGCGGCCGGGGAAGCAGCGGCGGGGGAGAAGCGATGAAAACAGCCCCCGGACGAATCCGGGGGCTGCGGGGTGCTATGGGATGCTGAGGTGTGCTACGTGAGGGGATCAGTCGGCGTCGTGCCACACGTTGTCGTTGACGTCGATCACCAGAACGAGGGTGTCGATGTCGGTGTCGGTGTAGCCGGTGCCGTCGGTGTAGTATCTGGCGTTGTAGATGTAGTCACCCGTTTCGTCCTTGTCGGCGGTCTCAATCTCGCCAGCGCCAACGCCCTTGATGTCTTCGGTGTTGACGTTGATGATGGTCACGTCGTCGGGCAGAACGATGCGCAGGCCGGCATCGCTGTTGTTGTTGAGGAGAATCTCAACGT
>JALEMS010000013.1 GCA_022768185.1 Clostridiales bacterium | reverse complement strand
GATACGGTCAGCGACGGCTGAAGTTCCATGGTGGCATCCCCTCTTCCGGTAGTGGCGGCGAAGATAGACATACTCCGCCAGCCTATGAGAACTTTATTATAAATATAACAGAAAACCCTTGATCCTGCAAGGAATATCCCGGTCTGTAATAGACAAAATCACAGAAAAATCGACCAAGAATCTGAGTGTTTTTTGTTGCAGAAAAAAGAAGACCGCAGCTCTCGCTGCGGCCGGGGTCTTCTGCAAACGGAAAACCATGCGGTAGGGGAAAATTGATCCGCCCCGTGTCTATCCGATCATGCTTCCTCTTCCCGGTGGTTTACGATCATCACGATCAGTGCAAGATTGAGTATGATCGAAATGACGCTGAGAATGATCCTGATCTTTTTGAGCATACGTTCGTCCTCCTTGAATCAGTGATATAAACGACAAATCCGAACCCGTTTCCCTAACGGGAAAAGGTTCGGATCATCTTGGTTTGGTGGAGATAAGCGGGATCGAACCGCTGACCTCTTGAATGCCATTCAAGCGCTCTCCCAGCTGAGCTATACCCCCGTCGGCTGACAATGTGCATTATAGCAGGCTTCATTTGAAAAGTCAACCTTCATTTTGCCGTCAAATCGCCCAAATCAGACGTCGTCTTCCAGCTTTTTCATGACATTATTGTTCAGTTTCAGCTTTGGCTCCCGTTTCTGCATCAGGCGGCGGATGCTGCCGCGATGGCGCAGCAGGATCACAATGAAGCAGAACAGCGCCACCACGCCCTCTGCTCCGCCCATGCCGGTGATCCACACGCCCAGCGGATAGGTCACCGACGCGATCAGGGCGCTGAGCGCCGTGTAGCGCGTAAACAGCAGCACAATGGCGTAAAACACCCAGAACACCACGCCCAGCTTCCAGCTGACAACCAGCACCGCCACACCCAGACACAGCACGCCCCGGCCCCCGCGCAGCTGGAACAGCACCGGATACACATGTCCCAGCAGCACGCAAAACGCCGCCAGCACACGACCGGACGCACCGTATCCCACAAAGCTGAGCAGCAGCCAGCCCAGCAGCACAGCCGCCACCGTTTTCACCACATCCACTGCCGCGGCAATCAGCGCGCTGCGCAGGCCGAAGGTACGATAAAAGTTACTGAGCGACGCGCTGTGGCTGCCGCAGGCGCGCACGTCCTTGCGGTAGCGCCTGCGCGAGACAAGGATGGAGCCGTTGAGATTGCCGAGGCAATAGGCAAGCAGCGCTGTAAGCAGCAGCATAAGCGTAATCATTCCGTCTCCCCCTTCTGACGAACCACAATGCGGATCGGCGTGCCCTCCAGACCGAAGACGCCGCGAATCTGGTTTTCCAGATAACGCTGATAAGAGAAATGGAACAGCTCCCGGCTGTTGACAAAAATGACGAAGGTAGGCGGTTTGATGCCTGTCTGCGTCATGTAATAGATTTTCAGACGGCGGCCCTTGTCCGTGGGCGGTTGCACACGCGCCTGCGCGTCGGCCAGCACGTTATTGAGCATACCGGTCGTGATGCGCATGGAGCCCTGCTCATTGACGTAGTTGACCAGCTCGAAAATCCGTTCGGTGCGCTGGCCGGTCAGCGCCGAGATGAACAGCACCGGCGCATAGCTCATAAACGACAGGTCGCGCATGACGTCCTTGCGCATGGAATCCATGGTCCTGGAGTCCTTCTCGATCAGATCCCATTTGTTGACGATAACGATGCTGCACTTGCCCGCCTCGTGGGCCAGGCCGGCAATGCGCGCATCCTGCTCGGTGACGCCCTCACGCGCGTCAAGCAGGATCAGGCAGACGTCCGCGCGCTCGATGGCCAGCTGTGCGCGCATGACGGAGAACTTCTCGATGCGGTCGTCCACCTTCGACTTGCGGCGGATACCGGCCGTGTCAATGAAAACATAGCGGCCGTACCGGTTGTCCACCGCACTGTCGACCGCGTCGCGCGTGGTACCGGCGACATTGGAGACGATCACACGCTGTTCGCCCAGAATTCGGTTGATAAGCGAGGATTTTCCGACGTTCGGCCGGCCGATCACGGCCACGTGGATGCGGTCGTCCTCGGCCTCGTCCGCCTCGGCGGGCGGAAAATACGCAAGGCAGGCGTCGAGCAGATCGCCCGTGCCATGGCCATGCATGGCGGAAACGGCGATGGGGTCGCCCAGACCCAGGCTGTAAAAATCGTAAAAGCCGGGATCGTTCGGCCCGGTGGCGTCCATCTTGTTGACGGCCAGCACCACCGGCTTTCTGGCACGCAGCAGCATGGCGGCCACGTCCTCATCGGCGGCGGTGACGCCGGTGCCGATCTCGGTGACGAGCACGACAACGTCGGCCGCGTCGATGGCGATGCGGGCCTGCTCACGCATGAACAGCAAAATTTCATTGTCGGTCGTCGGCTCGATGCCGCCGGTGTCGACAATGTCAAAGGTGCGGCCGGCCCATTCGCACGTGGCGTACAGGCGGTCACGGGTGACGCCGGGGGTGTCCTCCACAATGGAGAGACGCTTGCCCGCCAGGCGGTTGAACAGCAGGGACTTGCCCACGTTGGGGCGCCCTACAATGGCAACGAGCGGTCTTGACATGGTTGCCCTCCTTGTCTTATATCGGAAGCCGCCGGGCATCTGTCCCGGCGGACACGTTTCTGCATCAGGCCGACGCGGGCCGGCTCAGGGGTCGGCGCGGAGCATGTGATCGAGCAGCACGCCGCCGTCGATCTCCAGCGGGATCACAGGCACGCCCAGCGCCTCGATGACGTCGTCCAACGTAACGTCGTCCAGAAAGACGTTTTCCCCGCGCCGCAGCATGACGGTCGGGATCAGCAGCCGCTCGCCGAGCGGCTTGCCGCGCAGCTGGTCGATGAGGTCTCCGCCCGTGATGAGGCCGGCGACGTTGATGAGCGGCCCGAAAAAATTGTTGACGATGGGATACACCGTTCCTTGAATTGTACCACATTTTTCGGCTGCTGTCAGCATCAGTTTTTCCAGAAACGGCGCAGCGGATACGCCCGTGGCGATGGAGAAGGGCCGTCCCTCGTTCTGCTCCGGCTCCGCCGTCTTCAGCGCGGCGAGAAACTCGGTCTCGAGCAGGCGCAGCATGCCCACGCCGTTTTCCAGCTGCGCATAATCCTCATACGCCTCGTCGTCCGGCAGCGGCAGCTCCGCCTTGATGTAGAACTCGTCCGAGCAGAACACGATGCGGCTGCCCAGCGCGCTCAGACAGGCGCTGCCGAAGGCGGTGACGCGTTCGATGGTCTCGCGGGCCGAGTCCCGGTCAAACGGCGTGAGCGGATAGAGCCGCTCGCGATAGCGCGTCAGCCCGACCGGCACGACGGCCACGCTGCTCACCTGCGGATAGAGGCAGGCCAGATCGTGCATGGTCTCGGTGAGCGCCTCGCCGTCGTTGAGGCCGGGGCAGCAGACGATCTGGCAGTCCATATGGATCCCCGCCTCGGCCAGGCGGCGCAGGCGCGGCATCAGCTGCGCCGCGTCCGGATTTCCGAGGAGTCTGGCGCGCAGCTCCGGGTCGGTGGCATGCACGGAAACGCGGATGGGACTGATGTGCAGCGCGCAGATGCGGTCGATCTCCCGGTCGGACAGATTCGTCAGCGTGATGTAGCTGCCGGTGAGGAAGGACAGGCGTGCATCGTCATCCTTAAAATACAGGGAGCGGCGCATGCCGCGCGGCATCTGGTCGACGAAGCAGAAGACGCAGCGGTTGCGGCAGGGACGCAGCTCGTCCATCAGCGTGCTGGAAAACTCCAGACCCAGATCCTCGCCTGCGCGCTTGCGCACGTGCACCTGACGCACCGCCCCGCAGGGGGTGGCCAGCTCCACGGTGAGCCGCGCATCATAGGACCAATACCGGTAGTCGAGCACATCCTCGATGGGATTGCCGTTGATAGACACCAGCCGCTCTCCGGGCTGCGCCTTACCGTGCATGCAGCCGTTGGGATCGACCGATTGGATGATGGTTCCGTTCATGAATGGTTCCTTCTGAAAACAGCAAAAGAGGGGAAAGCTGCGCTTTCCCCTCCCATGGTTCCGGTTTATTTGCTTTCCTCGACCTTGATCACCTCGCGGCCGTTGTACTTGCCGCAATTCTTGCACGCGCGGTGGGGCATGATCAGCGCACCGCAGTTCTTGCAGGCAACGAGGCCGGGAGCTTCGAGCTTCCAGTGAGCGGAGCGCCGCTTGTCGCGTCTCGTCCTGGATACTTTACCCTTGGGGACTGCCATGTTTACACCTCCTGGTCAGCAGCTGTTTCGAGCAGCCTGTATTTCTTCTTATTTATCCAAAAGCTGCTCCAATACAGCCATTCTTGGATCGCAGGAACGGGTGCAGGCGCAGGGGCCGTCGTTGAGGTTCTTGCCGCACGTGGGACACAGGCCCTTGCAGTCCTCCCTGCAGAGGAATTTGCTGTCCATGCTGAGGATAAAGACGGTACGGAAGATCTCAGAGAGATCCGCACAGTCGTCCTCCAGCAGATAGGCGTCCGGATTGTCGTCCGTCTCCGCCAAAACAGCAGACACCGCCTCGTCGTACACGCGCGAAAACGCGACGCCGCAGCGGTCGCACCGGCAGAGCATGTCCGCATGCAGCCGGCCCTCCAGCAGCAGAACGCCCGCGCAGTTGCGCACAGCGCCCTCCGCCCTCGGCGGTTCGGCAAAGCCCGTCACCGAGCCGCAGCACAGCGCCTGGCCGTCCAACTCGAACGAAAACGGCACGCGCCCGCCCGGTCTCTCGATGATGTCCCGCAGATCCAGCAGCATAGTTCAATCTCCTCACAGGTGCGTAGGTATTATAATCTATCCGGGCACGCCTGTCAACATAAATTTTGCTGTATACTTTCGATCTTTTTTGTTATATAATGCGGGAAAACCTGCCGCAGGTCCGGCAGGCGGCCAAAAATCGGACGGGAGGCGCTGCCGCGCATGAAGGAACTGATCATTGGAAAAAATGACGCCGGGAAGCGGCTCGACCGCTTTGTCGGCGGGGCCGTCCCCCTGCTGCCGGACAGCCTGCTGCAGAAATACATCCGCCTCAAGCGCATCAAGCTCAACGGGCGCGGAGCAAAGCGCGACGTTCGCCTGGCAGCGGGCGACCGCGTGCAGCTGTACGTCAACGACGAATTTTTCCAGGTCCCGTCCGAGGAAAACGCCTATCTGAAAATTTCCACCCCGCGCGTGGAGATCGTCTATGAGGACGAGCACATCCTGCTGGCCGACAAGGCCCCGGGGGTGCTGTGCCACAGCGCGGAACCATGGGACTACAACACGCTCATCACCAACATTCAGGCCTATCTCTATCAGAAGGGTGAATGGAAGCCCGCCGAGGAGAACGCCTTTGCCCCGGCCCTGTGCAACCGCATCGACCGCAACACCGGCGGCATCGTCATCGCCGCCAAAACCGCCGAGGCGCTGCGTATTTTAAATGAAAAGATCCGCGTCCGCGAGCTGGACAAGTTTTACCTCTGCGTCGTCACCGGCAGACCGAAGCCGGCCTCCGGCCTGCTGGAGGGCTTCATCTGGAAGGACGAGCGGAAAAACCAGGTGCTCGTGCGGCGCACGCCCTGCCCCGGCGCACGCAGCGCCGCCACACGCTACCGCACGCTGGCCAGCCGGGACGGCCTGTCTCTGCTGGAGTGTGAGCTGCTCACCGGACGTACCCACCAGATCCGCGCGCAGATGGCCGACGCCGGCTGGCCCCTGCTGGGCGACGGGAAATACGGCAGCGAGCGCACCAACCGTCCCTTTGACGAGGGCCGCCAGCTGCTGTACTCCTATAAGCTGCGCTTTGCCTTCCGCACAGACGCGGGCGCGCTTTCCTACCTGGACGGGCGCACATTTACCGTGCAGAAGGTCCCGTTTGCAGAGAAATATTTCCCCGGCTGGCAAACCGCGCTGTAAATGCAGAAAAAGCATTGACTTTTGACAGGCAATCGGTATAATCTACACGTTACCTTTAAAATACGGCCGGCGTGCACTGCGCCGGAAAAAGAGGGGGAGGATAATGTCCAAAGAGCTCATTCGCCTGGTCAATTGCCGTATGGCGTTTGACAATGAAGTCATCCTGAATGACATCAATCTGTACATCAACGACAAGGAGTTCCTCACACTGCTGGGGCCGTCCGGCTGCGGCAAAACAACCACGCTTCGCATCATCGGCGGTTTTCTCACGCCGACGAGCGGCGACGTGCTGTTTGAAGGTGTGAGGATCAATGATGTTCCGCCTCACAAGCGGCGCGTCAACACCGTGTTCCAGCGGTATGCCCTGTTCCCGCATCTGGATGTTTATGAGAACATCGCCTTCGGCCTGCGGCTGAAAAAGCTGCCGGAGAAGGAAATCGACGCACGCGTCACCGAGATGCTTGAGGTTGTCTCGCTCAAGGGCTTCCAGAACCGCAGTGTCTCCAGCCTGTCCGGCGGACAGCAGCAGCGCGTGGCCATTGCGCGCGCGCTTGTGCTCCGGCCGGAGGTGCTGCTGCTTGACGAGCCGCTCGGCGCGCTCGACCTGCGCCTGCGCAAGGATATGCAGCAGGAGCTCAAACGCATCCAGCAGCAGATGGGCATCACCTTTATTTATGTCACGCACGATCAGGAGGAGGCGCTTGCCATGTCCGACACGGTCGTCGTGATGAACGAGGGCATCATCCAGCAGATCGGCTCGCCCGAGGCCATTTATAACGAGCCGAAGAACGCCTTTGTCGCAGATTTTATAGGCGAGAGCAATATTTTGGATGGCATCATGCGCGCAGACCGCTGCGTCGAAATCTTCGGCCGGCGCTTTGCCTGCGTCGACAGCGGCTTTGCCCCCAACGAGCCGGTGGACGTGGTCATCCGACCTGAGGACGTGGACATTGTCCCGCCCGACGCCGGGCATCTGTGCGGCGACGTGACAAGCGTCACCTTCAAGGGCATGAATTACGACATCATCGTGGACTTTGCCGGCTTCAAGTGGCTGATTCAGACCAGCGACTACTGCCCCGTCGGCGCGCACATCGGCATCCGAATCGAGCCGGACGGCATCCATGTTATGAAAAAAAGCGTCTACTCCGGTATGTTCGGAGACTACAGCTCCTATTCTGCAGAGTATGACGAGATCAACGATCCGGACGCGGACCTCGGGGAGGAGGTCTTTGACCCTGGGGACGGGGAGGTGGTCAAGTGAAGCGCACTGCTCTGGCCGCGCCCTACCTCGTGTGGATGGGCCTGTTCACCATCATCCCGCTGTGCATCGTGTTTTATTTTGCCTTCACCGACTCCGTCACCGGTTCGTTTACGCTCATCAACCTGCTGAGCATCGGCAACTACATTCCCATTTTCCTTCGCTCGATCTGGCTGGCGCTGGTCTCAACGGTCATCTGCTTTGTGCTGGCCTACCCCGTGGCCTGGTTCATCGCCGGCTGTTCCCCGCTGAAGCGGCGGTTTCTCTATATGCTGGTCATGCTGCCGATGTGCATGAGCTTTCTGCTGCGCACGCTGGCCTGGGTGGCTCTGCTGGAGGACACCGGCATTCTCAATCAGATCATCGGATTGCTCGGCATCTCTCCCCTGCCGATGATTCGCACGGACGGCGCGGTCATCCTCGGCATGGTGTATAACTACCTGCCGTATATGATCCTGCCGCTGTACTCCGTGCTGCTGAAGATCGACCACCGGCTCATCGAGGCGGCGCAGGATCTCGGCTGTTCGCATGCGCAGGTGCTGCGGCGGGTCATCTTCCCGCTGTCGGTGCCGGGCATCGTGTCGGGCTTCACGATGGTGTTTGTCCCGGCGGTGTCGACCTTCTACATTTCGCAGAAGATGGGCTCGTCCGGCACCACCCTCATCGGCGACGTCATCGAAAGCCAGTTCAAGGCCGCCTATAATCCCAACCTCGGCGCGGCGCTGTCGCTGATCCTGATGGTGATGGTGTTCATTTGCGTGGCCATCATGAACCGCTTCTCGCATGACGGCGGAGAGGAGGTCATCACCCTGTGAAGCGATTTAATAAGGTATTCACCATTCTGGTGCTGATCTTCCTGTACGTGCCGATGCTGGTGCTGGCCGTCGCCTCGTTCAACCGCGGCTCGGATATCGCCACCTGGAGCGGCTTTACCTTCTCACAGTACGGCGAGCTGTTCCGGGACGGCACGCTGCTGCCGCTGCTGGCCAACTCCCTGCTGCTGGCGGTCATCTCCGCCGTGGTCGCCACGGTGCTGGGCACCATGGCAGCCATCGGCATTCACAACATGCGCGGCCGCCTGCGCACGGCCACCATCTTTGTCACGAACATCCCGATGACTAACCCCGAGATCGTCACCGGTGTGTCGCTGGCGCTGCTGTTTGCCTTTGCCGGGACGATGCTCAAGCGAAACGACGTGTTCAGCTTCGGCACGCTGCTGGTGGCGCACGTCACGTTCAACCTGCCCTATGTGATCCTCTCCGTGCTGCCGAAGCTCAGCCAGATGGAGCCGGATCTGCAGGACGCGGCGCTCGATCTCGGATGCACGCCGCTGCAGGCCTTCTTCAAGGTGATGATCCACGAGATCCTGCCCGGCGTCATCTCCGGCGCGCTGATGAGCTTCACCATGAGCCTGGACGACTTTGTCATCAGCTATTTTGTTTTCGGCCCGAGCTTTGTCACGCTGCCCGTCGAAATCTACAACTACACCAAGAAGCCCCTGCACCCGAAGATCTACGCGCTCTTCACGCTGCTGTTTGCCGTGATCCTTCTGGTGATGGTGGTCATGAATCTGCTGCAGGCGCGCGATGAATCGCGTGTCGGCACACTGAGAAGGAGGAAACGTGCCTCATGAAACGTGCTTCCGCCTTCGTGCTGGCCCTGCTGCTGACGCTGTGCCTGCTGCCCACGGGCGCGCTGGCCACCAAGGAGCAGGTCGTCAACGTCTACAACTGGGGACAGTATATTTCCGACGGTTCGGACGGCTATCTTGACGTCAACGCCGCCTTCACCGAGGCCACCGGCATCAAGGTCAACTACATGACCTTCGACTCCAACGAGAGCATGTACACCAAGCTGAAAACCGGCGGCTCGGCCTACGACGTCATCATCCCCTCCGATTATATGATCGCGCGCCTCATCGACGAGGATATGCTCCTTCCGCTGAATTTCGACAACATTCCGAACTATCAGTATATCGACGAGGCCTACCGCAACACCGCCTACGACCCCGATAACCGCTATTCCGTGCCCTACACCTGGGGCACCACCGGCGTCATCTACAACAGCGCAGTCGTCGACGAGGCGGACGCCGGCAGCTGGGATCTGCTGTGGAACGAAAAATACGCCGGCAAGATCCTCATGTTCGACAACCCGCGCGACGCCTTTGCCATCGCCGAGCTGCGTCTGGGTCAGTCGGTCAACACGGATGATCCGGATGAGCTGCGCGCCGCGGCCGACCTGCTCATCGACCAGAAGCTGCTGGTCCAGAGTTATGTCATGGACCAGATCTTCGACCGGATGGAGCGCGGCGAGGCATGGGTCGCCCCGTACTACGCCGGCGACTACCTGCTGATGGTGCAGGAAAACCCCGATCTGCGCTTTTACTTCCCCGAGGAGGGCTTCAACCTCTTCATCGACGCCATGTGCATCCCCACCTGCTGCCAGAACAAGGAGGCGGCCGAGGCGTATATCAACTTCCTGTGCTCGCCGGAGGTCTCCGGGCAGAACCTCGAATACCTTGGCTATTCCACGCCCATCAGCGCCGCGCGCGCGTATATGGACGAGTCGGTCACCGGCAGCGAGATCGCCTACCCCAGCGCGGAGACGCTGGCCGCCGGGCAGAGCTTCAATTTTCTGGAAACGTCGGTCAACCAGCTGATGGACAGCCTCTGGCTGGAGGTGAAGACCTACGGCGGCGTCTCCACGGTACAGGGCGCATGCATGATCGCCGTGGTCGTCGCCGCGCTGCTGGCGCTGGCCGTGCGCCGCATCCGCACGCGGCGGCGGCTTCGCCGGCGCTGCGCAAAATGGAAAGCCTGAGCCGCCCGCTGGGCGCCCCGCAAAGGACGGTGAAATTTTGGACAAGCAAATCAACCGGTTCGACCGTTTTCTGTGGGTCTTCCTGCTGATCAACCCCTTTCTGGACGTCATCACCGGCGTCTATATCAACCTGCGCGAGCATGTGACGGGCGTAGCCTTCAAAACGCTGGCCGTGCCCGTCACGCCCAGCCTCGTCGTGCGCACGGCGATGCTGCTGGTGTTTGCAGCCTACCTGCTTTCACGGCGCAGCCGCACCGGGCTGCTCACGCTGGCCGGCGTGGCCGCAGCGTGGGCGCTGTCGGTTGCGTCAGAATACTTTGTGTTCGGCTCGCTGGCCCTGTTTTCGGACATGCAGTATATCGCGCGCTTTGCCTTTAATCTGGCGGCGCTGCTGGCCTACGGGGTGTCGCTGCGCGGGCGGGAAGATGCAAATGCGTTGCTCGAGCGCGCCGCTCGCGTGACGCTGCTGGTCTTCTCGCTGACCATTCTGCTCTCCGTGCTCTTCGGTGTGGGCTACAGCACATACACCGACCGCTTCGGCTTCCGCGGCTCGCGCGGCTTCTTCTATGCCGGCAACGACGTGTCGGCGGCGATGCTGCTTCTGCTGCCGCTGGCCTTCTCGTCGTGGCTGGAGCTGCCGCGCGAGGCGTCCGCCGGCCGGAAGCTGCTGTACGTGCTGACGCCGGCCTTCACCTGCGCGGCGCTGTGCCTGCTGGGCACGAAAACGGCGTTTCTGGCCGTGGCCGTGTCGGCGGCGTTCTTCCTGATCTACACGCTGGCTGCACCGGGCCGGCGCACGCGCTTTCCGCGCACGGTGCTGGTGCTGGCTGCCGCCGCGGCGGTGCTGGCGCTGCTGTCGCTGGGCTCGGCCACGTCGGTGCCGGAGCTGATCGCCAAAAGCTTCACGATGACCGGCAACATCGCCCAGCAGGAGAACGTCGGCACGGCCCTGCTCAGCGGCAGGCCGGCCCGGGTACTCGAGGCGCTGCGGCTCTGGCGGTCGGGCGGCGTGTTCGCCTGGCTGTTCGGAACGGGACGCGGGCTGCACGGGGCCATTCTCGAGATGGACGTGTTCGAGCTGCTGGTGTACTACGGCGTCGTCGGCGGCACAGCGCTGGCATGGTACTGGCTGCGGGAGCTGTGGCGCTTTGTGCTCGCCTTCTTCCGCCGGCTGCGCGGCAGTTTGCCGGCCGCCTCGTGCTTGCTTGCGCTGGTGCTCGGCTGCGCGTACCTGTTTCTGGCCGGGCACGTGCTCTTCTCGGTGACGAGCGGATTTTATCTGGCGATGCTCCTGCTTTACGGCGAGGCGCTCGCGCGGCAGGACGCCGCATAAAACCGAATACGCAAACGGGCTGTGGGGTCGCTCCCACAGCCCGTTTCTGTATCCCTCTGCCGGGCCGAAAAATTTATAGTTTCGTAACCCATCCCCGCGTTTTTTCGTCTATCCTATTGGATAAGCTTATGATTGTAAATTCCCGGAAGATCGGAGTACATCATGAATCATGCAGCGCAGATCCTCAGCGAAGTGAAAAAGGCCGTTTCCGGCAAGGACGGCGTGCTGGCCTGGGTGCTGGCCGCCATTCTCGCGCAGGGGCACATCCTGCTTGAGGACGTGCCCGGCGTGGGCAAGACCACGATGGCGCTGGCCTTCTCCCGCGCCATGGGGCTCGACTGCGGGCGCGTGCAGTTTACGCCGGACGTGCTGCCCTCAGACATCACCGGCTACTGCGTATACAGCAAGCAGACCGGCGAAATGGTCTATCAGCCGGGCGCGGTGCTGTGCAACCTGTTTCTGGCAGACGAACTCAACCGTGCCACCAGCCGCACACAGTCTGCTCTGCTGGAGGCCATGGAGGAGGGTCAGGTCACCGTTGACGGCACGACGCACCGCCTGCCCCGCCCGTTTTTCGTCATCGCCACGCAGAATCCCACCGGAGCCGCCGGCACACAGCTGCTGCCGGACTCGCAGCTCGACCGCTTCACCGTGCGTCTGTCGCTCGGCTACCCGGACGAAGCGGCCGAGCGTGAGATGGTACGCGCCCGCCGGGAAGGCGACCCGCTCGAGCGCATCGTCCCCGCCGTCACGCGCGCGCAGCTGTGCCAAATGCAGGAGGAGGCCGCGTCCGTCTTCGTCAAGGACGAGGTCATTGACTACATCGTGCGCCTCGTGCGCGCCACACGCGCCCACCGGCTGCTCCTGCGCGGAGCCAGTCCCCGCGCAACGCTGTCGGTCACGGCCATGGCCCGCGCCGTGGCCTATCTCAAGGGACGCGACTTTGTCATCCCCGCGGACGTCCACGCCGTCTTTGCAGACACGGTGGCGCACCGCCTGCTGCCCGCGCCCGAGGCGGGCAGCGTGCGTGCGCTGCTTGACGAACTGCTGCGGCAGACGCCCGCGCCGCACTGGGCCGGCGCATGATCCGGCGCTGGCTGCTGTATCTGGCGGCGCTGGCGGGCACGTCGCTGTTCTGGCTCTGCTACACCGGGTGGTATTCCGGCTACCTGCTGTCGCTCGTGCTGGCGCTGCCGTGGCTTTCGCTGGCGCTGAGCCTGCCGGCGATGCGCCGGGCGCGCATCGCGCTGCTGCTGCCGGAGGCCTGCGCACGCGGCGAGGCGGCGACGCTGGCCGTCGAATGCCGCGGCGGACGGGTGATGCCCGTTCCCCGCTGCCGGCTGACCGTGTGCGCCCAGCAGGAGCAAACGCGCCTGACGCTCTGCACCGGGCGCAGCGCCGCCCTGCGGCTGGACACGGCGCACTGCGGCGCGGCGCGCTGCCGTCTCGTACGCGGGTGTGTGGAGGACTATCTGGGCCTGTTCCGCCGCCGTCTGCCGCCGGCGGAGCCGAAAACACTGTGCATGCTTCCCGTCCCCGCGCCGCCCGCGCGCCTGCCGGAGCCGCCGCCGCTGCCGGCTGTGCTGCAGAACCGGCGCACGGGAGAAATCGAAGACTACGAGCTGCGCGACTACCGCCCCGGCGACCCCATGCGCGCCTTCCACTGGAAGCTCTCGGCCAAAACCGACCGTCCCATCGTGCGCGAGCCGCTGGAGGCCGCCCAGCGCACGGCCGTTCTGTCCTTCGACTGGGGCGGCACGCCGGAGCAGCTTGACCGCACGCTTGACCGGCTGGCCTGGCTGTCCGCCTGGCTGCTGGAGCAGGGCACGGCACACGACGTGCGCTGGAACGACGGCGCACCGCGCAGCGTACACGTCGCCGACCGGGCCGCGCTGCAGGCGCTGCTGCGCGCGCTGGTGCTGGCCCTGCCGGCGCCGGCAGCGCCGCCGCCGGCAGGGCGCTTTCCGGACGCCTCGTGGCACTGTCACATCCGCGCCGGCGCGCCGGAGGAAACGGAGGCGGCATGCGCATGAAACGATTTGATGTACGGACGCTGCCGGCCAGCTTCCTGCTGTCGGCGGCGCTGGCCGTCTCGTCCGTATTCTGTCTGGCCACGGCCTTTGACGTCCCCGTGCGTGCGCCGCTGCTGGCAGGCCTGTGCTGCGCCTGCGCGCTGGCGTGGGCCGTGTGCCTGTCATTCCGGCGGTCGTGGCCGTTTGTCTGCCTGCTGCTGGCGGGCGCGGCGGCGCTGCTGTGGCGGTTCCGCCCGGAGGCGTTCGGCGGTCTGTTTCTGACGATCGGCCGCGTCAGCGCCTGCTACCATCTGGCCTTCGGCACGCCGCAGCCGGCGCTGCCGTCCCATTCAGGTCACGACGCCGCCGTGTTTCTGGCCTTTGTGTCGCTGCTCCCGTCCGGTATGACAGCCTGGACGGTCTCGAAGCGGCTGTCCGCCTGGCCGGCGCTGACGGTGTGCGCCGTCGGGCCGGTGCTCTGCTTCAACATTCTCGAAACCGTCCCGGACGCCTGGGCGCTGCTGCTGTTTTCCGCAGGAGCGCTCCTGCTGCTGCTGACGCAGCCGCTGCGCCGCGAGAGCGTCCGCGGAGGCGGCCGGGCCACGCTTTGTCTGGCTCTGCCCGCCGCGCTGACGGCTCTGGCGCTGTTTCTGCCGGTTTCGCTGGGGGCAGTGACCCGTCCCGTGTGGGCGGACGGAGCCGGGCAGCAGCTGGAGCAGGCTGTCTCGTCGCTGCAGCTGCCGGGTCTGCCGTCGGACGACGGTCCGGCCCGGCCCGCCTCTGCGCTTTCCTCCCGCCTGGCTCCCGCCGAGCCGGTCGACCTCACCAGGATCGGCCCGAACGCCCCGGGCGACCGGACGGCCCTGTCGGTGTTCTCCACGGAAAGCGGTCCGCTGTACCTGCGCGGCGCATCGCTCGGCGTGTACACGGGCCAGGCGTGGACGCCGCTCGACAGCGGGCTTTACGATACACTGCGCGCCGAACAGCTCGCTCCGCTTCTCTCCTCGACCTTCGTGCCCGGCGCCGCCGATCCTGTCCCGCAGCTGGCCCCGCTGCCGCAGGCCGCCGCTGCGGAGCAGGAGATCACCGTGCGCATGCGCGGCACGCCGGATCTGCTCTACTGTCCGTATTATCCGGCTGCGCTGCCCGAGGCGGCACAGCCTGTCGACGACGTGTGCTACCGTCCCGCCGGCAAAAGCTACACCATTGCCTACGCCCCCGCACCCGCCGCGGCCGGTACAGACGCGGCCTATGACCGTTTTGTCTTCGAGCAATATCTCTCTGTCCCCGCGTCCGTCAAGCCGGAGCTGGCGCAGCTGGCACGCAGCGCCGGCCTGTCCACCATTTCCGACGTGGCCGCCTATGTGCGCGCCTGCGGCGTTTACGACCTGGACACGCCGCGCACGCCGGAGGGCGAGGACTTCGCGCTCTGGTTTCTGCAGGAGAGCCGCACGGGATACTGTGTTCACTTTGCCACAGCGGCTGTCCTGCTGCTGCGCGAAATCGGCGTACCGGCGCGCTATGTCTCCGGCTATCTGGTGCAGACACAGGCACGCCAATGGGTAGACGTCACCGACCGGCAGGCGCACGCCTGGGCAGAGTATTACACGCCCGGCGTCGGCTGGGCGCCGCTTGACGCCACGCCGGCGGCACAGGCCGCCGCAGGACCCGACGGCACGTCCGTACCCGCAACGGCATCCGACGCCGTTGCGAACACTGCGCCCGAACCCGGTGGCACAGCGGAGCCGGACGACGCGCCGCAGAAAACCGGCGTATTCCGTCTTCCGCGCCAGCTGGCGATCCCGGCGGCGCTGGTTGCTCTGCTGCTGGCCGCGGCGCTCACGCAGCGCGCCGCCGTGCTGCTGCGCCGCCGCCGCTTCCGCCGGGGCGAGCCGAATCGCCGCGCGCTGGCCCTGTGGACGCACATCGTGCGCCTGTCCCGGCAGACCGGCACGCCCCCGCCGGAGGAAGCCGAGCTGCTGGCGCTGCGCGCACGCTTCGGCCCGCGTCAGTTGACAGGCGAGGAACTGAACACGCTGCTGCGCTGCGCCGCCGCGCTGGAGCGGCAGCTGCGGCGCGGCCCTGCCGGCCGGCGTCTGCTCTGCCGCTGGCGGTATGCGCTGTTTTGAGCCGTCGGCAGCATACGCCGGCAGCCGCTGTGTGTGTACGCCTCCGGCGCCGGGCTCTGCGCGTCAATCCGTGAAAAAATTTCATGACCCAATTCGTCAAAGCGGGAAAATTTCTCTTTCCCCACAGGACAAAACATGGTAAAATCAGATTAAATCCACGATATAAGAAAGGGAGATGCCACCATGGAATTTGAACAGATTAAGCAGGCTTTCCTCGACTACATTGCAAACGACGGCTTTGACGCAGACGCGCTGCACACCGTCTGCAACAACTATGCCTTCGCTCCTCTGGCAGAAAATTGCTGCGTCGGCTTTGACCTCGACCCGCGCTTTGACCAGTTGACCAAGTTCCGGCATGCCGAGCAGATCTCCGGCCGCTGTGCCGAGGTCGGAACTGCGCTCTACAACGTGGCCCGCACCTGTGTCGAGCACGGCAAGACCGACAAGGCCAAGGCCGCCCTGCGCATGGCGCTGGACTTCCTTGCAGAAGCCAAGCTCGGCGACTCGAAGGAATATCAGATCGTCAAGAAGCAGCTCGAAGCGCTCGCGTGATCTCCGCCCGTACAAACGGAAAACCGGCCCGTCTCATCAGAGACGGGCCGGTTTTTTCTGTTTTTCATTGAAATCGCACAGGCTCACGCTTCCTGCAGGATGGCCTCGACGGTTTCGCGCTTTTCAAACAGCACGCAGCCGCCCTCATGCTCCCCTGACAGCACGTCGTCCTGCTGCAGCCGCGTAAACAGCCGCGAGCGCAGCGCCTCGCGCAGCGAGGTCTCACACACGTTGACGTCCGAATACGGCGAAAACGGGCAAGGCTCCGCCCCGCCGTGCGAATTGATGTGGAAAAACCCGCGGCCGGCGGCAAGACACCCCCCGCTCGTCTTCTCATCGCCCGGAAACGCAATGGACACCACGTCCTCCCGCTCGCACCGCAGTCGCTCCACCGTCTGCCGCAGCACCGCACGCTCGTCCTCGCCCGGAGCCAGCTGCGCCGTCTCCGGTGAAACCGGCACGTATTCCACGAAGATGACTGCCTTGCACCCGGTGTCATACAGCGTGTCAAGAAACGCCCTGCCGGTCACCTCGGCAAGATTCTCCCGCGTAACGGTGATGCTTGCGCCATAGAGGACGCTCTTTTCCCCCAGCTGCCGCATCACACGGCACAGCCGGTCGTACATCCCCGCGCCGCGCCGCCGGTCGGTGGCCTCGCGGCCCCCCTCGATGCTCAGCACAGGCACAAGGTTGCGCCGCTGCAGAAACAGTTCACCGGTCTCTCCGTCCAGCAGCACGCCGTTGGTGAACACCGGGAACACGATCTCCGGCACGCGCCCGGCCGCCTCCAGCACATCCCGCCGCAGCATCGGCTCGCCGCCGGCCAGCAGGATGAAGCTGACGCCAAGCTCTCGCGCCTGGCGGAAAATATTCTCCCACTGTGCTCCGCTCAGCTGCCGCACCGCAGCCGCGTCGCTGCAGGCGTGGTTTGCACGGGCATAGCACCCGGCGCAGTGGAGGTTGCATTGGCTGGTGATGCTGGCGATGAGAAACGGCGGGATATGCTCGCCCGTCTCTTCGGCAGCGCGGCGCTTTGCCGCGGCACGCCGGCAGGCCAACGCAAAGCGCGCCAGAAACAGGCTCTCGGCCGGGTTTTTCAGCGCGGCGGCCTGTGCATTCTTCACGATTCGCGCGATCCCGCCGTTTAAGTAGGCATGCAGGTCAAAGGCTTCTGACATCAGTCTCTCCTTTTCCGCCGGCCTCCCCCCCGGGCCGCAGCCGCCGTTCCTTCTGCAGCTGCGGCCCTCAGCCGACTTTTTTCTCCATATTACCGCAGCTGCACGACAAAAGCAAGCCGCTTTCCGGCGCAGTCAGTCCGCGCCGGCCGGTGAAAAGCCATTGAAAGCGCGCGCGGAGTGCTGTATGATGAAAAACAAAGGGAGGGATCGTTTCATGCGCTTTGTATTTGTGGCGCTGGGCGGCGCGGCAGGCGCGGCGCTGCGCTATGCCGTCAGCCTGCTGCCGGCGAAGGGGGCCTTCCCGCTGCTGACGCTGCTGACCAATCTGGCAGGCGCCTTTGTCATCGGCGTCATTGCAGGACTGGCCGCAAAGCGAAACCTGCCGCAGAATGCCGTGCTGTTTCTCAAGACCGGCCTGTGCGGCGGCTTCACCACGTTTTCCACCTTCTCGCTTGAGGCGTGCATGCTGCTCAGAAGCGGCCGCGTCGGGCTGTGCGTGCTGTATATGCTGCTGAGCGTGGCGCTGTGTCTGGGCGGCGTGTTCGGCGGTCTGCTGCTGACCGGGCGCACGGCGTGAGCCGCCGCATGACGCATTCCGGCGATTCACCGCGCCGGCAAACAGAGGCAGCCTGTCCGGGACGGTCGGAGGCCACGTTGACCGAAACGCTCCGCCGGCGCGTTCCGATCCGGCGTCATGCGTCTGCCCCGCTTTCTGCCGGGGCGGGAAAATCAGCGGCCTTCAGAATCGCCATGGCCCCGTCGCCGTACTGTGCCCACCAGCCGCCTGCACCGTGCGTCTGCGCGACAAAGCCGCCATGCGCCGCCGAGAAGCTGATAAACGACCACACACCGTCGTTGTCATACACGCCCATTTGGCCGGACGTACCGTTGTCAAGCCTGAAGGGCGACTCCTTCAGGCCCGTGCCGCACACGCCGAAGCCGTTCTGCCAGCACAGCGCGACCCAGCCGTCCTCACCCACGGGCCGCCAGCATACGCCGAAGCTGCCGTCGTCCTCCGCCGGCTCGACCACGCAGTATTCCCAGCCGTCCACGTAAGGCACGCTGACGCGCACGCCGTTCTGTTCGGCGGAGACCGTATAGCCGTCCTGCAGCTCCACAAGATCGAAGCCCGCGTAATACATGGTCTCGTCAAGGTCCCCGGCGGCACGGAAATCCATCACCGTCTTGCCGATGCGGTAGCTGCCGGCAGGCAGCGCGCCGTACAGCGCCGACCAGTCCACCGTCCACCGGACGGTGTCGTCCTCCGGAATGACCCACGCCTCGGCTGTCCAGCCCCAGTCCTCCGCCGGGACCAGCTCGTTCCATTCTCCGTTTTCCAACGTCTCAATCACGTAGGCGCTGCCGGTCTGCAGACTGCCGGACGGTCCGCGCTCCGGGTCTTCGGTCTGCGTGCATACCAGCGTCAGGCCGGTGGGGGTGACGTCGCACACGGTGAGCTTCACGCCCCAGTCATCCTGCCAGGCCGACGTATCATTTGTGCGCCCGATCCCGGCCACGCCGGACAGGGGCGCGGGGCTGCTTTCCGCAGGCCGCTGCGTTCCGCTGCCCGCCGCGCTGTCGCAGCCGGCCAGCAGCGCCGCCGCCAATGCCAGAGCAAGGATGCTTCGTTTCGGATTCATGCCTGCACCTCCACTGCAGTTTTGTTGCTTTTATGACGCAGTGAAGTGAAAAAGGTTCCGCCTGCGGCGGACCAATTGTGCTCCGGGGCAGAAACCGCTTGCACGATCCGGCATTTTGTGCGATCCTTCCGTCAGGGGGTGATACGATGAAGCGAAAGCAGCGCACTGCAGGCCATTCCCGGCGTTGGGCCGGACATGGAACGGCATCTGAACGGACTGGGGATTTTTGCTCCGGAGGATCTGAAGGGTGCAGACGCCGAGGCGCTCTACCGGCGGGACTGCGACCTGCACGGGCAGCAGCTGGACCGGTGTGTGCTGTATGTCTACCGGCTGGCGGTGTATTACGCCGAACACGAGACACACGAGCCGGAGAAGCTCAACTGGTGGTACTGGAAGGACGGGCGGTAAAGCCGGTTTTCCCGTCCGAATAAAAAAGGGACGCGTTTCCGTTTGGAAAGGCGTCCTGCTTCGTTTCCCCTGCGAAAAAAGAAAGCCTCCGGAGGCTTTCCTGTAACATTGCAGCCGTATAGGGGCTGTTTCTTTCCGATCTGCACCAAAACCCGAATCGAAGCCCGGCGCAGCGGGTTCGATTCGGAAAGGAGGAGCGACGGAAGGAATGAGCGATGACTTTCTGAAAAGTCGTCGCGAACGATAGGAAGTCCGCGACGACGCGGCAGCGGGAGAAGGATTCGAGCGGTGCTCTGCGCGCCGCGAACCGCCTGTCCCCACTCGCTCGCCGCTTCCGCGGCAACCGCTCGGGGATGACATTTGTGAGGGTTCGAATCCCTTAAGGGATTGCCCCATTTTGGGGCAATCCCTGCCCCGTTTTCCACGTTTCGTGTACATTTCGGGCGAAATCATCTACGCTGGCAGGACACGCAGACCGAGCGCCCGCCCACATCCCCCGTTTTGAATCGGCGGGCGCGAGGCACAAGCCGCACGGCTTTGCCGGGCGGCGCGTAGGACATGCGCATGCCGCATGTCCGTGAGTAATCAAATCTGCGCGGGGCGGGGCACGCCGTAAGGCGTAGCGCGGGAGCGTGGCGGTCAGCGCATAGCTGACCGCCCGCTCCCGCGCGTGAGGGTGGGGCCCCGCGCACTACAGCTTTGCTTGCTGCTCAGCTTATGCTGCCCCGCTTTCAACAGAACTTTCAACGGGGGGAGCCTTACGGCTGTCCCCGCCTCCAC
>JALEMS010000005.1 GCA_022768185.1 Clostridiales bacterium | reverse complement strand
AATCCTGCGGTGTTTTGTTTTCATACAGCGTATGTTCCTCAGGTGAGCGGCACAACTGCTCCCTCGTAGTTTTCGGTGATCCACTGACCGACGGACGGGTCGGCGAGCGCTTCAATCAGCGCGAGGACGGCTTCGTTGCTCTCGTTGCCTTCCTTGACGCAGATGATGTTGCCATAGGTCTGCGCGCCGTCGCCGCTGGCGTCTTCCAGAGCCAGTGCGTCTTCCGTTGCCTTCAGGCCGGCCTGCAGGGCATAGTTGCCGTTGATGACGCCGAGGTCAATGTCCTTGAGAGCCAGAGCGATCTGGGCGGCCTCCATCTCGGTGATGACGAGGTTCTTGGGGTTCTCTGCAATGTCGAGGATGGTGGCGTTGGAGGAGGCGTCAATGCCGTCCTTCAGCGTGATAAGACCCTCCTGCTGGAGCAGGAGCAGGGCGCGGGTCTCGTTGGAGCCGTCGTTGGGAACGGCGATGGTCGCGCCGTCAGCCAGTTCGTCGAGGCTGCCGGTCTTGCCGGCGTAGATGCCGAACGGCTCGTAGTGGATCTTTGCAACGGAAACGAGGTGGGTATCGTAGTTCTCGTTGAAGGTGTCCAGATACGGCTGATGCTGGAAGTAGTTGGCGTCGAGGCTGCCGTCCTCCACGGCGAGGTTGGGCTGGACATAGTCGGTGTATTCCACGATCTCGAGCTTGATGCCCTGCTCGGCCAGCTTGTCAACGACCTGAGCAAGGATCTCTGCATGCGGGGTCACGCTTGCGCCGACGCGCAGAACGGTCTCTTCACCGTCGCTGGGTTCGGTCACATCGCTGGGAGATGCCGGGGCGGGCTGAGCGCCGCAACCTGCGGCCAGCGCCAGGATCATCAGAACTGCCAGAATGATGCTGAGTGTCTTCTTCATGACTGTTGTTCCTCCAATTTTGTGTTTCGTATCAACAGCTGGGCCGCATGTGCTCAGCGAATACGCTTGTCGGTCTTGTTGGCCAGGCGCATGCCGATCTCCTGAAACAGCTGCACAACAATGACCAGAATGATGACCATGACGAACATGATCTGCCCGTTTCCGCGGTAATAGCCATAATTGATGGCCAGCGCGCCCAGGCCGCCGCCGCCGGTCATGCCGGCCATGGCGGAATAGCCCAGGATGGTGGTGATGGCGATGGCGGCGCCCACAATGAGCGAGGGCTTGGCCTCCGGCATGAGCACCTTGCGCACGATCTGCATGACCGACGCGCCCATGGAAATGCTCGCCTCGATCACGCCGCGGTCGACCTCCTTGGCGGAGCTTTCCACCATACGCGCGATAAAGGGGGCAGCAGCAATAATCAGCGGCACCGTGGCAGCCTTGCAGCCGACGGTGGTGCCGACAATGCTCCGCGTGACCGGCATCACCCAAACCAGCAGAATGATAAAGGGGATAGACCGGAAAATGTTGACGATCACGCCGACGACACGGTTGACCAGCAGCATCGGATGGATGCCGTCCCGGTCGGTGACCACCAGCAGCAGGCCGAGCGGAATGCCGATGATATACGCCGCCAGCGTCGAGCCGACCACCATCAGCAGCGTTTCAAGCAGGCCTCTTCCGATGAGATCGATCATGCCTCCTTCGCCTCCTCTTCCACATAGGTCACGCCCGCGCTGTCCAGAAAACCCAGCATTTTGCGGGCCATGGTCTCCTCGGACGGCAGTTGAATGAGCATGTGTCCGTACTCCTGCCCGTCAATGGTTTTGGTGTCTGCATATGAGATATTCACCGGCGCGCCGCACATGAGCACCATCTCCGACACGACCGGACGCCGGACGTTGCCGTCGAAGATCAGGCGCAGGCACTTGCCGGCGCAGCCCGTGTCGGACTCCAAAAAGCCACCCGGGAAAATGAGCTTGTGCGCCGCCTCCGATTTCGGATGGCGGAAAATATCCTCTACCGCGCCCAGCTCCACAATGTTGGAGTGCGCCAGGATTGCCACACGGCCGCAGATCTGCTCGATGACCTTCATCTCGTGCGTAATGACCACGACCGTCACGCCCAGGTCGCTGTTGAGCTGCTTGAGCAGCTCGAGGATGGCCAGCGTGGTCGTCGGATCGAGGGCTGAGGTCGCCTCATCGCACAGCAGCACCTTGGGCTTGGTGGCCAGCGCGCGGGCAATGGCCACGCGCTGCTTCTGTCCGCCGGAAAGCTGCGCAGGATAAGCCTTGGCACGGTCGCCCAGACCGACCGTTTCCAGCAGCTCCATGGCGCGCACGCGCGCCTTCTTTTTCTGCACGCCCATCAGCTCCAGCGGAAAGCAGATGTTATCGAGCGCCGTGCGCTGCATCAGCAGGTTAAAGCCCTGAAAGATCATGCCGATGGACCGGCGCGCCATACGCAGCTCGGTATTGGACATCTGCATCAGGTTCTTCCCATCAAGGATGACCTCGCCGGCCGTGGGGCGCTCAAGCAGGTTCATGCAGCGCACCAGTGTGCTTTTGCCTGCGCCGGACAGGCCGATGACGCCGAAAATCTCGCCGGCATAAATGTCCAGGTCGATCTGATCGAGCGCAACGACCTGTTTCTCTCCCGTGCCGAAGGTTTTATTCAGACCGCGCAGCTGAATGATGGGTGTATCGTCCATACTGTACCTCCCCGCCGTCCCGGCCGCTGCGGCGCCCGGCGGTGTGTGAAAGGATTCTGATTTTCCATACAGGATATTAGAAGTATTATACTTGCAAAAGGTTTTTTCGTCAATATTCACTCTTGCCAGACATGTTCCGTCCGCTCCGGCGCATTTTTACACAATGGGCAGCATTTCCGTTCTCCGCTGCTCAGCTCCGGTCCGGGATGGTACAGATGAGCGTGCGGTTAACACGCCGCAGGCAGATTGCCGATGTTAGCACGGAAGCACATTCCGCCACGATGTACGACCACCACACCGCATGCAGTCCGCCGATGCGTCCAAGCAGATAGCCCGCCGGAAGAAGCACCAGAAGCTGACGGCAGAAGGAAATGATCAGCGAATAAACCGACTTGCCCAACGCGGAAATCGTGGATATCGTGACAATACAGAAGGCAGCCGGCACAAAGTGCGCACCGATGATGCGCAGCGCGGGAATTCCGATGGCCAGCATGCTCTCCGAGGCGGAAAACAGCGACAGGATGAAACCCGGCGCAGTCTCAAACAGAACCGTGCCGATGAGCATCAGTACGGCGGCATAGAGCCAGGCCAGCTTCATCACACCGTAGATACGGCGGCGTTTTCCCGCCCCGTAGTTATAGGCCACGATGGGCGCCATGGCGTTGGTGATGCCGAACACCGGCTGAAAAATGATGGCCTGCGCCTTGAAATAAATGCCGAACACCGCCGTTGCCGTGCTGGTAAAGGCGAGGAGCACCTGATTCATACCGAAGTTCATAATTGAACTGATGGCCTGCATGAAGATGGCCGGAACGCCCACGCGGCAGATGCGTCCCAAAGTACGTCCATCCGGGCGGAAGCCGCGCATGCGGCAGTCGACCTCCGGGTTCTTCCGATAGCAGAAATACACCGCGAGCACCGCCGAAACGCACTGACCGATGACCGTGGCCAGCGCCGCGCCGCGCACCTCCATGCGCGGGCAGCCGAGCAGACCGAAGATCAGAATGGGATCCAGAATGATATTGACAATTGCGCCGACGCCCTGCGTGACCATGGAAAGGCCCGTTTTGCCCGTGCTCTGCAGCAGACGCTCATAGATCATCTGCCCGAAGGTGCCGAAGGACGCAATACAGATAACGGAAAGATAATCGTATCCGTAGCCCACGATGACGGGGTTGTCCGTCTGCACCGTATAAAACCCCCGGCTGAAAAACAGGCCCACCAGCAAAAACACAACATAGCTGCATGCAGCCAGGAAAATGCCGTTGCGCGCCGCGCTGTCGGCTCCCTGCCGGTCCTTTGCGCCCAGGCAGCGAGAAAGCATGGCGTTGACGCCGACGCCTGTGCCGACGCCAATGGCCAAAATGAGCACCTGGATCGGATAGGCCAGCGATACGGCCGTGAGCGCGTCCTCACACAGACGCGCGACAAACACGCTGTCGACAATATTGTACAGCGCCAGCAAAAGCTGGGAGACGATCATCGGCCCCGCCATGCCGATCAGCAGCCGGTTGAGCGGCATCACGCCCATTTTATTTTCCTGCACGTTGTGGCTGACTTTCTGCGCGGGCAGACCGGATTCCTGCATCAGACGGTTCTCCCTCTCTGCATCCGGCTCTGCCGGAACGCATTTTGATGTAGTGTATCACAGTTCTCCCATTGAGGGCAACGGATTTTTGCGCGCTTTTTCACATTTTCCCGCATTCACACGCCGGCAAACGACAGCCCGATGCCCACTGCCGCGCTCGCCAGCAGAAACCACACCGGATGCAGCCGTTTCGTTGGTCCGATATTCGTCAGTACCGCCAGCACCGCCGCCAGCGCCACGGCCTTCCATTCGAAAAGTTCCGCCGGTCCGCCGCTCCTCCACGCTGCCGGGCGCAGAAAGCATTCCCCTATCACCGGCAGCGCTGCAGCGCAGATCAGCCCCGACGATGCCGGGCGCAGCCCGTAAAACGCAGCGTCTACCCAGCGGCTCTGCCGGAAGCGCTGCAGAAATGCCGCAACGATCAGAATCACGATCATGGACGGCAGCACCAGCCCAAGCGTTGCCGCCAGGGCTCCGCCGATGCCCGCCGTGGAATAGCCCGCGTAGGTGGCCATATTCACGCCGATTGGGCCGGGCGTTGATTCCGACACAGCCAGCATGTCCGCAATCTGCGCGGCAGTGAACCAGCCGGTGCGATCGGCCATATTGTAAAGAAACGGCAGCGTGGCATAGCCTCCGCCGACGGAAAACAGCCCCGTGTGGAAAAATTCCAGAAACAAACGCAGATAGATCATGCCGGCCTCCTCACTGCGCGCACAACGATTCCGGCAATCGCTGCCAGCACAACAAAGCACGTCGGCGGCAGCGGCGTGAGCGCCCCTGCGGCAAACACCGCCAGATAGATGCACAGCGCCGGCACGTCCACGACCGCCTTTTTCAGCAGCTTGACAATCGCATTGACGATCATGACGCACACGCACACGCGCACACCGGCGAAGGCATTCTGCACCGCAGGCAGTTCCGCGAAATTCTGCAGCACCGCCGCGATCATGATGATGATAATCAGCGACGGCGCAATCATTCCCAGGGTTGCGGCAATTGCGCCGGGGATACCGCGCACCTTGCGTCCGGCGAAGGTGGCGGAATTGACGGCGATCACACCGGGCGTGCACTGACCAATGGCAAACCAGTCCATCAGCTCCTCCCCGGTCGCCCAGCCGTGCTTCTCCACGATCTCGCGCTGCAGCAGCGGCAGCATGGCATAGCCTCCGCCCAGTGTGAGCGCACCCACGCGCACAAAGGTCCAGAAGATTTCCGCCAGTTCTTTCATGTGCATCTCCGTTCCTCATGTTGGTTTTCGGTCATTGTAGCATATCCCATTCGGCATGAAAAGTCCGTTGTAATCCAAACTTTCCCATGATATAATCACACAATAATAATAAAACGACAAAGCATGGAACGAATATGAACAACAACGAAGAACTTCCTCTGCAGAAAAATCAGATCCGCCGCGCCGTCATTGAGGGCTGGTCCTCCGAGGCGCAGGGTGTCTGCCGCATCGGAGGCCGCGCGGTATTCGTAAAAGGAGCCATTCCGGGCGAGACATGGGACGTGCGTATCCTCAAGGTAACGGCCGGCGCCGTCTGGGCACGGGGCGAAACGCTGCTTGCCCCCTCCCCGTCGCGCCGCGTGCCGGACTGTCCGCACTTCGGCGTCTGCGGCGGCTGCGACACGCGGCACATGACCTATGACGAGGAACTGCGCTTCAAGCTCCGCCGCGTCAACGACGCGCTTTCCCACATCGGCAGGCTGGACTTCCGGATAGAAACCATCCTCGGCGCACAGCAGACAGACCGCTGCCGGGCCAAATGTATTTTCGCCGTCGGCGAACGAAACGGTGCGCCCGTCACGGGGTTTTACCGGCCGCGCAGCCACGATCTGATCCCGGTGGAGGACTGCCTGCTGCAGCCGGAGCTGGCCTCCCGCGCCGCGTCGGCTTTGCGCGCCTTCCTGCAGAAGCATCGTATTCCCGTCTGGGACGAGGCGCGCGGAAAAGGTCTGGTTCGCCACCTGTTCGTACGCGCCGGTCTGCGTACGGGGCAGGCGCAGTGCGTCGTTGTCTCCGCCGCAGGACTGGGCGGGTGTGAGCAGGCGCTGGCGCAGGAGCTGCGCCGGGCCTGTCCGGAGCTGACGAGCATTGCGCTGTGTATCAACCCTGATCCCGGAAACGTCGTGCTCAACGGCACGTTCCGCACCCTCTGGGGCACAGACTGCATCACAGAACAGCTGTGCTCGCACCGCTTCGAGCTGGCCCCGCAGGCATTTTTCCAGATCAATCCCCCGCAGGCAGAGCGCCTGTATGAAAAGGCGGTGGAATACGCCGCGCCGCAGCCGGGCGATACGGTGCTGGATCTCTACTGCGGAGCCGGTTCCATCAGCCTGTGTCTGGCGGACACAGGCTGCGAGGTGATCGGTGCGGAGGTCGTACCCGAGGCGGTGGAGAATGCGAGAAGAAACGCCGCTGCCAACGGAATGGAACACGTGCGCTTTCTGTTGGGCGACGCAGGCGAGGCTGCGGCGGAGCTGGCAAAGCGCGGCGTGCGTCCCGCAGCCGTGGTGGTCGACCCGCCGCGCAAGGGCCTGAGCGGACAGGTAATCGAATCCGTCGTGCAAATGCAGCCCGCTCGCGTGGTCTACGTCTCCTGTGACCCCGGTACGCTCGCACGTGACCTGCGCCTGTTCGACGAAGCCGGCTATCACCCAGCTGCCGGCACGGCTGTGGACATGTTCCCCCGCACACGACATGTGGAGACGGTGGTCCTCTTGTCACGGGAAACAAATCCACTGACGGTTGAAGTCAGAATGGAAGTGGAAACCGGCGAGGTCAAGGAGCATCCGACCTATAAGCGTATTCAGGAATATGTGCAGGAGAAGTACGGCTTCAAA
>JALEMS010000069.1 GCA_022768185.1 Clostridiales bacterium | reverse complement strand
CATCTTCGGCCTGAAGAACTTCGGAACCATCTTCGGCGTCATCTGGACCGCCTACGGCTTCATCGGCGGCGTCGTCGGTCCCATGCTTGCCGGCCTCGTGCTCGACCGCACCGGCAACAACTACAGCATTGTCTTCACCTACCTTGCCGTCTTTGCCGTCATCGGCGCCGTTCTGTACTTCATCCTGACCAAGGCAACGGTCAAGGAGCGCGAAAAGAAGCTGGCTGAAATCGCCGCCGCCGGCGGGAACAAGGCGGCCTAAAGCCGCCCTGCGCCCCGGGTGCGCTCCGTCTCATCCAACCTCCGTGTAATCCAATCCAAACTCCTCAAAAGCCCTCCATTCCTCAACCAGGCACCCCCGTCAGCGGTTCCCGCTGACGGGGGTGCTTGGCCTGTTCAGGCGGATCGATTGGATTGCATTCTATCATTTTTTTCAGTAAAATTACAAGCACGCTTATGGGAAACGGCAGGATTTTGAACATATCGACAAAATCCGGAAAAGACGCCGAATCAAGCAACGGAATTTGCGCATCAAACAAATGGACAAAGGGGCGCGGCGGTGCTATACTGACGGCAGAATCCGGCGCGGGTGCGCACGCCCGCGTGTCCGTATGGCGAGGTATTGTTTTTGAAACTGCTTTATCTGCTGGAACAGCTGCGCACGCCGCAGCTGGACACCGTCATGTACACCGTCACCCAGCTGGGCGGCGTTCTGGTGTTCGTGGTGCTGACGCTGGCGGTTTTCTGGTGCGTCGACCGGCGCTGCGGCCTGTTTCTCATGGCGGCGGGCCTGGCCGGAACGCTCATCGGTCAGGCGCTCAAGCTGCTGCTGCACATCCCGCGGCCCTGGGTGCGCGATCCCGGCTTTTCCATCGTTGCGCGCGCCCGCGCCGGCGCGGGAGGCTTTTCCTGTCCCAGCGGACACAGCATCAATGCCGCCGTTACCTACGGCGGACTGGCCTGCTGGACGCGGCGGCGCTGGCTTCGCTTTGTGTTCGTGCTGCTGATGCTGCTGGTGGCCTTTTCACGGATGTACCTGGGCGTACACACGCCGGTGGACGTCGGCGCGGGCTTGCTGGTGGGCGGCGCGGCGGTGCTGGCGTGCAAGCCGCTGTTTTCCCGTTGTGGCGACCAGCCGGCGACCCAGCGCGCGGCGCTGTGCGCGCTGCTGGCGCTGACGGCGGCGGGTGTGCTGTATGTGACGCTGTGGCCGTGGGACGCGGCGGTGCAGGGGGAGAACCTGACCGGGGGCGTCAAAAACGTCTGGCTGCTTTTCGGCGCGGCGGCAGGCCTGCTGCTGGCGAGCCTCGGCCGCGGCGGCATCCGGTTTTCCACCGAGGCCCCGTTGTGGGGTCAGGCGCTCAAGCTGGTGCTCGGGCTGCTGCTGGTCGGCGCGGTACAGGAGCTTCTCCGTGCGGTTGCCGGTGCGGCCGGTATGGCTGACGGGCCGGCACACGCGCTGCGTGCGCTGGGCGCGGTGTGGTTTGCCGCGGGAATCTGGCCGCGTACCTTTCCCCGCTTTTCCCGAAAATAAAATAAAAAAACATGCGCCCGGCGTCATCCTGCGACGCCGGGCGCATATCAAACGGAAGGCTCAGGGCTTCCGGGAAAACAGCTCGTCGAAGCTGCCGGGCGCGCAGGCCACCTCGGGCGGCGCCTCCACCACCACGAGAGGCGGACGCTCCGGCTGCGGCGCTTCGGTCTCCGGCTGCGGTGCGGCGGGGGCGTCCGCGTCCGTACCGCCGGCCGGCGCGGGCTGCGCCGGCTCTGCGGCTGCGCCCTCTGCGGACGTGTTCGTCTGCGCCGCAGCCTCTGCGGGGAAGACGGGCGGCGCGTCCGGCGTGGGAACCGGCCCCGCCGTCTGCGCCGGCTTGACGCGCCGCATGCCGAGCGAGACGATGAGCATGCCCAGCATCAGGCACAGAATGCCCAGCTGCGCCACCCAGTCGGACGCCGTGGCCGTGCCGCTTTGCCACAGCTCGCGTGTCTCCACGCCGATCTGATAGGCCGGCGGCAGCAGCGACAGCAAAATCAGCAGCCACTGCATCCGGGGCCGGCTCGTCACCGTGATGACATATACGGCGGCCAGCACCAGATAAATCAGAATGTAGCTGACCATCCGCCACCATTCAAACGAAAAGGCGTGGACGATAAAAAACAGGCAGAGCATACACGTCGGGATCATCGACAGCCACAGCGCCTTCCGCCCGCCGATCACCAGCAGCAGCAGATACAGCGCCGCGCCCAGCACAGGCAGCAGCATCTGGCTGTAAAATGTGAAATCCTGCATGTCGGTGCGCCAGAAGCCCCAGAACTCGACCAGCCGGAGGACGATGGCAAGTCCCATGAAAATGGCCGCCAGCGTGGAAAAAATGCTGGTGCGCTCAATGCCGAGCCTGCGCTTCGGCTTCGCATCCCCGTCTACATACGCCACAAAACACGCCTCCAAACCTGAAATCTGTCGATTATTTTTCAGCCCCGCGCGGGCTGCGCAGATGTGCAAACCATAAAATCACGCCCAAAAGCCCGCCGCCGACGAGATTGCCCAGCGTGACAGGCACAAGGTTTCCGAGGAAAAAGCGCCCCCACGTGAGCGCAGCCTGTGTCCCGCCGGAGGCAAACAGCCCCGCCGGGATGTAAAACATGTTGGCCACGCTGTGCTCGAAGCCCGCGGCCACAAACGCCATCACCGGGAAGAACAGACATGCGGCCTTGCTCCCGGCGGAATCGGCCCCCGCGGCCATCACCACCGCTGCGCACACCAGCACGTTGCACCCGATGCCGCGCAGAAACGCAGGCCCGAAGGCCAGCGTGCATTTGGCCGCCGCCGTCGCCGTCAATGCGTCGCCGCTGACCGTGCCGGCTGCGGCAAGGCCGCTGAAGCAGGCCATGGCCGCCACGGCGACGGCCCCGGCAAGGTTGCCGAGGTACACCAGCACCCAATTGCGCAGCATCGCGCCGAGGGAAATCCGCCGCTGGAGCAGCGGCAGGACCATCATGCAGTTGCCGGTGAACAGCTCCGCGCCCATCAGCACCGTCATGATGAGACCGGCCGGAAAAAGGCAGGCGTTGATGAGCTTCTGCACCGGCGTGCCGGCCGAGGCCGCCGCCGCGGCAAAGCCGCCCAGCGCGATGCATGCGCCGGCCAGAATGCCGAGGACGAACGCCTTCCGGGCGGGGAGCTGCGCCTTACCGACGCCGCCGTCTGCCAGCCGCTGCGCGGCCTGTTTGGGCGAGTACATATGTGACCACCATCTCTTTCTCTCATAAGAGGGTGCGCTGCGCCCTCCGTGCGGCTCCGGGCGGACGGCCTGTACCGTACCGCGCGGACTCTTCTATATAAAAACAGTATAGCATATTCTCCCATCAATTCCAACAGGGAGTTTCGCCGACCTGCGGCGGGAAAGGAGCGGGACCCATGTCCGATTTGCTGCAAAGAGAAAAGGCGCTGTGCCGCACGTGCTGCCGCGCGGCGGCCCCGGCGCCGTCTGCGCAGGAGAGCGCGGCGCTGTGCCGGCAGGTGCTGGCGCTGCCGGAATACCGGGCGGCAGACACGGTGCTGCTGTTTTACGGGATGCAGGACGAGCCGGACACGCGCGCGATTTTGTCCGACGCGCTTGCTGCCGGAAAGCGTGTGTGCCTGCCGCGCTGGGCGGGGCGGGGCGTCATGCAGGCGCGGCAGGTGCGCGTATGGTCTGACCTGCAGCCCGACCGCTGGGGCATCCCCGCGCCGGGGGAGGCCTGTCCCGTTGTCCCGGGCAACGAGCTGGAGCTGATTCTGGCTCCGTGTGTGGCCTGCACACCGGACGGCGTGCGCCTGGGCCGCGGCGCGGGGTATTACGACCGGTACACCGCCGGGCTGTGCGTGCCGGTGGCGGTGCTGTGTCCGGCAGCGCGGCTGCTGCCGGCGCTGCCGGCGGAGGTCCACGACCGGCGTGCCGACCTCGTTGTCACGGAGACGGGCGTATTCCGCCCCGGAAATGCCGATAGTACTTGACGAAATCAACAAAAAACGCTAATATAATTTAGCAACAACCGAAAAGAGGAGGGATGACCGTGGCCGGACTGGGCGCAGAAAACCTGACCATGCTTTGCGACTTTTACGAGCTGACCATGGGCGGCGGATATTTTGCGGCAGGGTATGCAGACCGCATTGCCTATTTCGACCTGTTCTTCCGCAGCGTGCCGGACGAGGGAGGCTTTGCCATCGCCGCCGGACTGGAGCAGGCGGTGGAATACATTGAAAACCTGCGCTTTTCTGAGGAGGATCTGGCCTACCTGCGCGGAAAGGGCTTCGACGAAGCGTTCCTGGCCTATCTGCGCGATTTCCGCTTTACCGGAGACATCTGGGCCGTGCCGGAGGGCACGCCGGTCTTCCCGCGCGAGCCGATTCTCGTCGTGCGCGCGCCGGCCATGCAGGCGCAGCTGCTGGAAACGTTTTTGCTTTTGAGTCTCAACCATCAAAGCCTCATCGCCACCAAGGCCAACCGCGTCGTGCGCGCGGCGCAGGGACGCAGGGTGATGGAGTTCGGCTCCCGCCGCGCACAGGGCGCGGACGCCGCCATCCTCGGCGCGCGCGCGGCCTACATCGGCGGCTGCGCCGGTACGGCCTGCACCATCTGCGAGCCGCTGTTCGGCGTGCCGGCCGGGGGCACGATGGCCCACTCGTGGGTGCAGATGTTCCCCACGCAGTACGAGGCCTTCCAAACCTACTGCCGGCTCAACCCGCACAACGCCGTGCTGCTGGTGGATACGTACAACGTGCTCAAAAGCGGCCTGCCGGACGCTATCCGCGCCTTCAACGAGGTGCTGCGCCCGCAAGGCATCACAAAGTGCGGCATCCGCATCGACTCGGGCGACCTGACGTATCTGACCAAACGCGCGCGCGCCATGCTCGACGAGGCCGGCTGGCCGAACTGCTCGATCACGGTGTCCAATGCGCTGGACGAATACACCATTCGCGACCTGCTGCAGCAGGGTGCGTGCATCGACGCCTTCGGCGTCGGCGAGCGGCTGATCACTGCGCGCAGCGAGCCGGTGTTCGGCGGCGTGTACAAGCTTTCCGCCGTGGAGGAGCCGGACGGGCGCATCATCCCGCGCATCAAAATCTCCGAAAATCTTGCAAAGATCACCATCCCGCACTTCAAGCGGGTCTACCGGCTGTACAGCCGTGCCACCGGCAAGGCGCTGGCCGACTATATCTGCCTGCGCGACGAAACGGTGGACGATACCAGGCCCCTGCGCATCTTCGACCCGGACGTCACCTGGAAGCACACCACGCTGACGGACTTCACCGCGCACGAGCTGCTCGTGCCCGTGTTCCGGAACGGGCGGCGCGTCTACGAGCTGCCGTCTCTGCCGGAGATCCGCGCGTACTGCGCCCGCCAGCTCGACACGCTGTGGGACGAGGTCAAGCGCTTTGAAAGCCCGCATCACTACTATGTCGACCTGTCTGACCGGCTCTGGCAGCTGCGCTACGACATGCTGCAGAAGGGAGCCGAAGTGTGAAGAAGGTTAAGGCGTTTCTCAAACGGAAGAATATTGAGGTTTCGCTGCGCCGCTACGGCGTGGACGCGATGGGCGCCATGGCGCAGGGACTGTTCTGCTCGCTGCTGGTGGGCACCATTCTCAACACGCTGGGGACCTACTGCCACGTGCCGTTTCTCTCGGCCACGGTCGTGACGGTGCACGGCACGTTCCAAGGCGCGCCCTATGAGGTGGCCTACACCGTGGGCGGCCTTGCCATGGCGATGGTCGGCCCGGCGATGGCTGTGGCCATCGGCTATGCGCTGCGCTGTCCGCCGATGGTGCTGTTTTCGCTTGTTCCGGTCGGCTGGGCCACCAATGTGCTGGGCGGCGCCGGCGGGCCGCTGGCGGTGTTGTTTGTGGCCATTGCGGCCGCGGAGATCGGGAAAATGGTGTCGGGAGAGACGAAGATCGACCTGCTCGTCACCCCCATCGTCACCATTCTGGCGGGCACGGGTCTGGCCTGGCTGATCGCCGCGCCCATCGGGCGCGCCGCAGCCTGGACGGGTGAGATGATCGAGCTGGCCACCAGCCTGCGCCCGTTCTGGATGGGCATCCTCGTGTCGGTGGGCATGGGCGTGCTGCTGACGCTGCCGGTGTCCTCGGCGGCCATCTGCGCGGCCATGGGGCTGACGGGCCTGGGCGGCGGCGCGGCGGTGGCCGGCTGCTGCGCGCAGATGGTGGGCTTTGCGGTGCTCAGCTTCCGCGAAAACCGCTGGGGCGGACTGGTGAGCCAGGGCCTCGGCACGAGCATGCTGCAGATGGGCAACATCGTGAAGAACCCGCGCATCTGGCTGCCGGCCTGTGCGGCGGGCGCCGTCACCGGGCCGCTGGCCACGTGCGTATTTCGTCTGGAAATGAACGGCGCGCCCATCAATTCCGGCATGGGTACCTGCGGCCTGTGCGGCCCCATCGGCGTGGTGAGCGGCTGGGCCGCGGACGTGACGGCCGGCCTGCGCGGCCCGGTGACGGGCTTTGACTGGCTGGGTCTCGCGCTCATCTGCTTTGTGCTGCCGGGCGTGCTGGCCTGGCTGTTCGGTCTCATCTGCCGCCGTCTCGGCTGGATCCGGGAGGGCGATCTGAAGCTTTAAGCCGCAGACGTTCTGCTTTTGCATACAAACTGGAGGAATATCATTATGGCAAATATCTGGCATGACATCAGCCCCAAGCGCATCGGGCCGGAAAACTTCATTTCCGTCATCGAGATCAGCAAGGGCAGCAAAAAGAAGTATGAGCTGGACAAGGAGACGGGCCTGATCATCCTCGACCGCGTGCTCTACACGTCCACGCACTATCCGGCCAACTACGGCTTCATTCCCCGCACCTACGGCGACGACGGCGATCCGCTCGACGTGCTGGTGCTGTGCGCAGAGCCGCTTGAGCCGATGACGCTGGTGCGCTGCTATCCCATCGGCGTGATCACCATGCTCGACTCCGGCCGAAACGACGAAAAGATCATCGCCATTCCCTTCAACGACCCGAACTACAACTGCTATCATGACATCAGCGAGCTGCCGGCCCATATCTTCAGCGAGATGTGCCACTTCTTCTCCGTCTACAAGACGCTCGAGGGCAAGGAGACCGTTGTCAACGAGGCGCAGGGCCGGGAGCGGGCCGTGGAGGTCGTGCAGAGCTGCATTGACAATTACGTGCGCAATTTTTGTCGCTGAGCGCGCGTTGACTTGCGGCGTCCGCTGATTTATAATAGGAGAAAATCATGCGCCGGCGCGTGCGCCGCGCCGGAGGGGAGGACAGGCTGTGGCAAAGGAAAAGGGCGTCAGACAGATCGCGCAGAACCGAAAGGCGTTTCACGACTATTTTGTGCTGGACCGGTTTGAGGCCGGCATCGAGCTGTTCGGTACGGAGGTCAAGTCCATCCGGGGCGGCAAGGTGAACCTGAAGGATTCCTTCTGCTTTGTCAAAAACGGCGAGCTGTTTCTCCGCGGCATGCACATCTCGCCCTATGAGCACGGAAATATCTTCAACCGCGACCCCGTGCGCGTGCGCCGTCTGCTGATGCATAAGCGCGAGATCGCAAAGCTGCAGGCGCGCGTGATGCAGGACGGCGTGGCCCTCATCCCACTGTCGCTGTATTTCAAGGAGAGCCGCGTGAAGGTGGAGCTGGGCCTGTGCAAGGGCAAGAAGCTCTATGATAAGCGGGACTCCGAGGCGCAGCGCTCGGCAAAGCGCGACATCGAGCGGGCGCTCAAGGCATAAACCGTCTGAACAAGAATTCAGGATACAGGAGGCAACAGAAATGGCACAGAATCCCATCGTTACCATCGAAATGGACACCGGCAAGGTGATGAAGCTCGAGCTTTATCCCGAGATCGCACCCAACACGGTCAACAACTTTATCTCACTGGTGAAGAAGGGCTTTTACAACGGCGTGATCTTCCACCGCGTCATCCCCGGCTTCATGATCCAGGGCGGCGACCCCAGCGGCACCGGCATGGGCGGACCGGGGTATTACATCCGCGGCGAATTCTCGGGCAACGGCTTTCAGAACAACCTGAAGCACACCAAGGGCGTGCTGTCCATGGCACGCGCCCAGCATCCCGACAGCGCCGGCAGCCAGTTCTTCATCATGCATGACGACGCGCCCTACCTGGACGGGCAGTACGCCGCCTTCGGCAAGCTGACCGAGGGCTTTGAGGTGGTCGACGCCATCGCCAACTATCCCCGCAATCCGATGGACCGCCCCTTCAAGGATCAGACGATGGCCCGCGTCACCGTCGAGACCTTCGGCGTGGACTATCCGGAGCCGCAGATCGTCGGCCGCTGAGTCGCATCCGCAGCGCAAAGGCCCGGTCAGGGCAGGAAAGCACCGTGCGGGAAGCAGCTGCTTCCCGCACGGTGCTTTCTGCTGCATACCAAAACAGAAAGGCTCCGAAATCAAATGATTTCGGAGCCTTTCTGGAGCTGCTACCCAGATTTGAACTGGGGACCTCATCCTTACCAAGGATGCGCTCTACCGACTGAGCTATAGCAGCATTGGCGACCCAGAACGGACTTGAACCGTCGACCTCTAGCGTGACAGGCTAGCGTTCTAAC
>JALEMS010000060.1 GCA_022768185.1 Clostridiales bacterium | reverse complement strand
ATAGAGACGCTCAAGAATGCGGCGGCTGTCATCGTCAAGCTGCGCAAGGGCGTGGTCGACCTGGCGCACCCAGAGCGCGACACTGCGGCGCGCGTGCTGCAGCTCCTCGCGCAGGACGATGTTGTTGACGAGCGCGTCCTCCCGGCTGCCTGCCGGGCTGCCGGAGACCCGCTCGGTCTCCGTTTCGACGGCGCTGATGCGCGCGGCCTCGTGCTCGAGCCGCTCCAGCTCCTCACCGAGACGGTCAAGGCTGCAGCGGCGCAGCGGATAGCCGCGCAGCTTGTCGACGGCTTCCTGCTTCCAGTTCATGCAAGGGCCTCCTGTTCGGCCGGGGCGGATTGCGCGCCGCCGGAGGCGTCCGCCGCCGATGGGAGGGTGCGTCCGTCCTCAATGAGGACGGTGCACTCCCCGCCGGTGCTCACGCGGGTGGCGATGGCCTGCAGGCCCTGCGCTTCGAGCCAGGCGCCAAAGTCGCGCAGCGTGTCGAGATCCATCTGCTCCAGCTTGTCGATGAGGACGAAGCCGCACTGCGGCTTGGCCGCGCGGACGATGGCGGTGGCTGCGCGGAGCTGCTCGGCTCCGCTCATGCAGTCCCAGCGGCAGCCGTGATAGGTCAGCTCGCCCTGCTCGACGGACAGTCCCTCAAGCGGCAGCGGCGCGGACTGCAGCAGCTCGCGCCGACGCAGGCGCAGCGTTTCGATGCGGCCGGTCAGATCGCGGTACTGCGCGTCGTATTCCTGCGCCTCGGCCTCGGCGCGCGCCTTTTCCTGATTGGCGCGGACGCGGGCGTTGATGGTTTCGATGCTGCGCAGGTCGGCCTCGAGCGGGGCGGTGGACTCGTCGGTGCAGGCCCCGGCCTCGGCCTGTGCGGTCTCGAGGCGGCGCGTGAGGTCTGCGTGCTCGTGCTGCAGGGCTTCAAGACGGGCGGTGAGGGCAGCGTGCTGCTGGGCGAGGGCGGCGAGCCGGTGCCGCTTTTGCTGATTTTCCGCGTTTTGAGCGAGGATCTGCTGCTGCCGGTCGATGAGGGCGGCGACGGAGAGCGGCTGCTCCGGTACGTCCGGCCAGGCGGGAAGCTCGGCGGCATGCTTGCGCTTGCGGTCGGCCAGCTGGCCGACGGCACGGCGGCGGTCGTACAGCTCGGCCTCCTCGCGGTCGAGCTGCCGGAGCTTGTCGCCGACGCCGAGCGTCTGCAGGAGGATGGCGGCCTTTTCGCGGCTGCCGGCCTCAAGAAAGCGCGGCAGATCCAAGGCAAGCTCGCCGACAAATTCGTTGAGCAGTGTTTGCCCGGCGCGGACGCCGGATGGGTCGGTGACCTTCAGCGCGCCGCGCGGGCCGCTGCGCTCGACAACGAGACCGTTGGAGAGCTGCACGCGCAGATGCGGCGGCTCGGCGCTGTCGCTGCGCTCCGGGCGACTGGGGCGGAAACGGTCTCCGCCGAGCGCCCAGGCGATGGCGTCGAGGACGCTGGTTTTGCCCTGGCCGTTGCGGCCGCCGATGACCGTCAGACCGTCCTGTGCCGGCTGCAGCGTGACGGCGCGCACGCGCTTGGTGTTTTCTATGGAAAGGGAATGAATTTTTACACTCATTTACATACCTCGTTGCGGTTTCGGCGGCGGGGGAAAATGCCGGAATGCGCCGCGCGCCGTTGCGGCTGCGCGGTGCGGGCAAGGCAGCGGCCGTCTGCGCTGCGGGGACGGCTGGCTTTGTTGTACAGGCAGTAATGACAGACGCGGTTGCCGGTCCAGCTGCCGGTGCCGGAACGGTCGCTGAGGGGCCTCCAGTACCAGCAGCCGGGGCAGCGCCGCCAGCCGGAGGCCTCGTCCGGTTTTGCCTCCGCCGCCTCGAGGCGACTGGCGCAGGCCGGGCGGCAGCCAATGCACGGCGCGCCGGTGATGCGGCAGAGCGCACGGCCTGCCTTTGTTTGCCGGAAAGACATACGCATCGCTCCTTTCAGCGGGTGAACGGTCGTCATATGCTGCGGCGCGCCGGCGGAGCGGCTTCGACGCCGAGCAGATAATCCGTGCTGCAGCGGAACATGCGTGAGAGCGCGATGAGCTTGGTGCAGGGAATGTCGGTCGCGCCCTGCATCCAGTTTTTGACCGTGCCGTAGGACACGCCCAGGCGTTCTGCCAGCTGTGCGCGGCTGAGACCGGCGCGGGCGCGCTCTGCTTCAATATTCGGATACATCGGATCCTCCTCCTTCTTTACCCCAATTTGGGTTGCTTTCTGGGAAAAGGATATACCCCTTTTGGGGCAATGTCAAGGCGAATTTTGTCGAGAATAACCCGCTATGGGTAAAAATGCGGTTGACATGGAAAAGGGATACCGATATAATGTGTAAAAAGGGGGGAGCGGCATGAGCATTGGAAGCCGACTGATCGAGGTGCGCGCGGCGCACGGATACAGCCGGACGCGGCTGGCCGAGGAGCTGGGCCGCCCGTACAGCACCGTGACCAAATATGAAAAGGACGAGCGCGATCCGGGGCACAGCTATCTGGTGGAGGTGGCCCGGAAGTTCGGGGTGACGACGGACTATCTGCTGGGGCTGGAGGATCAGCCGGCGGGCCGGCGGCAGCAGGCGTGCTCGGCGCAGGCCGAGGACGTCGCGGCGCGGTATGACCGGCTCGATCCGGCGGGGCAGGGCGCGGTGGACGCCATTTTGCACTATGAGGAGGCGCGGATGCAGGCGGCGGGCACGGAGACGCAGCCGCCGGCGCCGGGAAAGGTGATCCCGCTGTTTGGATGCCGGTTTGCGGCGGGGCCGGCGGAGCCGGATTTCGACAGCGCGTGGGAGCCTTATGAGGTGCCTGCCGGGTCGCAGGCCGAGTTTGCCATTCACATTCACGGCGACAGCATGGAGCCGTATCTGCCGGACGGCTCGGTGGCGCTGGGGCGGCACGGCTGGCCGCGTGACGGAGAGGTCGGGGCGTTTCTGCTGGACGGAGAGTATCTATGCAAGCAGGCGTGCCGCGACTCAGAGGGAAATGTCTATCTGTTTTCGCTCAATCGCGCGCGCAGAAGCGCAGACGTCACCGTCTGGGCCTCGGCGGGAAGAAATCTGCAGTGCTTCGGCACGATCCTGATGAAGCAGCGCGTCCCGCTGCCGGACGAATTTTAAATATGCCGCCGGCCTTCCGCGTCTGTGTATGGCGCGGGGGCATTCGGTATTTGCGTGCTTGCGCTGCAGCCGCGCTGCGGGAGCGTGATCGGAAATCAATGGGAAGACGAAGGGTCGACGGCCCTTCGTCTTTTTCCTTTTTGTCTGGGAAAAAATCGGGACGCTTTTGGACGAAATCCCGGCTACAATCGGAGACTGAAAGAAAAGATTCGGCGCATTGCGCGCGGAAAGGAGCAGAGGATATGCCGGAACAGACGGGAAAATGGAGTATTACGGATTATATGAGCCGGCTGTCGGAGGAGGAGCGGCGCGCGCTGTGCAGAAAGGGCGCGCAGGCGGCAGCCGCCGTCCGCAGGCGCAAGAAGCTGATGCGGGAGTCGATCCAGATGGTGCTGCAGGCGCCGGTGGTCGACGACGCCATCCGGCAGCGGCTGCAGGAGCTGGGACTGGACAGCACGGTGCAGGACGCGATCATGCTGGCGGTGTCCGGAAAGGCGCAGCGCGGCGATGTGGAGGCGGCGCGATTCCTGCGCGACACGGTCGGCGAGAAGCCGGCGGACGGGCTGGTCGTGGGCGCGGTGGACGCCGAGGCGCTGGCGCAGTTTGATCTGTCGCAGCTGTCCAATGAGCAGCTGGCACGGCTTGCGATGGCCGCCGGGGACGGGTGAGCGCGCCGGAGAGGGGCTTTGCCGTGGGTACCTATGAAAAGCTGATTGCAGAAATGGCGCGCCGGGAGCAGGCGCGCCGTTCTTTTGCGGATTATCTGGCGTATGTGCAGGGGCCGGGCTGGAAGCGCACGCGGATGAGCGAATTTCTGGCGGAGCGGCTGCAGGCGTTTCTCGAGGAGGACACGGGGCGTGCGTATGACGTGCTGGTGATCGAGACGCCGCCGCAGCACGGCAAGAGCATGACCGTGACGGAGACGCTGCCAAGCTGGTTTCTGGGGAAAAACCCGCGCGCCCGCGTGATCCTTGCCAGCTACAACGAGGAGACAGCCGAGCGCTTCTGCCGCCGCAACAAGGAAAAGCTGCGGCGCTTCGGGCCGACGCTGTTCGGCATCGGCGTGGGCGCGGTGGATCGCGCCACGGAGCTGGAGCTGGACAACGGCGTGGGCCGCATGATCTCGCGCGGTATCCTCTCCGGCATTACGGGAAATCCGGCAAATCTCATTCTGATCGACGACCCGGTGAAGAACCGGCAGGAGGCCGACAGCGAGACGTATCGCCGCCGGGTGTGGGAGGAATGGCAGAACAGCCTGAAATCCCGTCTGGCGGCGAAGGGAAAGGTGATCGTCATCATGACGCCGTGGCACGAGGACGATCTGGCGGCGCGGCTGGTGCGCAGCGAGCGCAGCGTCACGCTGCTGCGCCTGCCGATGGAGGCCGAGGCGGACGATCCGCTCGGGCGCGCGCCGGGGCAGGCGCTGTGTCCCGAGCTGGGAAAGGACGAGGCGTGGCTGGCGGATTTCAAGGCCGGGTATGTCTCGGACGCGAAGGGCGGCGCGCGGGCGTGGCAGGCGCTGTATCAGTGCAGGCCAAGGGCCGAGGGCGGCAATCTTGTGCCGCGCAGCTGGTGGCGCAGCTATGCCGGGCCGCCGCCGGCAATGGGGTGCGTCGTCATCAGTCTGGATGCTGCGTTCAAGGACGGCGCGGAGAACGATTTTGTGGCGCTGACGGTTTGGGGCAAGCGGGGAAACGACTATTACCTGCTTGACTGCGTCAACGAGCACCTGAATTTCCCGCGCACACTGCAGGCTGTGCGGGAGATGCACCGGCGGTTTCCGTCGGCGGCGGTGCTGGTGGAGGACAAGGCCAATGGCAGCGCGGTGATCCAGGTGCTGCAGGCGGAGCTGTTCTGCGTGCCGGTGGAGCCGCGCGGCGGAAAGACGGCGCGCGTGCATGCGGTGAGCTCCGCCATCGAGAGCGGGCATGTGTTCGTGCCGGAGGGCGCGGCGTGGCTGGAGGGGTTTCTCGATCAGTGGTGCGCGTTCCCGGCGGGCGCGCACGACGACATGGTCGACAGCTCGACGCAGGCGCTGGCCTGGCTGCTGCATAAGAGCGGCGAGCCGGTGGAGCCGGCGCGGGTGGATCCGGCGGAGCCTGCCGACGGGACCGAGGCTCCGGCCTTTGATACAGGGGCGCTTTACGACGTGTACGGACAGGGCGGCTGGCCGGTTTGAGGCGGGCCTGCCCGGCACGTGAACGGCAGAGGGGGACGCCCCCTGCATTGGGCAGCTTGCCCGGAAACGACAGGAGGAGAAGCATATGGTACAGGACAACGACAGACTGCGGGATTGGCTGGGCGTGACGGCGTGGCATGCGGCGGGGTATACCGGGCGCGGCGTGACGGCGGCCAGCGGAGAGCGGCTGAGCACGGATCCGTCTGACCACGGCTGGCAGACGGCTGCGGTGTTCCGCGAGGTGGCGCCGGAGGCGGAGCTGCTTGCGCTGCCGTGGGAGGGAATCGGGGACGATACCTTCGGGCTGGACATCACGGCGGGCATCAAGACGCATGGCGTATTGGTCTGGTGGGCGTCCATTGCAAGCGGCGTCCGGCTGACGGAGGCCGCGCAGGAACGCTTTGCGATTGCGGCGGAGCGCTGCCCACTGTTTATGGCTGCGGGCAACAAAAACAGCCAGCGTGAGGTGAGCCGCACGATCGAAAACCGGTTTATCTGCGGTGTCAACGCCTGCACGCTGATGGCGGACGGGCGGGTGCTTCCGGCGTTCTACAATTTTTCGTCGGAGCATATCGCCTTCTGCGCACCGGACGGCTGGTGGCTTCCGTCGGGCGCGCGGTTTACGGGGACAAGCGCGGCGGCTCCGGCGCTGGCCGGGATGGCGGCGCTGGTGCAGCAGCTGGCGCTGGAGCAGGTCGGGCGCGCGCTGTCCGGCGCGGAAATGGAGGCGTTTTTCGCTGCGTGCGCGCAGCAGGTCGGGACGGCGGCGGTGTGCGGGGCAGGATGCCCGGTGCTGCCGCCGCCG
>JALEMS010000027.1 GCA_022768185.1 Clostridiales bacterium | reverse complement strand
GACCCGGCCTGCGCGTTCAGACTGTGATTCGGTTGGCCCTACCGTGCGTCCTGCGCGTTGAGCGGCTGCTCGCCGACGCGGATTTTCCTGCGGCAGTACACGTAGAATACGAGGCATATGACGATTCCCACGATGGTGGACAGCGGGGCGGCGATGCCGATCATGGTGAGATTGGCGTCCGGCCGGATGCTCATGAAATACGACACCGGGATGCGCACGGCAAAGGACTGTACCAGGCCCTGAATCATGACAAAGCGCGTGCGGCCGTGGCCGTTGAAATAGCCCATCAGGCAGAAGAGAATGCTGGTGACGACCGGCTCAATGCTGAAGCCTCGCAGATAGGCGCGCGCCTGGGCAATCACTGCTGCATCCCGCACGAAGATGCGGGCGAACAGGTCCCCGTGGAAGGCGGCCAGATAGCTGACCGGGATGCCGATCGCCACGCCGACGGCAATGCCCCACAGCAGCGTGTTTCGGGCGCGGTCCTCGCGCTGCGCGCCGACGTTTTGACCGACAAAGGCGGCCAGTGAGTTGAGCAGCGTGGAGGGGATGAGCATCAAAAAGCTGTTGACCTTGTTGGCTACGCCGTAGCCCGACGAGGCGGTGAGACCCAGACGGTTGATAAACGAGCACAGGGCGAGAAACGAGAAGCTGGTGAGAAAATTCTGGATTGCGATGGGCGCGCCCATTTTGAGGAACAGCCGCACCTGCCGGTTGAAGCGGATATGCCGCCGCGTCAGCGGGAAGGGCAGCTTCCGGCGGCGAACAACGAGGAGCGCAAACACCACGCTGAGCGCCTGTGCCGCCACGGTGGCGATGGCTGCACCCGCCACGTCCATACGAAGGACGGCGACGAGCAGCAGGTCGCCCAGCACGTTGACCACGCACGCCACCGCCACGAACAGCAGCGGAAGCGTGGAGTTGCCGAAGCCGCGGAAGATGGCGCTGATGGCATTGTAGGAGACGATAAAGAGCATGCCGCCGCCACAGATGCGGATGTAGGCGACCGTTTTGTCAAAGGCCTCGGCCGGAGCCTGCATCAGGCGGGCCAGCTGTGGGGCAAGCAGCTCGAAGAGTACCGTCAGCGCGAGACTGAAGATCAGGAAAAAAGCGACGGCGCCTCCAATGGTCTCGCCGATGCGCTCGGTGTCCCGGCTGCCGAGATACTGGCTGACGACGATGGTGACGCCGGTGGTCAGACCAAAGATGAGGAAGGTGACGGTGTCCATGAGGCTTGCGCCGGTGGAAATGGCAGACACGCCCGCCGTCGAGCCAAAGTGACCCACCACCAGCAGGTCGACCGCGCCGTAAAGCGTCTGCAGGATCTGTGCGGCAAGGATGGGAAGCATGAAGCGGATGAGTTTTCTCGGGATGCTGCCCTGGGTGAAATCAGAGAGGTTTTCCATAAAAGCCCTGTGTCTTTCCAAAGTTTTAAAATACGCGGAGGTATTGTCGCATATTTGGCGCGGTTTGGCAAGTATCACCTGCACAAAAACGCAGAAAACCGGCGCGGCATCGGCAGCGCCGGTTTTCTGTTTTTCGCTCAATGTCCCCTGCGTTTCTGCAGCCGTTTTTCCTGCCGCAGGGCGAACTGCCGGTCTTTTTCGGCCTGCTTCTGCTCGCGGGAACGGGTTTTGCGTTCGGTTTTGTTCTGTTCCTGCTGCAGCTTCAGCGCCTGCTGTGCCTTGGTGCCGATGCCGGCGTCGGTCATCTGTCTGCGGATCTCACGCTGCAGCCGCTTGGGGTTGATGCGCCGCTCGGTTAGCGCGGATGCCTCGATCGAGGGGCTGAAGACCAGGCGCCGCCAGTTTTTCAGAAAGAATGCATGCACCCCATAGTCCTTCGGCTCGGCGCCGAAGGTGACCTTGCACACCTCGTATTTTCCGTCGGTCTCGCGCTCATAGAGCGCGATCCAGAACGGTGCTTCAAACAGAACGGACAGCCTGGAATGCGTGATTGACATGGGGTTCCTCCTTTTCATGCGTCGGAGCAAGGAACGGACAACCAAAGGAGGCAGGTTACTGATATCCGCGTGCGGCGGATACTCCCGGACTACCAACCGGGACGTGTTTTGATCCTTGCATGCTCAAGCGCTGCGCGGCGGGGTACGCCGGGCAGGCACTGCCGGATTTCAGCAGGCTTCCGGCTGCGGAAGCCTGCATACGTCGACCCAGCCGAGCGCCCTGGAGCAGACATACAGCTCCTCCAGGTTCAGTTCGACGGCACTGTTGGCGCTGCCAACGGCGGGGAAGACGGTTTCAAAGCGCTTGAGGCTCTCGTCAAGATAGACGGGCACGCCCTCGTTGCAGCCGAACGGACACACGCCGCCGACCGGATGGCCGACCAGACGCAATACATCCTCGGCTGCCAGCATCTTGGCCTTCATGCCGAAGCGCGCTTTGAACTTCTGATTGTCGATGCGGGCGTCTCCGGCGGCAAGGATGAGAATGCAGCCGTCGCCCTGCTGGAAGGAAAGCGTTTTCGCAATACGCGCGCCCTCCACGCCGAGTGCCTGTGCGGCCAGCTCGACGGTCGCGCTGGATACGTTAAATTCCTGCACCCGGTCCTGCAGACCGAACTGCCGGAGATAGGCTCTGCCTTTTTCGATGGACACGTCAAATGAATTCCTTTATCTATTTATTTTACTGTGGATTCCTGTTGCCGCGCCGCTCACCTGCGGCCGCCGCCTCCGCCGGAGAAACCGCCTCCGCCGAAGCCGCCGCCACCGCCAAAGCCGCCGCCACCGCCGAAGCCGCCGCCTCCGCCGAAGCCACCGACACCGCCAAAGCCGCCGCCTCCGCCAAAGCCGCCGCCACCGGGGCGATTCCACCAGTCGTCGTCATGCCGATCATTCCGGTCGTGCGGATGACCGCGGAAGGGATCGTTCTGCCAGCGGTTCATATGAAGCCAGAAAAACAACGGCGGCATGACGCCGAAGTTCCGATAATACCGTGTGCGGTAGGGCCGGGTGACTGCCGGAACGATGATGAAGAAAATGACGAACAGGATGAACAGCACGCGGCCGAAGGAGAACGTGGAATAGCCCGTGTGCATGGGGACGTCCTCATATTCGCTGTAATATTCCGGATTGTAGTTCGGATTGTCGGCCGGCTGGCCTGCGGATGCAGTTCCGGTGCCGTCGCCAATCGAAGCGCCATAGGTTTCATCATACCAAGGAAGGATGGCGTTTTCAATGATGGAGTGGACGGCGGCGTCATACTGCTCGGTGTCGAACGCCTGCCAGAAATAATCGTCAAACCAGCCGTTGACGATTTCACTGGAGAGCCGGCCGGTCAGACCGCTGCCGTAGGCGAGCCATGCCTTGTTTTCCTGCACGGCCAGCAGCAGGAGCATGCCGTTGTTTTCCGATGCGGAGCCGACGCCCCAGTTGTTGAACAGCTGATAGGCGTATTCATCGGAGTACATCCCGTCAAGGTAATCGACCGTGACGACCACCAGCTGCGCGCCGCTGCACTGCTGCTCCAGCGCGCCGTTGAAATAAACGATCCAGTTTTCCGTTTCTTCAGAGAGAACGTTGGCGTAGTCTGCTGCGTAAAAGCTGTCGCTCTGCTCCACCACGGCTGCAGCCGGCAGCAGGAGCAGAAGCGCGGTGAGCAGGCAGAGAAGCAGACTTGCTGCTTTTTTCATGGCGCGCCTCCTCATTCAAACAGCACCGGTGCGTCGACGCCGGCGATCGGGGCCAGCAGCCCGGCGGGGAAGCGGCTGAGCGTTTTGCGCTCGAACTCCCGGACGGACTCGTTGTAGCCTGCTGCAGCGATGACGTTCTGTGCGCCGCTGAGCGTGTCGGCATAGGAGTCGACGCCCTTCTGATCGCGGGCGGACAGTCCTGCATCCTGGGCTGCGTAGACAAAGGCCTCATAAGCGGTCTGCAGCGCGGTGTTGGCCTTGTACATGGCGGCGACGTCGCCGCCGTCCATGGTGTTGGCAAGCTCCTGACGCGCGCTGCGCAGTGCCTCGGTGACGTCGCCGAGCGCGACGTAATTTGCACCGATGGTAACGAGACCGGCTGCTGCGCCGGAGCGCTGCTCCAGCTGGCTGTAGATGCTTTTATGCACATAGCCGTCGTATTTGACGCCGCTGTAGAAGCCGTCGGCCACCCGATCGGCGGCGGAACCGAGCGAACGGTTGACGCTCAGCAGCGTGGACAGGCACACGACGACAAGTGCGATGACTACTGCGCAGGAACGTTTGCGTAAAATGGACATGAAAACCTCCTGTGCGCCCGGGGCGCGGCGGGGAAGAAGCGCTTCAGCCGCGCAGCTCGAGCAGTTTCGCCTTCAGCTCGCCCTCAATGCGGCCAAGTTCCTGCTCGGCGGCGGCACGGCGTGCAGCGCCGTCTTCCTGGATGGTGCGGACGTCCTCAAGGGTGGCGATCAGCTCTTCGTTGGTCTTTTTGAGGGTCTCGAGGTCGACGATGCCGCGCTCGGACTCGCGCGCGACCTCGACGCTGTTCTGGTGCAGGCGCGCGGCGTTCTGCTGCAGAAGCTGATTGGTCAGGTCGGTGACCTCGCGCTGCGCCTCCATCGCCTGCTTGGAGTGCTCCATGGTCAGAGCCAGCACCATCTGTGACTTCCAGAGGGGGATGGTGTTGACGATGGAGGTGCGGATCTTTTCGGCCATGAGGCTGTCGTTGTTCTGAATGAGACGGATCTGTGGGGCCATCTGCACGGAAATCATGCGCGTCAGCTCCAGATCGTGCAGCTTCTTCTCAAAGCGGCCGAGCAGGTTGGCATAGTCGTTGGCGACCTGCGCGTCTTCGGCCAGCCCGCTCTCCTGCGCCTTCTGGCGCAGACGGGGCAGCTCGGTCTCGCGCAGCTCCTCGACGCGGAGCTTGCCGGCAATGATGTACATGGTCAGTTCCTTGAAGTAGGCCTGGTTGCGGTCGTACATCTTGTCCATCATGGAAATATCCTTAAGCAGCGTGCGCTCGTGCTGCTCGAGCATGCCGGTGATCTTATCGACGTTCACCTCGGCCTTGTCATACTGAGCCTTGAGCGCGGCCAGATTGTTGGAGGCGCGCTTGAACAGACCCTTGAAGCCGCGCTTTTCCTCCTCGTCGAAGTTGAGGCCCTTCAGCTCGACGACCAGGTCGGAGAGCATGCCGCCGATCTCGCCGAGATCCTTGGTTCGGACGGACTCGAGCGCGGACTCGGAAAAGTCTGCGATATTCTTCTGCGCCGCGGCTCCGTAGTTGAGCACCAGCTCGGAATTCTGAACGTCGATCTGCCGGGAAAACTGGCGCACGGCCTCCTGCTCCTGCGGCGTAAGCCGGTCAAGCTCCAGCCGTTCGGCCGGAGCCTGCTGCCCGGCTTCTTCGGTTTCGCCGGATAAAGTGAGTGTGGGTGCGGCGGGAGCCTGGGCCGCTGCGGCCGCCGCGTTGGGGTCGAGCGTCAGGTGCGGAGTGAACTCTTCATTCATAGTCGTTTTGTCCTTTCTGTATTTAATGCGGCAGCCTGCTGCCGCAGCCGGGGTCATGTCTGCCGGCGCTGGGCGCTCTGCGCGCCGCCAGACTGGTTTTTGAGAAAGCTGGAGGGGGTGACAGAGTCTTCGGTGAGCCCCTCGCGGCGGAGCATGGTGTTCATCACGTCAATGTCGGTTTCAATATCCAGCGCCTGGTCGGCAAAGAGCGAATCAAGCTGTTTGCGGAAGGCGTCGATGGCCGTGTCGAGCATGGATTCGATGCTCTGGATGGTACCCGTGATGTTTGTGCCGGAGACGCCCTGATCGCTCATGCGGTCGTAAGCGTTGAGCAGCTTGATGGTGGTGGGCAGGTAATAGTCGAAAAACTTTTTGATCTGGGGTACGTCGCGCGGATCATGGATGGCGTCCTCAACGATTTTATCGGAGATGCGCATCAGTTCGGTAATTTTGGACTTCACGCCGGGGTCGCGGATGGAAGCATACAGCCGCCCCATCTCCGACTGGGCGCGCTTGCCCTCCTCGACAACGGCCTGCACCTCCGGCGGATAGACCGGCTCCGGCTTCGGCTGCGGGGCAGGCTCCGGCTCCGGCTCGGGATGCCGTTTCGCGCGGAGGTTGACAATGGCCCGCGCCAGACGCGCGGCCAGCAGAGCGACGAGCAGCACGACAATGAGACTGGCGAGCCGGTACATGGGAAGAATCAGGCTCAGCAGCAGCCAGACGACGGCAAAGGTGTAGATCGGTGCGGGCGATTTTTTCCGGCGGTTTCGCAAGATAAACCCTCCAAGCGGCAAAGGCATCCTTTTTCAGTAACAGAATACCGTGTTCTTAATACTATATTTTACTGCAATGAATGCGTTCAGTCAAGGAATTTGCGCTGCCCGCGCACGGATGGAGACAGGCCGCCCCGGTGAAGCGGAGCGGCCTGCGGTACGGTATGTTTATTCTTTGCGGATGAAGAGCACGCCCAGCGTGGACGGTCCGCAATGGCAGGAGACGGTGCAGCCGGCCTGTGTTTCGAGCACCTCGTCAAAGTGCATGCACTGCTGCACGGCGTTCCTTGCCGCCTGCACAGCCTCGGGCGGGGCGTCCGAATGCGTGATGAAAATGCGTTTGGAAAGAATGCTGTCCGGATGGGCCAGCCGGTCCGTGACATATTTTTGCACACAGCTCTCAAACGAGCCGCGGTATTTTCCCACAACCGTCATCTTGCCGCCGCGCACCTCGATGCACGGCTTAAGCTTCATGAGATTGGCCCCCAGCACGGCGACGGCGGAGCAGCGCCCGCCCTTGCGCATATAGTCGAGCTGGTTGAGAATGAAGCTGGCTTCCACGCGGGGAACCAGCTCGTTGAGCGCTTCGACGATCGCCTGCGGCGGCATGCCGGCCTGTGCCATTTCGGCGGCTTCCAGCACCACGTGCCCATGGCCGGTGGAAAGATTCTGAGAGTCGACAATAAAGACGTTGGAGAATTCATCCGCCGCAATACAGGCGTTCTGGCAGCAGCTGGAGAAGCCGGAGCCGAGCGTGATATGGATGACCGCGTCGTATTCCTTGGCAAACGGCGTGAAGAAATCAACATAGCCGCCGACGCTGACGGCCGAGGTGCCGCACAGGTCGCCGCCGGCGGCCACATGCGCAAAAATGTCGGCCGGGGTGACGTCCACGCCGTCCAGGCGCGTTTCGCTGCCGATGCGGATCAGCAGCGGAACGAGAGAAATGCCGAAGCGAGAGAGAAGCTCTCCTGAAAGGTCACAGGTGCTGTCGGATGTGATTTTGATATTCATACGTTCCTTTTTCCGGCGGGCGGAAACGCCCATGTCCACGGTGAACACAACGGTAAAATCAGCTCCAGTATGACATTGGGCCTGCCGTTTGTCAAGGCCGGTCGGAAAAAACATGGGCGCGGGGTGTTGCGCCACGGAGAAAAGTGCGGTATAATTTAACTTGAGTTTTTGTGCGAAGAGCGTGCCGGGGACGCCGGAAGGACCGGACGTCCCCGTATCTGAAAAGCGGCGCGCCGCTGCTTAATCCTATGCACGGACGGGCATGCTTGACAATGACGCCGTCCGTATACTCTCCTATACGCACAGAGAAAGAGAGGACCCCATGATCAAGCTTGCTCCCTCTATTTTATCGGCGGACTTCGCCCGGTTGGGCGAGGAGGTGGCGGACGTGACCGCCGGCGGCGCCGACTATATCCATTTCGACGTGATGGACGGCGTGTTTGTCCCCAATCTCTCCATCGGTATTCCGGTGCTCAAGTCGCTGCGGAAGGCTACGGACGCATTCCTGGACGTCCATCTGATGGTTACCCGGCCGCAACGCTACGTCGGTGCGTTCTGTAAAGCCGGGGCCGATCTGGTCACGGTGCATCTTGAGGCGGCCGAGCCGCAGGATCTGTTTGCCGCCATCGAGGCGATCCGCGCAGAGGGCAAACAGGTCGGCATGGCCCTCAAGCCGAAGACGCCGGCCGAGGCGATCGTGCCGTATCTGCCGTTGCTGGATCTGGCGCTGGTGATGACGGTGGAGCCGGGCTTCGGAGGGCAGAGCTTTATGGCAGATCAGCTGCCCAAGATCCGTGCGCTGCGCGGTATGATCGACGCACAGAGCCTCTCCTGCGAGATCGAGGTCGACGGCGGCATTGACCCCGACACGGCTCCGCTGGTGAAGGAAGCGGGCGCAGAGGTCCTTGTGGCCGGCAGCGCAGTGTTCAAAAAGGAAGACCGGCGCGCTGCGATGGAAGCCATCCGCAACGCCTGAGGGGGAGAAGAACGTCATGCCGCTTTTTCCCCCGTCCTTTGAGGCGCTGATCGACGGGTTTGCTATGCTGCCCGGCATCGGCAAAAAATCTGCGCAGCGTCTGGCCTTTTTTGTGCTGTCCATGCCGGAGGGCGAGGCGGAGACGTTTGCCGCCGCCATCCTGGAGGCCAGGAAAAAGGTGCACCCGTGCCGTGTGTGTCATAACCTGACGGATGAGGAGCTTTGCCCCATCTGTGCCTCGGACCGCCGCAACACCGCCGTCATCTGCGTGGTGGCCGAGCCGCGGGACGTTGCCTCCATCGAGCGCGGCGGAGGATACGACGGGGTTTACCACGTGCTGCACGGCGTGCTCTCGCCGATGAATCACGTTGGGCCGGAGGATCTGCGCATCCGCGAGCTGGTGGCCCGCGTGGCTGCCGGCGGCGTGGAGGAGGTCATCCTCGCCACCAATCCGGACACCGAGGGCGAGACGACGGCCATGTACATTGCGCGTCTGCTCAAGCCCTTTGAGGTGCGTATCACCCGCCTGGCCTACGGCATCCCGGTGGGGTCAAATCTGGAATTTGCAGACGATGCGACGCTTCTGCGCGCCATGCAGGGGCGCACGGAAATGTGAATACCGCAAACAGGAAAGGAAGACAGACCGTGCAAAAGCGAATGCGAGTGGCGCTGCTGACCAGCGGCGGAGACTGCCCGGGCCTCAATGCGGCCATCCGGGCCATCGGAAAAAGCCTGTTCGGCAATGCCGAGGGGGTAGAATTGTTCGGTATGTGCGACGGCTTCAGCGGTCTGATCCGCTCAGAGTACATCCGCCTGCGCCGGGACGATCTGGCCGGCATCCTCACCGAGGGCGGCACCATTCTGGGGACGTCCCGGCAGAGCTATGTTCCCGGAAAGGCGATCCTTGACGAGGACGGAAACGACGCCATGCCTGCCATGATGCGCACGTATGAGGCGCTGGGACTGGACTGCCTGGTCGTCATGGGCGGAAACGGGACGCAGAAGGGCGCACTGCTGATGCAAAACGCCGGGATGAACGTGGTGACGCTGCCCAAGACCATCGACAACGACATTTACGGAACCGACACCACCTTCGGCTTCCAGAGTGCGGCAAACATCGCCACGCAGGTCATCGACTACATCCACACCACCGCCAGCTCCCACCGGCGTATTTTCCTCGTGGAGCTGATGGGCCGGGACGCCGGGTGGCTCACACTCACTGCGGGTATTTCCAGCGGGGCGGACGTGGTGCTCATTCCCGAGATTCCGTACGACATCCATGCCGTGGCCGCCGCCATCGAGGAGCGGCGCCGTCACGGACGAAACTTTTCCATCCTTGCGGTGGCTGAGGGCGCCGTATCGCGGGACGACGCGGTGCTCGACGAGGAAACCAGCCGCCGCCGCCGCGAGCAGCAGCGCCACCCCACGGTGTCCTACCATCTGGCGGAGCTGCTCGAGGAGATGACGGGGCAGGAGACGCGCGTGACCATTCCGGGGCACTTTCAGCGCGGCGGCCCTCCGTGCCCGCACGACCGGCTGCTGGCCACACGCTTCGGAGCGGAGGCGGCACGGCTGATTATGGAGGGACGCTTTGGCCGTATGGTGGCCATGCAGAACGGACAGATCACCTCGGTCCCGCTGACCGAGGCGGCCAGCCGCACCAAATTCCTCTCGCCGGATGACCCGGTCATCCGGGATGCAAGGCAGATCGGTATCTGCTTTGGAGACTGAAAATTCCAGGCGTGGCTGCACGCCTGATGTGAAAGATTTAAGGAGTAATCAAATTCAATGGCATCAAAACTGAAAATCATTCCGCTCGGCGGACTCGGCGAGATCGGCAAGAACATGACGGCCTATCAGTACGGCAGTGACATTGTGGTGGTCGACTGCGGTATGGGCTTTCCGGACGAGGAGATGTACGGCATCGACATGGTCATCCCGGACGTCACCTACCTGAAGGAAAACGCCAAAAAGATACGGGCTATCGTGCTCACGCACGGACATGAGGATCACATCGGCGCGCTGCCGTATGTGCTGCAGGAGCTGTCCGCGCCGATCTACACCACCCGCCTGACTGCGGGGCTGGTGAAGATCAAGCTGGCGGAGTTCGGCCTGCTCGAGAAGGTGAAGATCGTCACCATGGAGGCGGGCGAGAGCTTCCGTGCCGGGTGCATGGAGGTGGAGCTGATCCACGTCAACCACTCCATCGCCGACGCTGTGGCTGTCGCGCTGCACACGCCGCTGGGCGTCGTGATCCAGACGGGCGACTTCAAGATCGACGTTACGCCCGTGCAGGGCGGCATTGCCGACATCGCGCGCTTCGGCCAGCTGGGCAAGGAGGGCGTGCTGTGCCTGCTGTCGGACAGCACCAACATAGAGCGCCCGGGACATTCCGAGTCGGAGAGCCGGGTGGGAGAGGGCTTTGAAAAGCTGTTTTCCGGCTGCGACAAGCGCATCATCATCACGACCTTTGCCTCCAATGTGCACCGCATCCAGCAGATCGTCAACATTGCGGCGCGGCACAAGCGCAAGGTCGGTATCACCGGGCGCAGCATGGAGAACATCATCAAGGTTTCGCAGGAGCTGGGGTATATCGACATCCCCGCGGGCGTTCTCATCGACATGGACAAGATCAAGAACTACCCGCGCAGCAAGCTGTGCATCATCTGTACCGGCAGCCAGGGCGAGAGCATGTCCGCACTGTACCGCATGGCCTTTTCCGGCCATAAGCAGGTGGAGATCGACGCCGGCGACCGCGTCATTATCTCGGCCTCGGCCATCCCCGGCAATGAGCTGACCATCACCCGCGTCATCGACGAGCTGTTTTCCAAGGGCGCAGAGGTTTGCTACGATAAATTCTATGATCTGCACGTCTCCGGCCACGCCTGCCAGGAGGAGCTGAAGATGATGATCGCACTGACCCGCCCGCGCTTTTTTATCCCCGTGCACGGCGAGCGGCGCATGCTCTGCCGTCACGCGGAGCTGGCGCGCGGCATGGGCATTGATCCGAAGAACATTGTCGTCAGCGATATCGGCCACGTCATCGAGTTGACGAAGAAGACCATCCGCGAAAACGGTACGGTCACGGCCGGTAAGGTATTGGTGGACGGTACGAGCGTCGGCGACGTCGGCAGCGTTGTGCTGCGCGACCGCAAGCACCTTGCCGACGAGGGTATGGTGGTTGCGGTGGTGACGGTCTCCAGCGAGGACGGTTCGGTTATTTCCGGCCCGGATATCGTCACGCGCGGCTTTGTCTACGTCAAGGAATCCGACAAGCTCCTGGATGAGCTGCGCCGTATCGTGCTTGAGAGCATTGACGCCTGCGCGCGCAAGCACATCACCGACTGGGCCGGTATCAAGGGCCGCGTCAAGCAGGATCTGTCCGGCTATCTCTACAAGCAGACCCGCCGCAGTCCGATGATTCTGCCGGTCATCATGGAGGTCTGAGCCTTGGCGGCGCCGCTGTTTGACGCGCACTGCGATTCGCTCACCGCGCCCGGAGCGCTCCGGCGCTGTGAGACAAAACAGCTCGATCTCGAACGGCTGCACGCCTACCGGCCTGCGGCCCAGATTTTTGCGGTCTGGACGCAGCCGGAGGCGGCATGTCCGGAATTCTGGCATCGGACGGCGGAGCGGTTTCTGGAGGAGCTGTCGCAGCCGGGTTGCCCGGCGCGGCTGTGCCGCTCGGCGCAGCAGGCACGGCGGGCGGCGGCTGACGGGCAGATTGCGGCCTTTCTCTCTGCCGAGGGAGCGGAACTGGTCGGCTGCTCCATGGCGGGGCTGCGCGCAGCGCAAAAACGCGGTCTGCGCGTGCTGACGCTGACATGGAACCGCTCGAACGCACTGGCCGGCGCGGCCGCGGATGGCGGCGGAGGGCTGACGGCGGCCGGGCGCATATTTGTGCCGCAGGCGCAGGCGCTGGGTGTGGCCATCGATGTGTCGCACGGCTCGGAGCGCACCTTCTGGGATGTGCTCGAGGTCGCGCGGCGTCCCGTTTTTGCCAGCCACTCCAACGCCCGCGCGCTGGCCGACCATGTCCGCAACCTGACGGACGCGCAGTTTTCCGCGCTGATACGCACCGGCGGCTGTGCAGGCATCGCACTGTATCCGCCGTTTCTCGGGCTGGGGCAGGATATCCCGGCAGTGCTGGCGCATATGGAGCATTTTCTTGCGCTGGGCGGCGAGCGGGCGGTGTGCCTCGGCTGTGATTTCGACGGGATGGACGGACAGTCCGCCCGCGGGATCTCCGGTGTACAGGACCTGGAACGGCTGTATGAGGCCATGCTTTGCCGCGGCTGGCCGGAGCGGCTGGCACAGGATATTTTTTACAACAATCTCATGAGCTTTATGGAGCGTGCACTGTGAACATACAGATCTTCGGCAAGTCCAAATGCTTTGATACGAAAAAGGCCGAGCGCTGGTTCAAGGAGCGCCGGATCAAATATCAGTACATCGATCTGCTTAAATACGGCATCAGCCGCGGCGAGCTGATGAGCGTGAAGGCGGCGGTCGGGTTCGATGCGCTGCTGGATGAGAAGGCGCCGGACTATGCGCTGCTGCAGTATCTGGCGCGCGACGAGGATCGCGTCGCCCACGTGCTGGACGACCCGCGCCTGCTGCGCACGCCGGTCGTTCGAAACGGAAAGAAGGCCACCGTCGGCTATTGTCCGGAGGTCTGGGGAACGTGGGAATAAGACCCGGACCGGTCGGGATGAGGCTGCCGGGACGCGGCGCGAAGGGTGCGCGGCGTCCCGGCAGACGTTTATTCGGGAGGAAACCATATGCTGGAACAGTTACCGGCGCTGCTGCTGCCGTGGTATGATCGGGAAAAGCGCATTCTGCCCTGGCGCGCCGACCGCGAGCCGTATCACGTCTGGGTGTCGGAAATCATGCTGCAGCAGACGCGCGTGGAGGCGGTGCGCGGCTATTACCGGCGCTTTCTGGAGGCGTTGCCGACGCTGGAGGCGTTGGCGGCCTGTGAGGACGACCGGCTCAACAAGCTCTGGGAGGGGCTGGGCTATTATTCCCGCGCGCGCAACCTCAAGCGTGCGGCCAACGTTCTGCTGCAGGAGCACGGTGGACAGTTCCCAACGGATTTTGCCGCGCTGCAGACCCTGCCGGGCATCGGAGCCTACACGGCCGGAGCCATCTGCTCGATCTGCTTTGAGCAGCCGACGCCGGCCGTGGATGGCAACGTCCTGCGCGTGTGGGCGCGGCTGACCGGCTCGGAGCAGGACGTCACGCAGGCCCGGACGAAGCGCGCAGCATTTGAGGCGCTGGCGGCGGTGTATCCGCCGGGGCGCTGCGGCGACTTCACGCAGGCGCTGATGGAGCTGGGGGCGACGGTGTGCCTGCCGAACGGCGCGCCGCAGTGCGCCCGCTGCCCGGTGCGCGCTGTCTGCCGCGCCTGCGAGGGAGAGCGCTGGCGCACGCTGCCCGTGCGCGCGGAGAAAAAGCCGCGCCGGCACGAGCAGCGCACCGTGCTCATCCTCACGTTTGAGGACGCCTGCGCCGTGCGTCGCCGGCCGGACGAAGGGCTGCTGGCGGGCCTGTGGGAGCTGCCGAACGTACCCGGCGCACTGACGGCGCAGCAGGCGCTCGCGCTGGCAGAGCAATGGAACTGCCGGCCGATGGAGCTGACGCGCAGCAGCCGGAAGCAGCATATTTTTACGCACATTCAGTGGGATATGACCGGTTACTACATCCGCTGTGCCGCTGCCGCGCCGCAGCTCGAGTGGGCCGATGCAGCGCGTATGGCGCGGGAGATCTCGCTGCCGACGGCATTCCGGCAGTTTTTGATGGACGGCGCGTGAGCGGGCCGGGAAAGTACACAAGAATTCGCAGCGTAAGTTTGTGAAAAATCACCTTTGCATTTTACGTGGAAATTTGCTACATATAAAATATATAAGATGCAGCGTCTGCCGCAGTGTGCGGCGTTAAAGTTCATATTTGTCATGTAAAAGCAGTGTGCAGCCGAAGGGGCATAAGTCCAACTGACCCTCCGGCTGCACACTGCTTTTCTGTATGTATGGCGCTGCGGAAAAGGAGATGAAAGTCTATGCCCGGTGAAAGAAAAGCAACGTTGTGGACGCGCAGTTTTGTCCTTATCATTGTGATCAATTTTCTTGTTTTCATGAACCACATCATGGTGCTTACCACCTTTCCGATCTTCCTGCAGGATGTGCTCGGACAGGATGAGAGCGTTGCCGGCATAGCGGCGCTTCTGTTTTCGATCATTGCGATTCTTCTGCGCCCATTCGTCGGATGGCTGCTCAACAATGGGAGACGCAAAAGCGTGCTGATGATCGGTCTGACGGGGATGTTCCTCATGCCGCTGGGATATATGCTGTCGACCGCGTTGGCGGGGCTTGGCTATTCCGTACTGATGGCGGTTGCGCTTGCGCTGGTATGCCGCATGCTGCACGGCGTGTCGCTGGCCTTTTCCAATACGGCCACGGCGACCATCGCCTCCGACTCTCTCACGCGTGAGCATTTTGCCGAGGGTATGGGCTATTTCGGCATGGCCACCGCGCTGGCTACCTCGATGGCCCCGGCGCTGGGTCTGGCGCTGAAGCGGATCAGCTTTGCGCTGATGTTTGGCGTTTCTTCCGGCTTTATGCTGCTGTCGTTTGTGCTGTTTCTGGTGATACGGACGAAGCGTCCGCAGCTTGCGGCAAAGCAGCCGCTGCGGCTGCGCGGTCTGATCGACGCCGACGCCGTACCGGCCTCGGTCATCTGCGTGGCGTTCCTGCTGACCTGGGGGTCGATTGAAAACTTCCTGTCAAAATATGCCGCGGACAACGGGCTGCCGAGCGGCGGCATATTCTTCCTCATCACGGCGGTGATGCTGGTCGTTGTGCGCCTGACGGTTGGCAAGGTGGCCGATCGGAGGGGAGAGGGCATTTTCGTCTATTCCTGCAACGCGGCGATGCTGATTGCATTGGTGCTGCTGGCCGTGGCGCCGAACCGGGTGTGCTTTCTGCTCTCGGCAGTGCTGGCCGGATATGCCTTTGGCGGGATCGAGCCGGCGCTGCAGTCAATGGCCGTGCATATCGCGCCGCCGGAACGGCGCGGCAGCGCAAATTCCACCTTCCTGTGCGCTTATGATCTGGGCATGGGCTGCGGCGCCGGAATTGCGGGCGCACTGATTGCGCGGCTCGGCTATCAGAGCATGTTTTTGCTCATAGCGCTGGCAACGGTACTGTCGGTGCTGCTGTACGTGTTCTGGGGCCGGCGGCATCCGTCCTCGTTTGTCTGGCAGAAAAAACATGCGCAGGACGCGCGGCACTGAAAAGGAAAGCACCGCGAACAGCCTTGAGGAAGCGCATGGCACAGAAGCCGGCTCCGCCGCAGGGACAGAAAACATCATGGAGGAAAAAATACCGTCTGCATGTTCAGCAGACGGTATTTTTTCATCAATCAGCAGGTTCGGATCGTTCCGCTTTCGCAGCCCTGCAGCTCAGCGCAGGAGGAGCCTTTCAGCCAGCGCTTCGTCCGGCACGGCGGATACGGTGTGCTGTCCGGTGTAGATGACCTTGCCGGGCAGTGCGCCGGACGGCTTTTTCACCAGACGCACCGGCGTCCAGTCCACGTCGACGGAGCCGGCTCCGCGCGCCCTCGAGTGCAGCGCGGCGAGGGAGGCGGCCTCGCGCAGGCTCACTTCGTCCGCCTGTCCGTTGGGGGTGCGCAGCAAAACGTGGCTGCCGGGGATGTCCTTGGCGTGCAGCCAGATGTCGCCGCGCCGCGCCATGCGGAAGGTCAGCTCGTCGTTCTGTGTGTTGCCGCGGCCGACGAGGATCTCCAGCCCGCCGGACGAGAGATAGCGCAGCGGCTCGCGCGGGCGGGGCTTCTGCTTCTTCTGCGTGCCGGCACGCCGGAGAAAGCCGGTTTCCGTCAGCTCCCGCCGGATCTCCTCCAGCTCCGCCGGAACGGCGGCGCGCTCCAGTTCGTCGAGCACGGAGTCGAGGTATTCCAGGTCACGTTCGGCCCGGGCGGACAGTCCGGTGAGGTAATGCTCGGCCGACTTCATGCGGTTATATTCCTTATAGAAGGCTGCGGCGTTCTGCTGGGGCGATTTGAGGGGATCGAGCGCGACCGTTACCTCCGGCGCGCCGTCCTGCCAGTAGTCCGGGGCGGTGAGGCTCGTGTCGCCGCGCTTGAGGCGGTAGAGGTTGGCTGTAACAAGGTCGCCCATCCGGCGGTACTGCTCGCGTCCGGCGGCCTTGCGCAGCTCCTCCTGCTGCAGGGCCAGCTTGCGCGCAGTGCGATCGCGCAGCACACGTACCGTGTGCGTCAGCTCCCGCGCGCGGCAGCGCATGCTTTCGGCGCGGGCGCGGCGCGCATAGAAGGCCTCAAGCAGGGCGGAAAAATCCTGGAAGAGCTGAAATTCGGCCTGCGCGCCGTACTGCGTCAGCGGCAGGAAGCTGAAGTCCCGCGGCTGGCCGTCCAGTGTCAGCAGCGTTGGCGTCAGCTCGCCGGCGCGCACCGATTCGGCAAACGATGCCAGCAGCAGCGGAAAGCCTGTGCGCTGTGCTTCGGTCAGCGCGCAGATGCGCGGCGAAGGCTCGCCCAGCCCGCGCTGGCACAGCTCGCGGCACAGTACGGGAGACAGGCCCGCAAACGTGCGCAGCAGCCATTCGTCGGCGGCCGCGTCCCGCGGTGCGTCCTGCCAGAGCCGGGCAAGCTGCGCCGGGTCCGTTTCGAAAAACAGTGGCTTGTCCTGACGGCCCGGCAGCTGATAGAACAGCCCCGGCAAAATGGGACGGGCCGGACTCATCTCCATGTCGGCGCGGCGCATACAGTCGAGGATGCGACCGGCCTCGTCCGTGAGGATGAGGTTGGTTCCGCGGCCGATCAGCTCCAGGATCAGCCGCTTTTTGACGGGTGCGCCCATTTCGTCGTAGGCGTCAAAATCCAGGAACACCAGACGCTCCCAGGCCGGCTGGGAGACGGCGGCGATGCGCGCCCCGCCCAGATGCTTGCGCAGCAGCATACAGAACATGGGCGGCTGCTGCGGATTTTCGTAGTCCTGCGCGGTGAGGTGGATTCTGGCGTTTCCCACGCCGGCGCACAACAGCAGACGGCAGGGGCCGGCGGGGCCGCGCAGGGCAAGTATGACGGTGTCTCGCTCCGGCTGGCGGATTTTGTCCACGCGCGCGCCGGTCAGCGCCGATGAAAGCTCCCGGGTCAGCCCGGAGAGGACGACAGAATCAAGCGGCATGCAGCGCCTCCATTAAACCGGAAAACAGCTCGCTGAGCCGGTCACGGCTGCCGGTGAGCCACAGCCAGCCAAACAGGGCTTCAAGGCCGGTGGCGGCGTGATACTCGCCGACGGTTGCACCGTGCGGGATGCCGGAGACCTTTGCATTGCGTCCGCGGCGGAATACGGCCAGTTCCTCCTGTGTCAGGCGGCGCTCCAGCGCCTTGACGGCGCGGGCCTGCGCCGGGGCGCAGACGAGGGCGACGGTGTCGCGGTGCAGGTTGCGCCCGGTGGCGCGGCCGTGCGTACACAGATAGCTGCGTACCAGCAGTTCGTAAACGGCGTCGCCGATGTGTGCCAGACCCAGCGCGGACATGCGCTGCAGCTCGTCGGGCGTCATGTGAATGTCAAACCAGTCGGTCATGCGTCGGTGCTCTCCTCGGTGTGGGATGTGTCGTGCTGCGCGGATGCAGGCACATCAGCGGGCGCGGTGCCGCTGAGGTACTGGCGCTCCTGCCATTGCTGCCTGGTGATGAGGATCTGGCGGGGCTTGGAGCCTTCAAACGGGCCGACCACGCCCAGCTCCTCCATCTGATCGACCAGACGTGCTGCACGCGAATAGCCGAGCTTGAGCCGACGCTGCAGCATCGAGACGGAGGCCTGCTTGGTTTCGAAGATGACGTCCACTGCCTGCGGCAGCAGTTCGTCATAGGATGAGGCGGGCGCCCCGTCTTCCGGCTCTGCGGAAGTGCTGCCGCCGTTTTTGCCGCCCTGCTTGCCGGCGGCGTTCTTTTCGATCTCGGCAAGGATCTGCTCGTCATAGTTTGCGCCGGTGTTCTGCGCCTTGATGAAGCCGATGACCTGCTCGCGCTCCTCGTCGGAGACAAATGCGCCCTGGACGCGCAGGGGCTTGCCCGCGCCCAGCGGGGCGTAAAGCATATCGCCCATGCCGATGAGCTTTTCGGCGCCCTGTGTGTCAAGAATGATGCGGCTTTCCAGCGCGGACGAGACGGCGAAGGCGATGCGGCTGGGAATGTTGGCCTTCATCAGACCGGTGATGACGTCGGCGGAGGGACGCTGTGTGGCGATGACCAGGTGCATGCCGCTGGCGCGGCCCATCTGCGCCACGCGGCAGATGCTCTCCTCCACCTCCTTGGAGGCCACGAGCATGAGATCTGCCAGCTCGTCGATGACGATGACGACCTGCGGCAGGCTCTGGCCGCCGCTGCGCTTCTGATAGGCGTTGTAGCCGGCCAGATCGCGCACGCCGCACTCTGAAAACAGCCGGTAGCGCTTCATCATTTCCACCACGGACCACTGCAGCGCGCCGGCGGCCTTCTTCGGGTCGGTGACGACGGGAACATAGAGATGGGGGATGCCGTTGTAGACGCCAAGCTCGACCATCTTCGGGTCGATCATAATGAGGCGCACCTCGTCCGGCGTGGATTTGTACAGCAGGCTCAGAATGAGGCTGTTCATGCAGACGGACTTGCCGCTGCCGGTGGTGCCGGCGATGAGCATATGCGGCAGCTTCGCGATGTTGCCGATGATGGCGTTGCCGCCGATGTCCTTGCCGATGGCGAACGACAGGCGGGAGGAGGCGTTCTGGAAGGCGGGGGAGGAGATGATGTCGCGCAGGTAGACGGTGCTGACGTTCTTGTTCGGCACTTCGATGCCTACGGTGGAAATTTTATCCGGGATGGGAGCGATACGCACGCCGGAGACGCCCAGTGCAAGTGCCAGGTCGCCCGAGAGGTTGGTCAGGCGGCTGAGCTTGACGCCGGCCTCCAGTGCCAGGTCGTACCGTGTGACGGTCGGGCCGCAGGTGACGTCCACGATGGAGGCGTTGACGCCGAAGCTGTGCAGTGTGGCGTCCAGCCGCTGGCGGTTGAGGGAGACTTCCTCGCGATTGTCCACCGTGGCGGCTGCGCCCCTGGTCAGCAGGGTCAGGGGCGGGTAGCGGTATTCCGGCTTTTCCTGCGCGGCGTCTGCGTCGATGGCGCTCTGAATCTCCGCTGCCTGCTGCACGACCTCCTGCCGCAGCTGCTTGGCCGTGGGAGGGGGCGTGAGGGAGGAAAACTCCTGCGTGGTGGGCGCGGGGGCCGATTCCGGCTCCTCCGGCTCGGGTTCCGGGGTGAAGACGGAGGGCTTGTCCGGCGCCCTGAAGGCAGGGACGTCTTCGTTGAAGCACAGCGCATCCTCCGGCAGTCCGTCCGGCGCCTCGGATTCCTCCTGCGTGTCGCCGATGGGATCGTCGACCGGGATGTCGATGGCGCGGCGAATGCTGCGGCGGTCGGGCAGGGAAACGAAGGCCGGCTTCTGCTTGTCCTGCTGCAGCGGACGCTCGGGACGGGGGCGCGCGGCGCGCTCCGCCGCATGCTGACGCACCTGACCGGCGCGTTTTTTCACATGGCTGGAGGCCATCTCCGGCGTGATGCGCAGCGTGACCGCCAGCAGCAGCAAAAACATCGCCAGCAGCACGAGCACAGCGCCGAATACGCTGATGCAGTAGTCCAGTCCGCCGCCGATGATGCCGCCGACAATTCCGCCGGAGGTCATCATCTGACCGCCGGTCCAGAAGGCATTGACCCAGCCGGCGTCAAAGCTTGTGCTTTTTCGGCAGGCCAGGGCATGGACAAGGCTGCCGAAGACGGGCGGCAGCAGCAGCGTCGACAGCACACGGCCGGCGACAGGCCGGTCGCGTCCGGCGAAGAGAATGCCGCTGCCGTAAAGCAGGGCGACAGGGGTCAGATAAAAGCCGAAGCCGATCAGTCCCCGGATCCAGCTGCACAGATTCGCTACCACAACGGCCTGCACGTTGAAATATCCAAGAAAGGTAATCAGCCCCAGGCACAGGCATACGACGGCGCCGGCGAGACGACCCCGGTCGCCGGACGGCGCGGACGCGCTGCGCCGGGAGCCTCCGGAAGACGGACGCGGCTGCTTTTTGGCCTGGTGCGCGCCGCCGCTGGATGCGCGCTTTGCCGCGGACCGGGCCGGGGACTTGGATTGCGGTTTTGGAGAACGGCCGGTGTTGTTTGCCATATGCATACGCTCCTGATTGAAGTATCCGAAAAAATGCCGGGCCAGCGCCGTATGCGCTGGCCGCAGGCCGGGTTAAAGAACGAGGGAAAGAATAACGGTCAGCAGGCCGGCGGCCCAGCAGTAGTACGCGAAATTGCCGAACTTTGCCTTGTTGGTGATGAATTTCACCAGGCCAATGGCTGCAATGCCGGAGATCATGGCCACAGCCATGCCGATGAGGTAGGCCGGCAGCAGGGAAATGTCGATGCTCGTCTTGCAGGCCTTGATGAGACTGAGAATGTTTGCGCCCAGAATGGCCGGAAGGGAGAGCAGAAAGCTGTATCGCACAGCGAAGGTACGGTCGAGCCCGGCGGCGACGCCGGCGGTGATCGTGGTGCCCGAGCGGGAGAGCCCCGGTATCGTGGCGATGGCCTGACACAGGCCGATGAACAGCGCGTTGCCCACGGTCATGGTGCGCTCATTCTTCCGGCCACGGTACAGCCGGTCGCCGGCGAAGAGCATTACGCCCGTGAGGATGAGCACGATGCCGATGAAGGTCGTGTTATAATATAGCTGCTCAACATAGTCCTGCAGCGGCAGCACGAGAAACAGCGGCAGCGTGCCGAGCACCAGCATGAGAAACAGCCGCGCGCCCACGGCATTTTTTGTGCGCGTTCCGCCGCCCTCCGATGGGGTGCGGCGAAACAGAGCGATCAGGCCCCGTACCATGTTCACGATATCGGACCAGTAAACCACGCAGACGGAAATGAGCGTGCCCAGATGCAGCAGCACGTCGAAGAGCATGTGTCCCTCGGCGGTCTGCCCGTGGAAGAGATTTTGAATGATTGAAAGATGTCCGGAACTGGAGATCGGCAGAAATTCCGCGATGCCCTGGATCAATCCGAGTAGGATGGCCCATCCAATGGTCATAGTGCGCCTCCAAAAAATCATAACGAAAATAACGACGGTGTATACCTGAAACAAAATTATACCACACCTGGAGACAAAAGGCAAGCAAAGGCGTCTGACGCCCCAATTAACTTGAAATGTTGGCGGCTCCAACTCCGGAAATTTCACCAACTGTCTTTCTTGCGGGCAGTTCCGTAGTATGATAAAATGAACTCAACCTATCGAAGTTTGTGGAGGAAATCATGGCAAAAGAAATAAACCCTAAAGATACAACCAGAGCCATGGCGTATGAGCTTTGGATGCAGGCTCCGAACCCAATGGTGACTTTCTTTAAAACGATAGATGTAACAAACCTGATCAGAATCAGTAAAAAGCAGCATTTGAAATTCAATATGCTTCTTGATTATTGTATCGGAAAAGCTGCTGCGGATGTGAAGGAATTTTATCTTCTTCCGGTTGGCGATAAGCTGATACAATATGACACGATCGCAGTGAACACAATTGTCAAGAACAGAAACGGAGAAGTAAGTTCCTGTGATATTCTGTATTCGAATGATCTGAGTACGTTTAATCAGGATTACATAAAATATACCGCTCAGGTTACCGATAGCTGTCAGGATTTGGATCTGTCCGCTGACAGTATGGTAATTGGTACATCAGCAATCGTTGATACAGAAATAGATGGCGCTGTCGGCATGAACAGTGGTATTTTCAACAATCCCTTTATGATCTGGGGCAAATACAAAAAGAAGTTTTTCAGATATTATTTATCAATCTCTTTCCAGTTTCATCACACGCAGATGGATGGTGCTCACGCAGGCAGATTCCTTGCAAATCTGCAGAATGTAATTAATGATTTAGGATAGATAACTTCCAATTTATCTGATTGCGGAAAAGACTTCACCTTGAACCGGCGAAGTCTTTTCCGTCGTTTTGCCAAACGATTTTCCAAATACTTAAAACCAACACATTCTGGTAAAAAGGAGTGAGAGATTTTTTCGTGCCATTTACAGTGCTTTTTGACCGTTTTCTCTCGATTTCATTTTCTTTCAAGACATCTTTGACCTCATAATTTCCAAGTGTCCCGGAGCTGCCTGTGGCTGTTTATGTGCTCAACAAATTAAGTCTCGTTGAAATTGACCAACGAGACTCAGATACTATCTGTAGAAATAAGTCTGGCAAGGAAGAACTTCTTCACATAAGGCACTGCATAGCATACTATTTTGCGCTGCTGTAAACAATAAAAACCTGAATGAAAGTCACATATAGTACAAACCATTCATCCAGTGAGGCAACCGGGCTTATCCCTTTGTGAGGAGCAGCCCGGTTGCCTGTTTACCGTCGGTCAGATATTTTTCTCGCTGCCACAACCAGCCGCCAAAAGATACAATGGCGTTGACGGCGTAGGAACTGAGGGAATCCCGTTGTTCTCTGTTTTGTATCGTATCTTGACTTACCACAGCCAGACCAGGCACTCCTCCAGTTCCAGCAACAGCCAGATATGGCTTTCGCCGCCCATGGTATAGGCGGTCATATAGTAAGTCCGCCCGTCCTCCAGTGTGATCCACGCGTGATTATCTTCATCGCAGTCCCATGTGATATTGCCGCTGTAGTCATTTCCGTTTTCGAACCAGCCGAACTTCTCCACATACATCTCCAGATACACCCAATTATATGTATTGTCCGATTCTGTATACGGAAGCATAACTGTCTCGCCGGATTCCAGATCGACCATGGCGTACCCTTCCCAGCTATTTTCTACAAGAAGCTCTTTGGTGATATTGGCGTATTCCATGTTTTCCGGTTAAAATACAGGCTCCTCGTCATAGCCGTATTCTGGATAGATGTAATTCTCGCTCCATACGCAGTCCTCGGTGTAAACATCCTCCAGGAACATGTAGTACGAGGTTTCATTGTCTCCGAACACGCACTTATAAAATGCCAACTCTGACCAAGGAGATTTCTCATAAAGGTCATATCCTTCTGAGCCGGTCAACGTACAGTCGTGGAATTCAAAGCGCCCGTTGCCATCTAAAATGTTGAGAGCGCCATAGGAGCAATCCCGGATCGTGCTGCTGTAAACATACATTTCACCGGTGCCGTCATAACATCCGATGCCGTAGACGCCACAGCCGTAGAGATCCATAGCGGAAAGATGGATATCGCGGCAGTTATAGAAGTCCAGCACATTTCCGGCGCAGTCTCCGGTCTCCGTGTGTCCCATGGTCAGGCCGAAAAGGGTGAGGTCATGGCAATCTTCAAAGGTCAGAACCTGCCCGTATCTGGTATCGGCCACGATCTCCGTCAGGTTTTCATTGTCACTGAAAATGGACAATCCATCCACTCGCCGGATCATCACCTCCACGCCGTCGTAGCAGTCCCACAGCTGTACATAGGGATGTCTCTCGTTCCAGCTTTCGCCTTCCTGTGCCCAGACATCCTCAACGTACTCGCTCAGATTGTAGTATCCGGGTTCGATTATAATCCCTACATGGGGACCGATGGCCTCCAGCAACTCCTCGACGCTGCCGACAGTGACTGTATAACCCTCCGGGGGCGCGGGATCGTGTTGCGCCTCATCACCGCCGTCCTCCGGCGGAGGGGTTTCCCCGTTCCCGGTATCGGATATGGCCGGAGTATCCATCCCGGTGGTGTTTCCGTCTGTATTTTGGCCTCCATCCCTGCCACAGCCTGCCAGAACAGACAACAGGAGAACAGCCAGCAAAAGCATAATGCCGGCAGATCGGTTAGGTTTTCTTTTCATATCATTGCTCCTTATAGCTTTAACTCCGGCAGACCCATGGGGTCGACTGTGCAGGCGACTTCCTGCAGCAGGGCGTCATAATCATCCATCCAGAACTGACCGGGATCGGTTGGAATGAGATAGATGTTATCAGAGATACAGGCCGGACCCACCTTCATCGTACCCACTCCTGTAAACCGTCCGTTGCTAACATCAATCACTTTCAGGAAAAACCATGGGCCATACCCCTCAAGCTGTTCGCAAAACAGGTACAGATAGTGTCCGCCCGCCGCTGTTTTTACATAGTAGGGCGCATAGCTGTCAGCCGGAAATTCCTCGTAGTGGTAATAGCCGTCTGTATCAGTGTAAATGCCGAAGTCCGAATACATCCCCACATCGCTGTCGTACCAGCCGGTGACATTCAGCTCATCCAGGTCCCCATCGCCATCCAGATCGGCGAAAAAGGATCTGTCCGGGGGGAGCTCCACCATGTAGGCGTCGGGAACGGCCATGTACTTCTCCTCAAATAGTTCCGGATGCTACGCGAAGGAAACAGTAGCCGTTTGCGGGCCGTTTCCCTCCTCCGCAAGATCGCCTTCCCCAAAATAGAAGGTCAAACCGTTATAGTCCAGCGTCCAGCTGATGCCAACCATCGGCGTATTCCGGAAATAATCGGCCACGACGCCGTCGTAGGAGAAGTCACCCGCCCACATATGACGGTTGAGCTCCTGCTCCACCAACGCCGGAACAGGTTCCATATCCTTGATCACATCGGACAGTTCCAATACCTGACCGGTTTGGGAGTCATAGGTAGTGCCATTTATGGCGTGGACACCGTAAATCATTCCAAAATCCGCATAGGAATCACTCAGAAGACTGAGTACCACGCTGTCGGCCCGCCGTACCTGAATGTCAAGGCTGGAAACAGAGGTGGTATCTCTTGCTCCGCCCCATCCTTCCTGCACGAAGGCGCAGATGTTTTCAAATTCGTCCTCCATGCTCCGTTTGACCATGTTGGCCGTCTGCTCCAGCGCCTCTGCCAACCGGGGATATTTTGCAGCATCCTCATCCCACAGCGTTACATGGGAAAACCTGCTCTAAACCAAAAGCTCGTCATCGTCCCCCTCGTAGAGGCCGTACTCCTGCTTTTGCAGGGCGAGGGTCTGCGCGCTTCCGATACCAGCAGGCGGAGCGCTTTCTCCACCGGTCTCATCCGTTTCGGCAGAATCTTCTGTTCCGGTGGGATCTGGGACATCGGGGGTCTCCGATGAGGCCGGATCGTTCTGCTGTGTATTCTGCAGGTCCGGGCTTTCACTGCTGGTTTGGTCGCCACAGGCGCATAGGCACAGGAGCACAACTATGGACAACAAAAGTGCCGCTGTTCTTTTCCATCTTTTCATCGCCATCATCCTTTCATGCTTAAATAGGGTTACGCCCACGGATCTTCCGCCACCGGAACCCGGATGTCGGCAAGGCATTGAATCTCGTTGAGAAACCACTGGCCGGTGGAGGGCTTTTTCCGCAGCTTGATGGGGCGGGGATTGTCCGCACCGCCGCTGGTCACATACAGGGTCGTCCAGTTTTCCTCATCAAAGGAATAGGGATTTTCGCTGACGGTGATAGTGTATGGCGTAGTGGGTTGGTAGCTGTTTTCCGGGGTCGCTCCGGCCAGGAAGGAACGGGCCTTATATTCCTTGACTCTGAGCCGTTCCCCGATGAATTGCTTTTCATAGTTGCTGACCTCTGCCGGGCCCTTGAGGAAATCCAGCATTTCAAGGGCAGCAGCCTGATCCTGTTCATAGCGGCACAGGGCCAGAATTGTCAGCGCCGTTGTTTTGAAGGCAGAATCCAGAGATGCCTCTGAAGCGCACGCAGTTCGCTCACATTGGCAGGCAGAGCAGAAAAGACGAAGCTCTCGCTGCGATTTTGCCCTTGCCCACCGATTGAACGGCACTGTTTACTGCACCTTTTACCGCTTTGGTTGCCTCCCGCTTGATGGAGGACTCCGCCTGCCGTTTCAACGAATCAAAAAAACGCATTATCATTTCCTCCTAATTAAAGTCTCTGTCGTTTTGCGGTCACTACGCCACGTTTGAGCTTACATTTTGGTACGAATGATGAGGGATGCTGCTCCGATCACCACGAGAACAATTCCAATTACAAGAGAAATGATCATTCTCCAGTGCAATCTGATGTACATAGCTGCTTCTCCGTCAAGCAAATGATAGTATACAAATCGCTGCAGTGCGGAGAATAACAAGGCTATAACACCAGCAATGATGATCACAACACCTATGATCAACAAGAGTTTTTTCATGTTGCTCACCTTATGTCCGTTATTTGGGAGCGCTCTATACCCATCATCGGAGAACCAGCCGCCTTTCCTCTGAACCGCGGATCAATTCTTGATGGCTGAAATACTCCTCCAATACATCTGTGCTGTTGGTGGAAAGCACCTTGGGACGGCGAGGGCTGGAGCCCTCCTCAGCCGCCACATCCAAAAACTTCTTGATGTTTTTCAGATGAAAGGATTGCAATTCCGAACCCATGCAGCTACCTCCGCAAAGATCACTTCCTGATGTAAACCTCTTTGAAATTATTCTAACATAAAAGCGAAAACAGCGAAAGCGTAAAGTTTCACTGCACCTCGACAACTGAATACCCGCAGCCGGAGTGCATACAACGTGAGCGAAGCATTAACAGAGCAAAAGGCTTTGGATTTTCACAAATGGACAGCGGAGCTTTTCCAAAAAGCCGATGTGGATTTTCTGTATGCGGGCATAATGCCCGTTTTGTCGGAAGCCGCAGGATTGGCTGAAGCGATAGATCAAACAGGCTTACCGTATATTATCAGTTTTACCATCCGGCAGGACGGCAAATTGATAGACGGAACAACCATTGCAGATGCCATTGCGTATATCGACGCGCGTACACAAAATAAGCCCGTTTGCTATATGACGAATTGCGTTCATCCGCGCACGGTGTTAAAAGTCTTATCGCAGCCTTTCAATGATTGTCTGCTTGTAAAAGAACGATTCAGAGGAATTCAAGCCAATACTTCCCCACGATCCTATGCGGAATTGGATGGGGCCGTGGATTTGCACGGCTCCGACCCAGAAGAATTTGCAGAGGAAATGATGAAACTGAGCAGGGTGGGCAGCTTTCAGATATGGGGCGGATGCTGCGGCACAGATCATAGGCATATGGACTGTGTTGCACGCAGGATAGCGGGTTGACAACTTCGTATTTTTTATCAGGCAGCCGGATAAATCGGCTGGGGAGTTGTATAAAGCGCAAAACAGGGTAAGCTTGCTTGCCGGGCTGCTGCTGTGTGCCGGGTGATAAAAAGTGTCGCGGGAACGGAAATCGTTCCCGCGACGCGTTCTGCATGGCGGTTTTGCCCGGATCAGGGGGCGGCTGCGCCCGTGTCGGGAGCCGGAAGGCTGAGGTCGCCTGTCACCTCGGCCAGCAGCTCCTTGTGCTTGTCGAGGATCTGCACCGACAGCGCTTCAAAGTCGTCGCCGAGCGCGCTGTTTTTGACGCGGAGCATATTGGGGCCGATATATTTGGTGCTGACCGGCTCTCCGTCAACGGCAACCTTACAGTAGCCGTTGAAGCCGCTGCCCATGACGTAGGTGTATTTTTCGCTGCGCAGCAGCTGCGTGATTTCCGGCAGCCGGATGCCCAGTTTCATGTCGGTCGGCTCGTAGAGATCGGCCCCGTCGGTGAGATAGCGGCGGCCATAGAGCAGATCGTATTCGATGGCTCTCAGGTCGGCCAGGTAGGTCTCGCTGTTGGAGCAGGTCTGATGAAAGCGGGTGAGCAGACCCTGTGAGATGCCGAGCTTTTCCAGCGCAGCCGCTGACAGCTGATAGGCCGTCAGCGGCCTGTTTTCCTGCGGCAGGCCGAAGTTGTCCCAGATGAGGTATTCGGTTTCATACAGGCTGCCGGTCTGCATCTGCGCTGCCGTCAGGTTCAGTGCGGGAAGGTGATCGCCGTAGAAGACGACGATGCATCGCTCATCCCGTGCTTCCAGCGCGTCGGTCAGCGCGCCGATGAAGCGGTCGGTTTCCGAAAGCTCGTTTACATAATATTCGGTCTGCGCAGGATCCAGGTTGTCCGGCAGGTCAGTGACGAGAAACGCAGGGTCGTCAAGCACGTACACGTCCGGGTAGCTGCCGTGCATCTGCACGGTTACGGTGAAGACAAAATCTGGCTGCGCTTCGGTGCTGTCGAGCGCGTCGAGGATGCAGGTGGTGAGGTATTCGTCCTTTGCCCAGTTGTTCGGCGTTTTCTGAAGCTTCGGCATCAGCTCCAGCGGCGTGAAATCCTCAAAGCCAAGGTTGGAATACACGATGTTGCGCGAATAGAACATGGCGCGGTGGTTGTGCACTGCGTGTGTGGCATAGCCGAGGGCGGACAGGTCGTAGGCCGTGGACTCGGCGGTGTTTTTCAGCATACAGGGCTTGTAGGCGTATTCGCCGGGACCGAAAAAGCGCGTGCTCATGCCGGCGAGCACTTCAAACTCGGTGTTGGCCGTGCCGGCGCCGAGCACGGGAACGGTCAGCGTACCCGTGGTGTATTCACTCTTGAGGCGGTGCCAGTTGGGCGCCGGGTCGCCGCTCAGCTGCAGGCCGCTGATGAGCGCAGGGTCAACAAACGATTCCAGCTGCACGTAAATGACATTGACGTCGGTCTGCGCCTGCTCTGGCGGACAGCCCTTGCCGATCAGGGCGCGCAGCTGCTGCATATGGGCCTGGCTGTAGCCGACCGGCATGCGGATGCCCTTGTTGAGCCAGGTCTGCAGAAAGCAGTAGGCAAAGCCGTAATCCCGGTAGGCAAAGGCGAGGTTGGAGAAAACGGTGGAGAGCTGCTCGGTGCGGAAGGCGGCAGTCCACCCGCCGCACAGCAGCGCCGTCGTAACCGCCAGAGACACAACGCCCTGCACAAGGCGCTGCTTCCGCGGCGTATTGCAGCGCGGCCCGCGCAGCAGCAGCCAAATCAGCCCGGCGGCCACCAGCACGACGGAAACCGCCAGCAGCACGATGTAATTGGTGGACAGGTAATTCGGCAACGTTTCCAGTCCTGCGTCAAATACCGTCAGGTCTGCCGTGGTAAACGGCGTCATGCGGTTGAGCAGGATAAAGCCGTTGGCCGCGCCGGCTGACAGCCACAGCGCGGAGACAAGCGTATACCAGAACGCACGCCGGCGCAGGAAAAATGCCGGAATGAGCGTGAGCATCAGAAGCAGAAAATCCACCAGCAGTGCCAGCGGATGCTGCCGGACAAAGGACAGAAACGGAGAAAGACCGAGGGTGAAGGCCTTATGGTTGAGCAGTTCGATGAGGAGTGTGTCAAGCAGGGCCAGGACGGGGATGCAGAAAAATGGATTTTTCCGGATGGGAAGTCCGGAGAAGGTGGGATTCGCGGACGTCATAAAGATACCTCATTTGTAGCCTCCCGCAGTGGGCGCGCCGACTGCGGGGGGAAGCGGATGCCGGCGGCGCGCAGCGCGCCGCCGGCATGATAAGGCTCTGTAAACAATGAGCGTTTGCAGTTGTAATACTTTTGTAATAATACGGCATGTTTGCAAAATTTTCCATCGACTGAATGACGAAAAAGCGGAAAGCGGAGGAAAAAAACACAGCGGGCTGCACAGTTTTTGCCGAAACAGCATATACGGCGCAGGAAAATCCGGTCAGGCCGGGCACTGGCGGCCGGTGTGGTCGATGGTATAGTTTCCGTCGAGCAGCAGCTCGGAAACGGGAACGATCGTATAGCCCTCAGCCAGCAGATATTCGATGATCTGCGGCAGCGCTTCGGGGGTATGCAGCGCAGCGTTGTGGAACAGGACGATCGAGCCGGGCTGCACCTTATCCTTCACGCGGCTGAAGATGGTTTGTGCGTCGTAATCCTTCCAGTCAAGGGAATCAACGTCCCACTGAATGGTACGGATATCCATGCCGTTGATCGCCTCGATGACGTGGTCGTCATACTCGCCGTAGGGGCAGCGGAACAGCGTCGGGCGCACGCCGGTGACGGCCTCAATCTTGTCGCAGCAGGCATTGACGTTGCGCACGATCTCCTCGTCCGACAGCTTGGAGAAGTGCGCGTGATCGTCGGAATGGTTCATCACCTCATGACCGGCGTCGGACAGCGCCTTGACCGATTCGGGATAGCGGTCGACCCAGTTGCCGACGACGAAAAAGGTGGCCTTGACGTTGTATTTGCCCAGAATGTCGATCAGCATTTGCGTATCCTCGTTGCCCCAGGCCGCGTCAAACGTGAGCGAGACGCATTTGTTATCGCGCTGTACGCAGTAGATGGGCAGCTTCCGTTCTGCTGCGGCTGCCTGTACGGCTGCCGGGCCGTCCAGCGAGAAGAATAAGATCGCGCCCGCCAGCAGGCACGCTGCGCCGGCAAGCAGCTTCCGGTGTGTACGCAGAAACGAAAAGGAAAGCTTCTTTTTCAAGTGGACCCCTCCCAAAAGTGGCTTTGAGACAGCCTATGAGGCCGGCCGGGCGGATATGCCTGACGTGCTGTGGGAGGGCGCGGGAAGATGTTGCCGGCGTTTTCCGCGGTGTTCGACTGTAATGACGACGAAGGCGGTGCACAGCCCCGGTCTTAGGATGGCCCGAAATGTGCCGGATATGCCGGCATCTGCAGGCAGGCGACCGAGCCGGGCGAGGCGGCAAGGCATACGGTCGTTGCGCGCCGGCGTGCGGCCGGGGTATATGTGAAAACGGGGAGCGCAGAAAGCAGTTCCGCATCCGTGTGCTTACAGGCACACGGATGCGGAACTGCTTTCTGCGGTGCTTAGATACCGGACATTCCGGCCTGCCCTGCAGACGCGGGGCAGGCCCTTTCAGCTTGAGAAGATACGGCGCGGCGCTGTCAATAGGAAAAGCGTTTGGAAAGTCTGTTGCTGAACAGCTGATGGATCCTGCATTTCCAGCACAGCAGCATTCCGGCCACAGCGCCGACCGCGGCCTGCAGGATCTGATACGGCAGCTTCAAAAGCGCATATTCCGGCGTGCTGTAAATGAAGGCCCTGCCGAGGGAATAGCCCACGACCATAATCACTGCGCCGATGGTCACGCCAATCCCCGAGGAAAGCACGGGGTGCTTTTTCAGAACGTAGTGCGAGAATACGGAAATCACAACGGCCTGCAGCCCGTGTGTGACCAGAGACACAAACATCGGCAGCGGATAAAAGAACAGATCGCCGAGAAACGCACCGACGCCGCCGACCATGAATGCCGCAAACGGATCGAGCAGGATCGCCGCCGTGCAGATGACGATATCGTTCATATATAAATGACCACCCGGAACCGGTACCCCGAAGGAGCTCATGGCCACATTCAGGGCCATGAACATCGCCGTTGTGCACAGCCATACCGTCGTTTTCCTTTTACTGTTTTTCTCCTGCATGCTCAGGTTCCTCCTTGTAATTTTGATAATCATATTATACAATGAATTGACAATATGAAATATCCAGAAAAGGAGAAAATAATATAACCAGATGAACTATGCGGTCAACAAGGAAATGCGTCCCGTTTATTTACAGCTGTACAGGCAGCTACGGGACGATATCATCGGCGGAGCGTTTGCATATCACAGCCGGCTTCCGTCAAAGAGGCTGCTTGCAGAGGAAGCCGGCGTCAGCACGATCACGGTCGAGCACGCCTACGCGCTTTTATGCGATGAGGGCTATGCAGAGGCACGGGAGCGGAGCGGGTATTTTGTGATCTTTCGTCCGACAGACGGCTTCGCGGCCTCGTCGGGCGGATCCGGGCCGCAGCTGTCTTCCCGCCGCACTGTGCGCGCCGCACAAAATCCGGACTTCCCCGTTTCACTGCTGAGCAAAACGATGCGAAGGGTTCTCACCAATTACGATTGTGCAATCCTCGAAAAATCACCCAATTCCGGATGTATCGAACTGCGGAGCGCATTGAAGCAGTATCTTGCACGAAACCGCGGGATCCGTGTCGACGTGGAGCAGATCGTCATCGGCTCCGGTGCGGAATATCTGTACGGGCTGATTGTCGGACTGCTTGGCAGAGACCGGGTTTATGCCATCGAATCGCCTTCTTACGAGAAGATCGAGCAGGTCTACCGTGCCTCCGGCGTGAGGTACGAGCTGCTGCCGCTTTCGGACGACGGGATTGACGGCGCGGCGCTTTCTGCCAGCAGGGCGGATGTTTTGCATACGACGCCCTACCGCAGCTTTCCGAGCGGCGTTACCGCCTCGGCCTCGAAGCGGTATGAGTATATCCGCTGGGCAAACAGGGCCGACCGCTTCATTGTTGAGTCCGACTACGATTCCGAGTTTTCCGTGTCCTCAAAGCCTGCCGAGACGCTGTTCGGGCTTTCTGACTGCGATAATGTGATTTATCTCAACACGTTTTCGAAAACCATCTCTCCGTCGCTTCGTGTCGGCTATATGGTGCTGCCCAAAGGGCTTGTAAAGCCGTTTGAGGAAAAGCTGGGTTTTTACTCATGCACCGTTCCCACCTTTGAGCAGTTCGTGCTGACCGAGCTGATCGCCAGCGGCGATTTTGAACGGCATATCAACCGGGTGCGAAGAAGCATGCGGAAAGCGCTGTCCGAACAAGGCTAACGTCCGTCTTTTGCGGGATGTTCGTAAAACAGTTAATCCGACCTATGGTTGCAATCATAGGTCGGATTTTATGTTACGCACTGGCGCGGCAGCGCCCAGGGCTCCCTTGTGTAAAGGGAGCTGTCAGCGAAGCTGACTAAGGGATTGCTTTACCGCAGC
>JALEMS010000018.1 GCA_022768185.1 Clostridiales bacterium | reverse complement strand
AAGCCGCGCAGCCACTGCTCCGGGTCCAGCCCGCAGTAGCGCATCATTCTGAGATCGTCTGGCGACGCCCCGCGCTCGACCAGCTCGTGGAGCACCTGCGCGGTGTCGACGCGGGCCAGTCCGCAGTCCGTGTGGCCGATCACCATGATCTCCTCCACGCCCAGCTCGACCACGGCCAGCAGCAGGCTGCGCACGGTGCTGTCGAATGGGCCGGTGATCATGCCGCCGATGCTCTTGATGAGCACAACGTCGCCGTTTTTGATGTTGAGCGCCGCCAGCAGCAGTTCGACCAGGCGCGTGTCCATGCATGTGAGAATGGCGGTTTTCTTCTGGGGATGGGCCGGGGCAGTATAGGCCTCATAGCCCTTGTTTGCAACAAATTCGCGGTTGTAGGCAAGCATCTGTTCGATCATGCGCGTTTCCTTTCCCTCTCAGTTTTTATCCTCCCGTTCCTCAATCGGCAGATAGGGCGTCTCCCGCATGGCCGAACGGTAGGCCGGACGGATGATGCGGTTGCAGCTGACGACCTCCTCGATGCGATGGGCACACCAGCCGGCAATGCGCGCCACGGCAAACAGCGGCGTGAACAGCTCTTCCGGGATACCCAGCATGCTGTAGACCAGGCCGGAATACAGATCGACGTTGGCGCAAACCGGCAGCCCGTCGCGTCGCTTGGCTGCCACCTTCTCGGTGCCGAAGCGCTCGATGCGCTCGAGCAGCTCCAGATCGTCCAGCCGCCCCGTGCGCTCGGCCATGCCGCGGGCAGCCATTTTGATCATCTCTGCGCGCGGGTCGGACTGTGTGTACACCGCGTGGCCGATGCCGTAGATCTTGCCGGAGCCGTCGCCTGCCTCGCGGGCAAGAATGCGGTCGAGATAGGCGCTCACTGCGTCGTCGTCCCGGGGGTTGGACACATTTGCCTTGATATCGCGGAACATCTGCGTCACCTTGGCGTTTGCGCCGCCGTGCAGCGGGCCCTTCAGCGCGCCGACGGCTGCGGCGATGGCGCTGTAGGTGTCCGTGCCGCTGGAGGAAAGGGTGCGGCAGGCAAAGGCGGAGTTGTTGCCGCCGCCGTGCTCGGCGTGGATGATGAGCATCAGATCGAGCAGGTGCGCCTCCTCCGGCGTATAGAGCTTATCCTTGCGCACCATGCGCAGGAAGTTTTCCGACAGCGACAGGCTTTCCTTCGGATTGTGGATATACAGGCTCTTATCATTATAATAATGACGCTTGACGGCGAAGGCGTAGGCCACGATGACGGGAAAGCGCGCGATCAGCTCGATCGACTGGCGCATCATGTTCTCAATGGTGGTCTCGTCCGGGTTGTCGTCGTAGGAATACAGCGCCAGCACACAACGGGAGAGCTTGTTCATGATGTTCGGCGACGGGGCGCGCAGGATCATGTCCTCAAAGAATCCCTCCGGCAGACGGCGCGCCGCGGACAGCACGGTGTTGAACTTGGCAAACTGCTCCTCCGTCGGGAGGTTCCCGAACAGCAGCAGATACGCCACCTCCTCATAGCCGAAGGTGCCGGCCTGCACATGGTGGCTGACGATGTCGCGCACGCGCACGCCGCGATAGTAATACTCGCCGGGACGGGGAAAGCGCTCGCCGTCCTCAATATAATAGCCGCGGACGCTGCCGATGCGCGTGACGCCGGCCATGACGCCGGTGCCGTCGGAGTTGCGCAGACCACGCTTGATGCTGTCGCCGATGAAATACCGCTCGTCTATCGTATATTCGTTGCGCAGATGCCTGCACAGCGTGTCAATGTATCCGGTCAGGACCGCCTTCGTCTCATTCATGGCTTGCGCCTCCTTGTAATAGATTGCTGCAATTGTAGCACACGCCGCCCCAAAATGCAAGCCGCATCAAATATTTATGCATTCATCCGGAGAAAAGCGCGTTCAGATCGCTTCTGTTGGCAATGATGTGCAAGAATATTTTTTGAACTTGCAAACTATGTAAGATGTTGTTATACTGCACACAGAAACCGTACATACGGATACACCCGTGAACCAAACCAAACGAAACGAGGGATGCTGTATGATCCAGCTTCATCCGCAGGCCGCCGTCTGGAGACGCGGCGCGCCGTCCCCCCTCGCCCCCGGCGAGACCGGCGACCGCACCAAGACCATGGCCGCCTCCATCCTCTCCGCCCACTGCAAGGGCACGTCCGGCGACCGGCTGCACATCGCCTTCGACAGTCTCATCTCCCACGACATCACCTACGTCGGCATCATCCAGACGGCGCTGGCCTCCGGTCTGCGCGCCTTCCCCGTGCCGTACGTGCTCACCAACTGCCACAACAGCCTGTGTGCCGTCGGCGGCACCATCAACGAGGATGACCATGCCTTCGGCCTGTCGGCTGCCAAAAAGTTCGGCGGCATTTACGTGCCGGCCAACCTTGCCGTCATCCACCAGTACGCCCGCGAGGAGCTGGCCCGCTGCGGCGGCATGGTGCTCGGCTCCGACAGTCACACCCGCTACGGCGCGCTCGGCACGCTCGGCGTCGGCGAGGGCGGCCCGGAGCTGGTCAAGCAGCTGCTCGGCGGCACCTGGGACATCGCGTCCCCGCGTGTGGTGCTCGTGTACGTCACGGGCACGCCGGCCCGCGGCGTCGGCCCGCATGACGTGGCCATCGCCCTGTGCGGCGCAGTGTATAAAAACGGCTTTGTCAAAAACAGCATCCTGGAATTTGCCGGCCCCGGCATTGCCGGCCTCTCGGCCGACTACCGCATCGGCATAGATGTTATGTCAACCGAAACTGCCTGTCTGTCCTCCATCTGGCAGACCGACAGCGTCATTGAGGCGTATTACCATGTGCACGGCCGTCCGGAGGCATACGCCGCCCTGGCCCCCGGCGAGGGCGCGTATTACGACGCGGTGATCGAGCTGGATCTTTCATCCATTGAGCCGATGGCCGCCCTGCCCTTCCACCCGTCCGAGGCCGTCCCCATCCGCGAGCTGCAGCAGAATCCCGGCGACCATCTGCGCGCCGTGGAGCAGCGCGCGCTGGAGCTGACCGGCGCAAAACTGGATCTGACCAGCAGGCTCACCGCCCGCGGCATCCGCATCGACCAGGGCGTCATTGCCGGCTGCGCCGGCGGTATGTACGACAACATCGCCGAGGCCGCCGCCATCCTGCGCGGCTGCGGCACGGGCAGCGGCTTTTCGCTGTCGGTGTATCCGCCCAGCATGCCGGTGAACCTCGAGCTGCTGCAAAACGGCGTGTGCGCGCCGCTGCTGGAGGCCGGAGCCGTGCTCAAGCCCTGCTTCTGCGGCCCGTGCTTCGGCGCAGGCGACGTGCCGGCGCACGGCACGCTCTCGGCACGGCACACCACGCGCAACTTCCCCAGCCGCGAAGGCTCGCGCCCGGCCGACGGTCAGCTGGCCGGCGTGCTGCTGATGGACGCGCGCAGCATCGCCGCCACCGCGCGAAACGGCGGCATCCTCACCTCCGCCGCCGACGTCGACTACGTCCCGCCCGCCCCGGTGCAGCGCGCGTACGACCGCGGGCCGTACAACAGCCGCGTCTGGAACGGCTGGCAGGCCGCGCAGCCGGACACGCCCCTGCAGCTTGGACCGAACATCGTGCCCTGGCCGCAGATTCCGCCGATGCCGGACGACCTGGAGCTGGAACTGGCCAGCGTCATCCATGATCCCGTCACCACGACAGACGAGCTGATCCCCTCGGGCGAGACCTCGTCTTACCGCTCCAATCCCCTGCGCCTGGCTGAATTTGCACTCTCCCGGCGTGACCCGGCCTATGTCGGCCGCGCCAGGGACATCCGCGCCCGCGGCCTGCAGTCCGCCATCTTCGCCGAGCGTCCGGGCGACGGCTCGGCACGCGAGCAGGCGGCCTCCTGCCAGCGCGTGCTGGGCGGCGGAGCCAATCTCTGCCGCGAGTTTGCCACCAAACGCTATCGCTCCAACTGCATCAACTGGGGCATGATGCCCTTTACCATCGACGCGGACGCCCCCTTCCCCTACGCCCCCGGCGACCGGCTGCGCGTGCCCGGCATGCGCGCGGCGCTCGAGCGCGGCGACGAGGAAATCACCGGCTGGATCAACGGCCAGCCCATCACCCTGCACTTCGGCCCGCTCTCGCGCGAGGAGCGCGAGATCCTGCTGGCCGGCTGCCTCATGAACTGGTACGCGGAAAGGAGAGCCACGCATGGATAAAATCCGGATGACAACGCCCATCGTGGAGATGGACGGCGACGAGATGACGCGCATTCTCTGGAGGATGATCAAGGACGAGCTGCTGCTGCCCTTCATCGACCTGAAAACCGAATATTACGACCTCGGCCTGTCCCATCGGGACGAGACCGACGATGTGGTGACGTTTGATGCCGGTCACGCCGTTTCACGGCTCAAGGTGGGGGTGAAGTGCGCTACGATCACGCCAAACCGCGCCCGGGTGGAGGAATACAACCTCAAGACCATGTACCCCAGCCCCAACGGCACCATCCGCTCCATGCTCGACGGCACCACCTTCCGCACCCCCATTGTCACCGGCCGTCTGCAGCCGAACGTACGCACCTGGAAAAAGCCCATCACCGTGGCGCGCCACTCCTACGGCGATATTTACAAGGGCGTGGAATACCGCGTGCCCGGCCCCGGTCTGGCCGAGCTGGTCTTCACAGCCGGCGACGGCAGCGTCTGGCGCAAAACCATCCACGAATTCGCCGGTCCCGGCGTGCTCCAGGGCGTCCACAACCGGGACGACTCCATTGAGAGCTTCGCCCACGCCTGCTTCCGCTACGCGCTGTCCGTCGGGCAGGATCTGTGGTTCTCCGCCAAAGATACCATCTCCAAGCAGTATGACGGGCGCTTCCGCGAGGTATTCGACGCGCTGTATCAGACGCAGTACCGTCCGCTGTTCGAGCAGGCCGGGCTGACGTATTTCTACACGCTCAACGACGACGCCGTGGCCCGCGTGATGCGCTCGGAGGGCGGCTTTGTCTGGGCGCTGAAAAACTACGACGGCGACCTCATGAGCGATATGATCTCCGCTGCCTTCGGGTCGCTGGCCATGATGACCAGCGTGCTGGTCTCGCCGCAGGAGTGCTATGTCTTTGAGGCCGCCCACGGCACCGTCACCCGCCACTATTACCGTTATCTGAAGGGCGAGACGCCCTCCACCAATCCCATGGCCACCATCTTTGCCTGGACGGGCGCGCTGGCAAAGCGCGGAGAGCTGGACGGCATCGCCGAGCTGACGGACTTTGCCCACAGGCTTGAGGCCGCCTGTCTGTCCGCCATCGAGGACGGCGTGATGACCAGGGACATCGCACTGCTGGCCGGCGGCGTGGAGCCGGTGGACAGTCTGAGCTTCCTGAAAGCCATCCGCCAGCGGTTGGAATGTTCATATAATCTTCATTAAATCTCACAGCTTTCTTGCTATAATGAAGATTATCTTTGCAGCCTTGTATATTTTTTTAGGTCCGGCGCCCGCAAAGGCGCCGGACCTTTTTTCAGGAGGTGTTCCACCCGTCCATGATCAAAACGCTCTCTCGCTGCGTGCGGCAATACCGGACGCACTCCATCCTGTCAGCGGTCTTTGTCTCGCTGGAGGTGCTGATGGAGTGCATCATCCCGCTGTACATGGCGCGCATCATCGACCTTGGCATCGAGAAGGCGGACCTGCCGTACGTTGTGCGCACCGGCCTGCTGCTGATCGGCATGGCCTGCCTGAGCCTGACCTTCGGCGTGCTGTCCGGCCGCAGCGCGGCCATCGCCTCGGCGGGCTTCGCGCGCAACCTGCGGCACGATCTGTTTTACCGTGCGCAGGACTTTTCCTTCTCGAATATCGACCATTTCTCCACTGCCAGCCTCGTCACGCGCATGACCACCGATGTGACAAACCTGCAGAACGCCTATATGATGATCATCCGCGTGGCTGTGCGCAGCCCGGTCATGCTGATCTTCTCCGTGGCGATGGCCTTCAGCATCCACCGGCAGCTGGCCGGCTACTTTCTGCTGACCGTGCCGGTGCTGGGTATTGGCCTGTACTTTATCATGAGCCGTGCCTACCCCATTTTCAACCGCGTTTTCGCGCTGTACGACCGGCTCAACAGCGTGGTACAGGAAAATCTGCGCGGTATCCGTGTGGTGAAGTCCTTCGTGCGTGAGGATCACGAGCGCGAAAAGTTCAACAGCGTTTCGGAGGATATTTACGACAGCTTTTCCCGTGCCGAGCGGCTGCTGTCCTTTAACAGCCCGCTCATGATGCTGTGCATGCAAACCTGCGTGCTGTGTGTGGCATGGTTTGGCGCCAAAATCATCGTCTACAGCGGCGGCACAGCGCTCACCACCGGACTGCTCACCAGCCTCATCACCTACGCGGTGCAGATGCTCATCTGCCTGATGATGCTCTCGATGGTGTTCGTCATGATTACCATCTCCCGCGCCTCTGCCAAACGAATCTGCGAGGTGCTCAATGAAAAAATCGACCTTGCCGATGCAGAGGATCCCGTCACCGACGTGCCCGACGGCAGCATCCGCTTTGACAACGTCTCCTTCAGCTACGCCGGCAGCATGGATAAATGCTGTCTCTTCCACATTGATCTGGACATCCGCGCCGGCGAGACGGTCGGCATTCTCGGCGGCACCGGCGACAGCAAAAGCACGCTTGTGCAGCTGATTCCCCGCCTGTACGACGTTACGGAGGGCAGCGTATCTGTCGGCGGTGTCGACGTGCGCCGGTATGATCTGCACGCGCTGCGGCACGCCGTTTCGATGGTGCTGCAGAAAAACGAGCTGTTTTCCGGCACCATCCGTGACAACCTGCGCTGGGGCAACGAGGATGCCACGGACGAGGAGCTGCGCGAGGTCTGCCGTCTGGCGCAGGCCGACGGCTTTATCTCGGCCTTCCCGGACGGATACGACACCTGGATCGAGCAGGGCGGCACCAACGTCTCCGGCGGCCAGAAGCAGCGTCTGTGCATCGCCCGCGCCCTGCTGAAAAAGCCGAAGGTGCTCATTTTCGACGACTCGACCAGCGCCGTCGACACACGTACCGACGCGCTCATCCGCCAGGGCCTGCAGCAGTATCTGCCCGGCGCGACCAAGCTCGTCATCGCCCAGCGCGTCAGCTCCGTGCAGCACGCCGACAAAATCGTCATCCTGCACAACGGCCGCATTCAGGCCGTCGGCACGCACGAGAGCCTGCTGCGTGATAACGAGATTTACCGCGAGCTCTGTTATTCCCAGCAGAAGGGAGGTGCCGGGCATGAAAACTAAGCCTTCCACCGCCTCCGGCGGCATGCCGGCCGGCGCCCCGTCGCGCCGTCCCACCGCCAAGGATGCGAAAAAAACCCTGACCCGCCTGCTGCGCATCATTTTCCGCGGCTACGGACCGCGATTTGTGCTGGTGCTGCTGTTCATCCTGCTGAGCGCCGGGGCAACGGTGTCCACGTCCGTTTTTCTCGGCGCGCTGGTCGATGACTTCATCCTGCCCATGCTGGACGGCGCACAGCTGTTTGGCCAGCTTCTCAAGCTGATTTTCATGATGATCGCCATCTATCTGGTCGGCATCCTCTCCTCGCTGTTTTACAACCGGATCATGGTGACGATCGCACAGGGCGTGCTGCGCGACGTGCGCGACCGGATGTTCGACCATATGCAGACGCTGCCCCTGCGCTACTTTGACACCAACAGCCACGGCGATGTGATGAGCCACTACACCAACGACACCGACACCCTGCGTCAGATGATCTCCCAGAGCATCCCGCAGGCCTTCAACTCGGCCGTGAGCATTCTTGTCATTCTTTTGATGATGCTCGTCACCAGTCCCCTGCTCACGCTGGTGCCGCTGGCGTTCGTGTGCATCAAATTCTTCGTCACGCTGAAGATCGGCGGCAGCAGCTCGCGTTTCTTCGTCCGCCAGCAGAAGTCGCTGGCCGACGTCAACGGCTATATCGAGGAGATCATGAACGGACAGAAGGTCGTCAAGGTGTTCTGCCATGAGGAGAAGGCCCGGCAGGAGTTTGACGCGCTCAACGACACGCTGTGCAAAAACGCCGCGCTCGCCAACGCCTACGCCAACATCATCATGCCCGTGCTCGGCAACCTCGGTCACCTGATGTATATCGCCGTGGCCATTGCCGGCGGCGCGCTGGCCATCTCCGGCGTCGGCGCGCTCACCCTTGGCAATATCGTCACCTTCCTGCAGCTGTCCAAATCCTTCAATATGCCCATCAACCAGATTTCCCAGCAGGTCAACTATATCGTCATGGCGCTGGCCGGCGCAGAGCGTATCTTTGAGCTGCTCGACGAGCCCTCTGAAAAAAACGAGGGCAAAACCACACTGGTGGACGCCGCCGAGCAGCCGGACGGCACGCTGGCGCCCTCCCCCGTGCACACCGGCGTCTGGGCCTGGAAAACCCCGCAGCCGGACGGCAGCGCGGTGTACACCCGCCTGCGCGGCGACGTGCGCCTGACGGATGTCGACTTCGGCTATGTGCCCGAAAAGCAGGTACTCCACGGCATGACGCTGTACGCCGCCCCCGGTCAGAAGGTGGCCCTCGTCGGCGCGACCGGCGCCGGCAAAACCACCATCACCAACCTCATCAACCGCTTTTACGACATCGACGGCGGCGGCATCGTCTACGACGGCATCGACGTGCGTGACATCTGCAAGAACGATCTGCGCCGCAGCCTCGGCATCGTGCTGCAGGACGTCAGTCTCTTCACCGGCACCGTCATGGACAACATCCGCTACGGACGGCTCGACGCTACGGACGAGGAATGCATCGCCGCAGCCAAACGTGCCAATGCGCACGACTTCATCACCCTGCTGCCGGACGGCTATCAGACCATGCTCAGCGGCGGCGGCAGCAATCTCTCGCAGGGCCAGCGGCAGCTGCTGAGCATCGCCCGCTGCGCCGTGGCCGATCCCCCGGTGATGATCCTCGACGAAGCCACCAGCTCCATCGACACGCGCACCGAGGCCATCGTGCAGCGCGGCATGGACGCGCTGATGCACGGGCGCACCGTGTTTGTTATCGCGCACCGCCTCTCGACGGTGCAGAACGCCGACGTCATCATCGTACTCGACCACGGCCGCATCATCGAGCGCGGCAGCCACGAGCGCCTGATCGAAAAGCGCGGCGTTTACTATCAGCTCTACACCGGCGCATTCGAGCTGGAATAAGCGCCCCGCAAACAGGAAACGCGGCGCCGTCCCAAGCGGGACAGCGCCGCGTTTTTTCCGTTTCGCGCCCACTGAATCGTTCACGGCGTTGTCCAGCGCCGCCGCAGACCGCCCCGCACTGAGCGGATGGACACGCGCGGCCAGGCTGCTTTCTGCACAGGCAGGCGAGGTTCTCCCAAACCATCCGAAAACCGTTTCCGGTCATTTCTAATGGTTTTTTTGCGTTTCCGTTTGGTTTCACTTATGCTTCACACTTTTTCCAGGAGAAACGCAGATCGATCAGCGCCAAAACATATTGACTTTTTTGGATGTGATATATATAATAAATCAAGAATTATTGATTTGAGGTGGGCGCATGGCAACGGTGTACGAAGAGCGGGCAACGGTGTTCAAGGCCCTCTGCGATGCGCGTCGGCAGCGGATATTGGAGCTGCTGCACAGCGGTGAGAAGTGTGCCTGCGTGTTGATCGATGAAATGGGTATGCCCCAGTCCTCCCTTTCTTATCACATGAAGATACTCTGTGATTCCGGCATCGTGACAAGCCGTGAAGAAGGGAAATGGACACATTACCAAATCAGCAAACAAGGCAGTGAAAAGGCGATCGAGCTGCTCAAGGAAATCACAGCGACCACAGAAAACAGCGACGGATGTAAAAATGGCTGCAAATAAGGTAAGAGGCCATCCCGATGTGGAGATGGCTTTTTACAGACAAATCAAATCGAATTTTTTTGATTTAATCTGAAGGAGAGAAACGAATCTATGCATGCGTTACGAGCCGGTTGGGACTTCTTCCAGAATGAGATTCTGGGTATGAAATGGCTGAGCCGCCTGATCGGCAGCCTCGTGGAAGCCTGCGGGTTAGACCCCGCAAGCAAAGCGGGCGGCAGCATTCAGTTCTTCTTCTACGATGTGATCAAGATCATGGTCCTGCTGGGCGTTTTGATTCTGATCATCTCCTACATCCAGAGTTACTTCCCGCCGGAGCGTGCCAGGAAGATTCTCAGCCGCTTCCACGGCATTGGCGCAAACTGCATCGCGGCACTTCTCGGCACCGTGACGCCATTCTGCTCCTGCTCGTCCATCCCTCTGTTCATTGGCTTTACCAGTGCGGGTCTGCCACTGGGCGTCACATTCTCCTTCCTGATTTCTTCCCCGATGGTGGATTTGGGAAGTCTCGTGTTGCTGATGAGCATTTTCGGTTGGAAGGTCGCCATTGTCTATGTGGTGCTGGGGCTGGTGATTGCCGTGGCCGGCGGCACTCTGATTGAGAAACTGCATTTGGAGCAGCAGGTGGAGGAATTTATCCGCAACGGTCATGCCCTTGATGTCCCTCAGGAGGAGCTGCATTTTAAGGACCGGATGCAGTACGCCTGGGCGCAGGTGGTATCCACGGCCAAAAAGGTTGCGCCTTATGTGCTGATCGGCGTCGGCATCGGCGCCTTCATCCACAACTGGATTCCCGAAGAATGGATCGTAAAGATTCTTGGAACAGGCAATCCCTTTGGCGTGATCATTGCCACCATCGCCGGCGTCCCCATGTATGCCGACATTTTCGGCACGATCCCCATCGCGGAGGCTCTGTTGGAAAAGGGCGCGCACCTCGGCGTGGTGCTGTCCTTTATGATGGGCGTCACCACCCTGTCCCTTCCCTCCATGATTATGCTACGCAAGGCGGTGAAGCCGAAGCTGCTGGGTGTCTTCGTTGCAATTTGTACCGTCGGTATCATTGTTGTCGGCTACTTCTTCAATGCGATTCAGTATCTGCTCGTGTAAAGGAGAGACAAGAAAATGGCGAAAAACCGGTATCCTGTCATTGACATTCTGACTTGCATGGAGTGTGGCACCTGCGTGGATTTCTGTCCTCACGGTGTTTTCGACAAGCAGAAAGCGCCTGTCCCGATCGTCGTCAACCCGGACGGCTGCATCGACCATTGCCACGGCTGTCAATCGAAATGCCCTGCGGGCGCCATTGCTTATGTGGGGGATACCGGGGAATCGCCCGATACCGCCCCTGCTTGCTGCTGCACCACTGAGCCTAAGACGGTGGAGGGCCGACCGTTGATCATTGAGTATTTGTATCTCGACCTGAACACCTGTGACCGCTGTATTGGAACAGATGCCGTTCTGGATGAAGTCGTTGCCGTCCTCCGCCCCGCGCTGGAACTGGCAGGCTATGCGGTGGATTATCAGAAGCGTGAAATGGCAACGCCGCAGCTTGCCGAGCAATATCATTTCCTTTCCTCACCTACCATCCTTGTCAACGGCCGGGACATTTTCGGGGCCGTACAGGAGTCCGGCTGCGGCTGCTGCGGTGAGATCGCCGGTGCGGAAGTGGATTGCCGGGTGTTTGAGTATGCCGGTGAGACCTATGAAGTGCCTACCGGGGAAATGCTGGCAAATGCCATTCTCAAAAGTCTGAACGCGCAACCGACCTGTTCCTGCGGTGCTTATGAACTTCCCGAAAATCTCAAGCGGTTTTATGCGGGCAAGGCGAGGAAGTCCGAAAGCAGCGCGTCCTGCGGGTGCGGCTGCTCTTGCGGCGGATAAAGCCCGGAAAAAAGAAAGTCTTTGTTGTCATCTGTCTTTCATGAAATCATTTATTCAGGAGGAAATCATCATGGGTCTGTTCGGTTTTGGAAAGAAAAAGGAAGAAGAGAAGCAGGTCCCCACTTGTTGCTGCGGTGGTTCTGCTGCTCCGGCAGCGGAAACTTCCGGCTGCTGCGGCTCCGCTGACCAGGCAGGAGAAGCCGCCTGCTGCGGTGAGACTGACGGTGGTATCGCCAGCATCAAGGTCCTGGGCGCGGGCTGTAAATCCTGCCATGAGCAGTATGAGAACGCAAAGGCTGCTGTCCATGCTTTGGGCCTTGACCTGGAGGTGGCGTATATCACCGATATGGAGAAGGTCATGCGCTACGGTGTCATGCGCATGCCCGCCATCGTGGTCAATGAGAAAGTGGTCTCCATGGGCAAAGTCTTAAAGGCCGCCGATGTGGAGAAGCTGCTGCGCAAGCTGGGATTCTGAGCAGGATGCTGTTTGGATCCGCCAAAAGCAGCCTTGATCTGCGCTTAGGATTCTGAACAGCCAAATATCCGACTGGCCGAGGTTTGACAGGAACGGCGATTACCGCGTTGATACCGAGACGCTGATCGCGTTGACACACATGGAATATCGACTGTGCTCCTTCCTGGTTGTTGTCGTCTCCCGATTCTGCGTTTGCTGTCATACGCAAAAAATGCTTCCGTATTTTCCCAATCATACCGCTACATGCTCCCCTCAAAGTCCACAGCCGCTGATGTTCAAGGGGCGTGGACAGGTTTACGCCTGTCCACGCCCCTTAAGATTTCCTTCTGATTTCCCGAAGGTCACCACTGGAGGGTGACATTCCGAAATGGGTGCAGGTGCTGTCGTGATCATGACATCGGCGGTCGAATCACGCTCCGGGATGATAGATACTCAGTGTATGGTCAGCTGCTGTCCGTCGGCCTCCCGGAGCAGCAGCGAGCCGTCGGCGCCGCTCAGCTCCAGCACAAAGCGATGCTCCGCGCCGCTGCCGTCCACGCAGGCGACGCCGTAGCTGGGGATGTCGCCGTAGAAGGTCAGTTCCACCACCAGCGGCCGCTCCGGCGTCAGGGTATCCTGCTGATACACCTCCCGGGCCGAAAACGCCATGGCGCCGGTCTCAGACACGTCCTCCAGCTCCAGAGCCAGCAGCCGGAAGTCCTTCACGCCGTCACCGGCGGTGAAAAGGACCCGGGTCCCGGCATCGGAGCTGTCTGCGGTAAAGGCGTCATAGGCGGTGTAGGTACCCAGGGCCTCGTCGGCCCACTGGGCCTTTACCGGCAGCCAGCCGCAGGGCTCATATACGGAAAACGGGGTCAGCTCCACGGCCCGGACCTGCTCCTCCAGCTCCTGCTCCAGCCGCCAGAAGTCCTCCGCGGTCATGTCCAGTTCCCGGGACATGGCCGGGTCCCACATGCCGGAGTTGTTCTGGTAGAAGGCCATCTCCGTGTAGGAATCGTCCTTCTCGTAAGTAAACCAGAAGTCCTCGCAGTTCAGCGCCGTTCCGTCATCCGAAAGAGCGTAGGCGCCGAACATGGAGTACATGGCGCCGCTCGAGCCGGTGCGCAGGAAGCGGTTTTCCCCCAGCCAGCGCAGGCTGTTCCTGGCCCAGCCCTCGCAGGTGAGGACCGGGACCCCCTCCGGCGCAGCGTACACCGCGTACAGGTCACTGCCAAAGCAGCCCTGCACGCCGTGCTGCTCAAGGCCGCCGATCAGCAGCTCCGGGACGCCGTCGCCGCTGAGGTCCCAAATGGCGTAGCCGATGTCACCCAGGCCGGCGCCCTGGGCGATCGCCTCCAGCATTCCGGTCTCGCCCTCGCCGTCGTCCCAGAACTCGCCCCCGGCCATGATCCGCTCATAATACCGGTCCAGGGTCGCTCCGTAGACCTGGAGGGGGTCCGCCTCCGGAGGACCCTCCGGCTCCGTCGGCGCATCCGCAGACGATGCTGCAGGCTTCTGTATCGGTGCCGGGTCCTCTGCCTCGGCCGGAGTCTTTTGCTGTCCGCAGGCGCACAAAAGCGACAGCAGGAGCGCAAGTGCGATAAGTATCGCGGTATGTCCCTTTTTCATTCTCATTCACTCTTTCCCGCAAAAACGTATGGAATGGAGGCCCGTCTGCTCAGCCGAAGGTCCGAGCAAGGGCTGTGGTATCGCCGGTCTGATCTCCGACAAGGGGCGTGCCGCTCAGCTCCGTGACCAACAGCGTATATGCCGCCATGTCGTAGTCATACTCCGTTTTGAGAATCACCGCTCCGCTCAGGCCGGGGCCGTTGCTGACATTGCTCCAGCACCGGTAGGCGTACACAGGCCCCTGCTCCGTCATGCCGAGATAGGGGAGATACCCAGTGCATTCCATGCGCAAGTCCTGCGTCGGATCGTAGTAGGTCTGCTCGAAATTGCCGCCGTCGGTCAGCGTCAGCCAGCAGGACGCCTCAGAGCCGTCGTCCGCGGTATAGCTGCAGCGCCAATCGCCGTACAGACTCTCACTCATGCTGTGCCGGTCGGCGTCGATGAGATCGCAGAGATCGATCTTCTCTCCGCTGCCGGTAACGGCGTAGACCCCCTGCAGGCCGTTTTCATCGGTATCCGTGGTGAAGGACCGCACATCCTTCGCCCCCAGCAGGGGGCCGCTGGCGCAGCAATACCCGGCCTGCATGCAGGTCAGGACATCCATATACTCCACCCGGCCCTCCGTCGTCAACAGGAGCACATAGGGCGCTTCCGGCTCTCCCATGGCGCCGCAGAAGACCTGGGTGTACTCGCTGTAAAGCCCGTTCACCGTCAGTTCCTGCCCGTAGGGGATGGCGTCCAGATAGCCGTACGCCTCCAGCAGTGCGGCGCCCCGGGGCGTATCGTTCCAGCGGAGGGTGACCGCACTGCCCCGGCGGGTCACAGTCAGATAGTCCAGGGATGTTTCGGTCTCCACATCGGCGGCGTTGTCCTCCAGATCCAGTGTCAACGTCCGGAACAGCCAATCCACGCCTGCGTGACAGCCGATGGCGGCAATGGTGTGCATGGCGCCGCCGTCGTCCAGATAAAGGGGCAGCTCCGGGGTGATGTTGTCCTCCGAGAGGGTCCAGGCCCTGAGCTCCTGATAGGCGCCCGACGTGGTGTCAAAGCCGCTCCCCACCCACGCGGGGAAGTACTGATCGTCATAGCAGGCTGCCGCCGCCCGGCGGATGGCGGACAGGGCCTGCGCCTGCGTCACGCCCCGCATGGCCAGAAGATCTTCATTGGCGAGCCGCACGCCGTTGGCCGTGTCGTAGTTGTAGACGCTGTACTCCTCATAATTATCGTAATAGTACGCGCATGTCACCACCAGCGCCAGCACATCGCCGCAGCGGTAGCTCTCATAGGACACGGTGCAGCACGCCGGCGGCTCCCCGTTCTCCATGCACAGCTGACCGTCCATGGCCCGATTGCCGTAATATGCGGCGATCTCCTGGTTGATGGCGGCGGCGTCCGCCGTGTCGTCCTCAATCTGCGGCACATGGTAGGAATAGTGGTATTCCACCCCCTCATTGTCGGTGCCGGTGCCGTCCTCGCTGCACAGCTCGCTGACGGCGACCTCTTTTTTCAAAGGCGCATCCGCAGCTTGCTCCTGCTGTGCCGGATTTTTGTCCGGTCCCGTCTGGCCGCAGGCGCTGGTCAGTATCAGCAGCGCCGCCAGCGAGATCGCAGCAAATTCTCGTTTCATGTTTTCCTCCAGTTTCAGATCGTTTGCGGCCGGTCGGAAACAATCATCCCTTGCCCCTTACAACAACCCCGAAGCAATCCAGGTCCGTCGTTCAGCACCACCTCGTCGTAGTCTCCGCTCTCCGGCGCAAACCGGACAGACACCTACGGCTCCGCCCTGACGAAGTCAGAGGCGGAAAAGGGCGTCATGGGTATCTCATACTCCGGCTCAAAGCCCTCCCAGGCGTTGAAGTCGCCGATGTCCATTCCCGATTCCCGGGACTCCGACACGTCCCAGCTGCCGGTGGTGTTGGTATAGACCGTCCGGTCTCCGTCCAGGTAGAAGCAGAAGCTGTCGCAGATCAGGGCCGTCCCGTCCTCTGTGAGGTGGTACGTTCCCTGGCCGTACGCGGTTCCCCCGCTGCTGCCGGTAAAGAAGAAGGTGCCGTTCCCCGTATAGGCATAGCGGCCGTATTCGTCATAGGAAAAGACCAGTTGGGGCTTCCCGTCCACCAGGGTATAAAGGGCGCCCAGCCACACGTCGTAATCCGGCAGGGGGCCGATGGCCAGCTCCGGCACACCGTCGCCGCTGACGTCCTGGATCACGTAGCCCATCCCGTCCGAAAGATAACCGTCCCCATACCATTGGATCATGCTGTCGACGAGTTTCAGGGTACCCTGCGCCCCGGGCCAGTCGGCGTCGGAGAATCTGTACGGGTCCGCCATCATCAGGCGGTAGTCACACACCAGATCGAAATATGGCTGGTCATCCGAGGCGCCGGTGGACACGGTGACCGCGTCCGGGTCTGTTTCCACGGCAGTTTCGGTCTCCGCCGCTCCCGGGACTTCTTCCGGTTCCTGTCCCGTGTCCGGCTTGGCGCCGCAGGCGGTGAGGCCCGCCAGGAACAGAAGGGTCAGGCAAAGCGCGGCAAATCGTTTCATATCCGTTTACTCCTTCTCGGTTGGCTCACGCCCAGGGGTCATTGGCCTTCGGCTGGCGGATGTCCGTCAGCAGGTACTGCTCCCAGAGGCACCACTGGCCGTCGGCCTTTTTCCGCAGCTTGATGGGCCGGGGGCTGTCTGCGCCGCCGCTGGCAATATACAGCCGGGCGTAGCCCTGCTCGTCATAGGAGTGGGCGTCGGCGGTGACGGTAACGGTATAGGGCTGTGTGGGGGTGTAGTCGTTGTCCGGCGTGGCCCCGGCGAAGTAGGAAAACGGGATGTAGGTCCGCCCGCCCCGGAAGCGGTCCTTGAGAAATGAGATGTCGTGGCCGTTCAGGGGCCGGGGTCCCCGCAGGAAGTTCAGCAGCTGCGTGCCCACGTCCTGGGATGCGGCAAACGCGCACAGGGCGCAGACCGTCAGCGCCGCCGTCCGGAAGGGGGTGTCCATGGCCGCCTCCGGCAGGGCGCGCAGCTGCTCCACACTTTCCGGCAGGGCGGAGAAGAGGAAGGTCTCCTGCTGGTTTCCCAGATTACGGGCGGCGGTCCGCACCGCGGACTGGGCCGTGGTCTGGGCTTTGTTTTTCAACTGGTCGAAAATGCTCATAGGCTGCCTCCTTTGGGATTTGCCTGCGCAGGTTCGGGACTTGGGCGGTATTTGCCCTGCCGGGGCGCGGGCGCCTGTATCTGCCGGCGCCCGTGTCCCGGTCCGAATGCGCTTGCTTCCGGGAAAATGCTGCGAATTTGGCTTATGCGCCGAAGGCCCGCCACAGGAAGGTGACGATCTGCGCCCGGGTGCAGGTGCT
>JALEMS010000012.1 GCA_022768185.1 Clostridiales bacterium | reverse complement strand
GTCCATGCCAACGGCATAATAAACGCCGCTGTCATCGCTCGTCAGATCGACACCGCCCTGCTCGAGTCCTCCATTGATGGTAACAAAGCCGTCCTTGTCCTCTCTGGACGTGACGACCATGTCCTTACCGTCTACAACGATGGTATCGCCGACGGCAAGCTGTGCAATGTCCACCATATCATAGACGTCATAATCATAGGCCGTCAGGGTGATCTCCGTCTTACCGTCTTTTTCGGAGATGTCCTCCGCGCCGAAGCTTGCTGCGACGGTCGCGTCGGTCAGCGCGTTTACATCAAGAGTTTCCGGCAACGGTTCAATGCGCTTTGCTTCCTGCGCGGGCTGCTGTGTTTCTGCGGTCTGCGCAGAATCCGGCTGCTGCTCCGTTTCCGCTGTGTTGGAGTCCTTCTGTGTATCCGAATTAGCCTGCTTGGCTGCACAGGCGCTCAAGGCCAGCACCGAAAGGGCCAGCAAAATTGCCAATACTTTTTTCATAGGTCAAACTTCCTTTCATCAAGGGTGTTCCGTTCTTTTTGAACGGTAGCCCCATCCTGACAGAAAGTTATGACGAAATCTTGTTTGAAACATGACCGCATTATGAATTTTCTGAGGGCGTTCTGGGCAGGAAGAAATCCGGACCCTTCGCTTCAAGCAAAAGAAGCGACACGCTCAGCAGCAGGTCTGCGTGCTTGAGCGGTTCATCCAACGGAATGCCGAATTTCTCCTGCATTCTTCGGATGCGGTAGAGCACCGTGTTGCGGTGGGCAAAGAGCGCCTCGCAGGTCTTTTGCAGCGACCGGCAGCAGATCAGATAATCATAGAGCGTCTCGCAGTATTGTGTGCCCTTTTCCCGTTCGTGCGCGGCAAGGGTGCGCACCTCCTGCGCGATCAAATCTTCCCGCCCTTCCAGATTTTTCAGCAGCAGCGGCGTGCGCAGCTGCGCAACAGTGTAGACGCGACCGCCGTGGAAGTGTTCGTCCGTCATCAGCGCCAGTGCCTCGCTTGCCGTGCGATAGAGCGCAGGAAGCGCAAACAGGTCGTCAATTTTCTCCGACACAATGATCTTGAGCTGAAATTCCTCCGCCAGTGCGGGAAATCGCTCCATATCCTCCCGCCGTGCAGAAAAAGCATAACATTTCCTTTGTATAAAAGAGAGTCCGGGAAAATCGCCGTTGCTTCCTCCTTCAAATGGCGCTGCCCGAGATATCCGCTGTGATAGGCAGTCAGATCGATGAGCGCGAAGGCAAGCGGATGGAAGTCCACCAGAGCTGAGCGCACAGGCGCTTGCCACAGAACCGGCACAGGCGTTTACAGACGTAACGAAACAGGATTATTTTTATGACGCTGTCAACTGGGCAGTCGGAAAAGAAATCACTTCCGGTGTCAGCAAGGACGCATTCGCGCCGGAGCGTGACTGCACCCGCGCCGACTTTGTGGCCTTCCTCTAGCGGGCCACCGGGAAGCCGGTCGTAAATTCTGCGATGAACTTTTCCGATGTCACGGAAGGCGCCTATTACGCAGGAGCTGTCCGCTGGGCGGCAAGCCTCGGCATTGTGACAGGACTCGATAAGACCACCTTCGGCACAGCGAACGCCGTGACCTGGGAACAGGCGGTCACGATGCTCTGGCGGTTTGCAAAGACGCAGGGCTTCGACACCACGCAGGATGGTATGGCGATCCGCGAGTATGACGATTATGACAGCCTTTCCGAGTATGCCCGCGAAGCGATGGCGTGGGCAGTCAACACCGAAATTCTCAAGGGCTCCAATAACCGCCTGCTGCCGGACACATCCTGCACCCGCGCACAGCTCGTAACGCTGCTGTACCGGCTAGAGTCCCAGACCACCGTCACGGTCAATTACAGCGGTGACGTGACCGGCTGGATGTATGCACCCGAGAGCAAGGATACGCTGGTCAATCTGCTCGTGAGCATTGATACTGTCGCGCACGGCAGCGCAGGCGGCAGCCTGCAGCAGGCAAACGCCATGCTGGATGGCAGCGAGGATCCCGCGATTCTGGACGACGCCGGCGATGCCAGCTTTGACCTGAAGGCAGTCAGCAGCGACAGAGTCGATGGCTTGAATAAAACCGTGACAAAGCTGCTGCGCGATGCTGGTGTCACGGACGAATGGAAGAATCATATCGATCTGGAGCCGTTCAACGCCGCCTAGGTGGTCAATTCTTCTTTTGTCGAATCTGATAAATTTATGGAGGTTTCCGGAATTCGGAAGCCTCCATGTTTTTTGTACGGCAATCTTCAACTGAGTTTCAGCCGCCGCGGCGGAACAGCTTCGGCATCTGGATCATCAGCATAGAACAAAATGCCAGTCCCACTACAGCACCGAGCATGCCAATAGACAGCGGCACAACTGAAAACAGCGGCTCCAATGCAGGAACGAACAGCACCAGTCCCAGCAGCAGGCTGCCTGCGGCAAAGGCTCCTAAAAGCGCCCGGTTGTTCCAGAACTTCCGGGTCAGCAGCACCGGATGCTGCGACTTACAGCTGAAGCCGTGGAACAGGCGGCTCAAACACAGGGTGGAAAACGCCATCGTCTGACCGACAGCGGCTTCGCCATAGCTCAGCCCCAGATAGAACGCCGTAATGGTGGCGGCGGCGATCACCAGTCCCTCCATGCCGACGCTGAGGAGGAAAGGCTTCGTCAGGATATCTTCGTTCCGGGGACGCGGCTTCTCTCGCATGACTTCATCGGTATGCGGCTCCAGCCCCAGCGCAATAGCAGGCAGGGAATCCGTCAGCAGATTGATGAACAGCAGATGGACTGCCGAAAAAGGCACTGGAAGCCCCATGA
>JALEMS010000030.1 GCA_022768185.1 Clostridiales bacterium | reverse complement strand
TCGGTTTCCGCCATGCCGTCATTTTGCGCAAAGCGCATGCCGATGCACGGAAAAATTGAGAAAAAAAGGCGATGGACAAGCGTGCGCACGTGTGGTATCATCCGGGTAATGGCAGCGACGAAGAAGGCCGGAGGAGCGCGCGCACAGAGAGCCGGTGGCTGGTGAGAACCGGACGTACAATCCCCCGAAAGGCCCATCCCTTCCGAGCCGGGAGGCTGAAATCCCACAGGACAGTAAGCGTCTCCGTGATCCTCGCGTTAAGAGGAAGGGCTTGATGGAGCCTGCCGAGCGGCGCAGCTTCTGCGCAATTTGAGTGGTACCGCGGGTAAACGATTACTCGTCTCAAAGAGTTTGATTCTTTGAGGCGATTTTTTGTTTTTTCCGGGCATTTCGCGCCAGGCAATTCCGGATATGCTCAATCTGATATTTTGATTTGAGAGGTAAGCATCATGAGCGGAAACACCGAGACCCAGGCAAGACTGCAGACCATTGCCCAGCGCATCCGCGAGCTGCGGGACATCTCCGGCTTCACCGTCGAGGAGATGGCCGCACACACCGACCTGACGCCCGAGGAATACCGCGCGCTGGAGAGCGGCACACAGGATCTGCCCTTCACCTTCCTGCACAAGTGCGCGCTGACCTTCGGCGTGGAAATGACCGAGATCCTGGAAGGCACCTCCGCCCGCCTGACCGGCTATACCGTCACGCGCGCCGGCGAGGGCGAGCTGACCGCCCGCGAGGAGGGCATCGAGATCACCAGCCTTGCCCCCATGTTCCGCGGCAAGCTCATCGAGCCCTACCGCGTGCTGTATACCTATTCCAAGGATCTGCAGACCCAGCCCATCCACCTGACCACCCACTCCGGTCACGAGTTTGACCTGGTGCTCTCCGGTATGCTCAAGGTGCAGGTCGGAACGCACACGGAGATCCTCTGTCCCGGCGACAGCATCTACTACGACAGCTCCAAGCCCCACGGCATGATCGCCATCGGCGGCGAGGACTGCCTGTTCTGCGCCGTGGTCGTCTCGGGCGACGCAAAGGAGGCCGGGCAGTATCACGAGGCCATGCGCCCCGAGGTCACCGCCGTCACCGGCGCAGCCGTGCCGGCAGAGCAGAAGCAGGCCGACGAGCCGCGCGTATGGCAGGAGTTTATCGCCGTCGAGGAAGACGAGCGCGGTACGCCGCGCGAGCTGCGCTTCCATGACACGGCGCGCTTCAACTTTGCCTTCGACGTGGTGGACGCGCTGGCCCGCCGCAAGCCGGACAAGCTGGCCATGATCCACGTCGACCGCGAGCACAACGAGCGATACTTCACCTTCCGCGACCTCAGCCGCTATTCCGCGCGCGCAGCAAACTACTTCCGCTCGCTCGGCATCGAGCGCGGCGACCGTGTGCTGCTCGTGCTCAAGCGGCACTATCAGTTCTGGATCGCCATTCTCGGCCTGCATAAGCTCGGCGCCGTGGCCATCCCCGCCACCAGCCAGCTGCTGGCCAAGGATTTTGAATACCGCTTCAACGCCGCCGGCGTCAAGGCGGTGCTGTGTACGGCAGACGGCAGCGTTGCCGGAGAGGTCGACGCGGTCGTCGAACAGTGCCCCACGCTGGAGACGCGCATCCTCGTCGGCGGCACGCGCTCCGGCTGGCGTGATTTTGACAGCGAGTTCCGCCTGTATTCCGAGGAATTCATCCGTCAGTCCGGCATGGACGCGCCGGGCGGCGACGACCCGATGCTCATGCTCTTCACCTCCGGCACCACAGGCTATCCCAAGATCGCCGCGCATTCCTACAAATACCCCCTCGGCCATTTCCTCACCGCCAAATACTGGCACTGCGTCGACCCCGACGGCCTGCATCTGACCATCTCCGAAACCGGCTGGGGCAAGGCGCTGTGGGGCAAGCTGTACGGCCAGTGGCTCTGCGAGGCAGCCATCTTCGTCTACGACTTCGACCGCTTCCACGCCGAGGACATCCTGCCGATGTTCGCCAAATACCAGATCACCACCTTCTGCGCGCCCCCGACCATGTACCGCATGCTCATCAAGGAGGATCTGTCGCAATACGACCTCTCCAGCGTGCAGCGCGCCACCATCGCCGGCGAGGCGCTCAACCCCGAGGTGTTCCAGCAGTTCCAGAAGGCCACGGGCCTGGCCCCGATGGAGGGCTTCGGCCAGACGGAAACGGCGCTGACCGTGGCGACGCTCGTCGGCATGGAGCCGAAGCCCGGCTCCATGGGCAAGCCGACCTGTGCCTTCGACGTGGACATCGTCGACGCGGACGGCAACAGCGTGGACGACGGCGTCACCGGCGAGATCGTCGTGCGCACCGACCTGTGTGTGCCCTGCGGTCTGTTCGCCGGCTATTACCGCAACGACGAGGCCACGCACGCGGCCTGGCATGACGGCCTGTACCACACCGGCGACACCGCCTGGCGCGACGAGGACGGCTATTTCTGGTACGTCGGCCGTGTGGACGATCTCATCAAGTCCTCCGGCTACCGCATCGGGCCCTTCGAGATCGAAAGCGTGCTCATGGAACTGCCGTACATCCTCGAGTGCGGCGTGTCGGCGGCGCCCGACCCGGTGCGCGGTCAGGTCGTCAAGGCCAGCATCGTGCTCACGAAGGGCACGGAGGGCACCGACGCGCTGAAAAAGGAAATTCAGGACTACGTCAAGCATCGCACCGCGCCCTATAAGTATCCCCGCATCGTGGAATTCCGCGAGAGCCTGCCCAAGACCATCAGCGGCAAAATCATCCGCAACCAGCTGTGATAACATGCCGAAGCTCCGTTTTGAAACGCACGCTTCCACCAAACCGCCCCGGTAAAAACGGACAACAGACAAGAAGCCCCCTGATGCAGAAAAAACCTGCATCAGGGGGCGTTTCCATGTCAGGAAGAATGCGTTGTGCTTTCTGGTACTGCTTCAGGGCTTTCAAAGCCTGCGCCCTCAAAATGGAACAAAGTCCGGGATGGCTTCACAGGTCGCCTCCCCGGAAGCTGACGCCCTGCTTCTCAGGCCCTCACCTGTTTTTGAATTTTTGACTGCTCCAACTGATTTTTCTTTTGTTTGTTGTTGACACTTTCTTGCCTGCATGCTATGTTTTAATTGTAGTTGTTGCGCAGTAATTGAATTTGAAAAATCATTTTATTGTTCAGAGCCGAGGTGATGCTATGTAATTTGCGCGTATTCCGTGTTCCCTCAATTCGCAGAGTGAAAGCAGGAATGAAACAATGAATATTACCGTAAAGCGCAGGCTTTTACTTACATTGAATGTTGTGATCGTCCTTCTTTCCGCCGTGTCGATCTTTCTCCCGGATCGCTACCGACCGCACTATCGCGGCACCGCGATCCTCATCAGCTGGCTGGTTCCGATCTTTCTGGCGGCAGTCTGCTTTTATCTCGGCACGAGGATACGCAGCGGCATCCCGCCCCGCGCCCGGCTGGTCTGCGACGGCGTCGGCGTGCTGCTGTTTCTCATCCTGACGGCAATCCACGTGCCGTCCCTAAACCAAATCCATCACATGTTCCTCTATCTGGCAGGCTCGCGCACGGACGTCGGTCTGCTCTTCTGCCTGCAGCTTTGCGCGCTGGTCGACGATCTGGCCACGCTGCGGCGGCTCCGCTCTGATCCCCCTGAAGCTCCACAAGCCCAAAGCCCGGATGCACCAAGCCGCCCCGGTAAAAACGGACAATAGACAAGAAGCCCCCTGATGCAGAAAAAACCTGCATCAGGGGGCGTTTCCATTACACCTGCATCGCGCGCACAAACACCCGGCGATAGACCCAGATGGCAAGAAACAGGCACAGCACATCGCAGCATGGCTGGCCGAGCGGCACGCCGTACATCGGCACGACGAAGCGGTCAAGCAATATCATGAACGGAATGTTGAACACCAGCTGGCGGAAGGCCAGCATGGCCAACGCATGCTTCCACTTGCCGACAGCCTGGCAGAGCGTGCTCGTCAGCAGAATGATGCTCATAAACGGCATGCACAGGATGTACAGCCGCAGCATCGGTGCACCGAGGGCAATGGTCGCCGCGTCGTTGATGAACGCGCGGATGAACGCGCGCGGAAACAGCTCGCACAGTATGAGCAGCGCCACGGCAATGCACAGCAGGATGCGGATGGCGCAGCGGTTTACCGCGCGCACGCGCTTAAAATTCTTTGCCCCGAAGTTGTAACCGATCAGCGGCAGCACGCCCTGCGCCACGCCGTGCGTGCAGTTGATGCCGATGAATGCCACCTTCGTCACGATGCCGAAGGCCGCCACGGCCTCGTCGCTGTAGCGGGCCAGCAGATGGTTCTGTACAAAGCACCCCGTTGCGCCCAGCACGGTCAGGCAGCACGACGGCAGGCCGACCAGCACGATCTCGCGCAGCAGCGCGCCGTCGAAACGGTATTTGAAGGGATTGAGACAGATGTAGCTGTCCTCTTTCCGCTTTGCGTAAACGCACAGAAAGTAGCACAGCGAAATGACGTTGCACAGCGTCGTCGCCTGCGCCGCGCCGACGACCGCATTGTCAAACACGAAAATGAACAGCGGATCGAACACGCAGTTGAGCACGCCGCCCATCATCAGGCCGAAGCTGGCCTTCTTTGCCTGCCCCTCGGCGCGCAGCTGGTTGCACAGCACGATGGAGGCCACCATAGGAATACCGCCGATGACAAAGGTCCACCGGAGATAGTCGCGCGCATAGGCATAGGTGTTGTCCGTCGCGCCGATGACGTGCAGCAGCGGCCGCATCACGCAGGCCAGCACCACGCACATCACCGCGATGAACACCACGCCTGCCCACAGGCCCAGGGCCGAGGCGCGGCTGACGCGGTCATATTTTTTCTCGCCCAGCGAACGGGACATGCTGCTGTTGGTGCCCAGTCCGAACAGATTGCCGAAGGCGTTGAGAAACTGATAAACCGGAAAGGCCACCGACATGGCGGCGATCTGATTCGGGTCGCCGATCAGGCCGACGAAGAACGTGTCGGCCAGGCTGTAGATGATGGTGATGATGGTGCTGAGCATGGCCGGAACGACAAATTCCGCCACAGCCTTCGGCACAGGCAGCGACTCAAAGACCTCCTGATTGAATGCTTTTGCCAAGATACTCCCCCCTGTAAAATGTTGTTTTCTCCGGGCGTCTCCGCCCGCTACGGCCGCTGAGATCCCCGCTCCTGCTCCAGTCCCTGGTAGAGGCTGAGCGCCAGCCCCACCGCGCTGCGGTCGCCGAACGACGACAGCCCCACAGGCAGCAGCTGCACGATCTGGTCGATGCGGTATCGGACAGACTTCGGGTGCAGGCACAGCACCCGCCCGGCCTCGGACAGATTGCAGTTGGACTCCAGATAGACCTGCAGCGTGCGCAGCAGCTCTGTGCCGTCGGCCCGGTCGCGATCGATCAGCGCGCCGAGGATGTTGCGGCAATAGCTGCGCGCCGTCTCCTGCTCCCGCAGCACCGGCAGCAGCAGCGCGCTCTGTCCCAGCTCGTCATAGCGCAGCACCGACTCGCTCCGGCGGAACCGGCAGATGCAGTCGACCGTGTCCTGCGCTTCGATGCAGCTTTCCCGCAGCGCGTGCAGGCCCTGCCCGGGCCTGCCGAGTCCGACACGGACGCTGACATGCGGCTGCGCGGCCACCAGACGCTCCCACAGACGCGTCGCCAGCTTTTTCATCGTCTCCGGACTTCGCCCGGCGTTTTCCGCCAGCGCCAGTACATTGCCGTGCCAGACGCACAGAAACGTGCGCAGCTGCGCCGACTCCACCGTCTCGCGCACCGTGCGCACCGCCGCGCTCACCGCGTATTCAAACCGCTCCGGCTCCGCCCCGTGCAGGGCGCACGCCGCGGCCGACTCCGTCTTCAGCCGGATGAACAGCGCCGTGTGCTCCCGGCCCGGCTCCAGCCCCAGCACCTCGGCCATGTGCCGCACCGCCGCCTCCTCCGGCGGCTCGCGCAGCAGCAGCTCGAACAGCTCGCGCCGCACGCGCCACAGCTCGGATTCAACGAAAAACTGCTGGCTCATATCCAGCGCCACCGCGCCCAGGCACGTCTCGATCAGCAGCTGGTGCTCCCCCAGGATCGGGCGGCGCAGATCGATCAGGCTCAGATAGCCGATCGTCCGCTCCCGGGCCTTCACCGGCCAGGTCAGCTGGGTACGGCTGCGCCCGTTGTCGGAAAAGGCGGTTACCATCGGGCTTTCCTGTCCGTCGGTCGCCGCCGCGCGCGCGGCAAGCGCCTGCACGACCTCCGGCGCACGGCGGGCACGCAGCATGCCGCGCACGTCCTCGCCGGTCATTTCCGACGCTGTGAGAAATTCAAAGCGCTCATTTTCGATCACGACCGGGTTTTCCGCAAAATTTGCCAGCCGAGTCGCCACCGAGGCCAGCCGGTGCGGCCCGACCATGGTCTGGCACAGCTGCATGAAGGCAAAGGTCGCCCGGCGGCGCTCCCGTTCGCGGGCAAGAAACAGCTCGCGCATCACGCTTTCCAGAACTTCACGCTGATCGGTGTCGCGCGAAAATTCCACGATCGGGAAATCCATCTGCTCGGCCATTTCCAGAAGCTCGCGTGGCAGCTCGTCGAGGTACAAGCCGAGCATCACACCCAGTGCGCTTGCGCCGGACTGGTTCAGCTCGCGCGTCCAGCGGCACAGCAGCGCCGTGCGCGCCTCCTCTGAGTCCACGCTGCTCAGAAACGGCAGCGCGCCGAAAATAAAGTCTCCTCCACGAATCCATTCCGGCGTGTAGACCGTCTCACCAACGCGGATGGTCTGCACCTGACGCTCCAGTCCGCCGGAGCCGGCGCGCACGCGCGCGCCGATGAACACGGGCAGCTTCAGAATATGCCGGACGGTCAGTTTCTCGGCCACAGTATCCTCCTGACGCAGAAGCCCCGCGTCTGCCGCTGACGTGGGGCTTTTGCACTCGTATGATGGGAATGAGTGGGAATCCTTCGTTCATTGGCAGTATAGCACAGATGACAGATTCAATTGTATTGCCTGCGCAGACAAAATGTACGGAGTTTTTTTCCGCATACGGAAAACCGGCACGCCGTGCCCGCGCTCCGGAAATACAGGCGCAAAAAAATGCTTGACAGAACGAAAAATCTGTGGTAAAGAATATGCCATTACAGAAAGGTGCAGACGGAGAGTGTCCGGGGAAGGACGCCGCAGAGAAGTGGCGGTTGGTGCGAGCCACAGGCGGAAATCCCCAGGGACGTGTCGCTCCCGAACCGGAGGCAGAACGCAGTGCGCTGCAAGTAGAGCCTTCCGTCCAGCCGCGTTAAGGCGACGGGCTTGTCAGAGCCTTTGAGTGGCGCACAGGGTGCGCAATGCGGGTGGTACCGCGGTTTTGTAAAAGCCGTCCCGAGTCTTTCGACTCGGGATGTTTTGTTTTATCCGGCAGCTGCTGCCGGGAATCAGAATTTTGAACGGAGGATCAGACAATGGCTGCTGTGACAAACGGGCTGGAGCTTCGCCTGCAGGAGATGGCCGGACGTATCCGCGAGCTGCGTGAGATCGTGGGACTGAGCGTGGAGGAAATGGCGCAGCGCGCCGACGTCAGCGTACAGGAATACCGTGCCTGCGAGGCCGGACAGGTCGACCTGAACTTTGCCTTTCTTTACCGCTGCGCGCTGGCCCTGGGCGTCGACGTCACCGATCTCATCTCCGGCGTCAGTCCGCGCCTGACCTCCTACACGGTCACGCGGCGCGGCGCGGGCCAGTTTATCGAGCAGGCCCACGGCATGGCCTACTACAACATGGCCGGCCTGTTTCGCAACCGCATCGCCGAGCCGTTGTATGTCCAGTGCAAGTATGACCGTGAGGCCGAAAAGCGCCCCATCGAGCTGACCACGCACGAGGGCCACGAATGCGACATCGTCATCAGCGGCTGCCTGCGCGTGCAGGTCGGCGGCCACATCGAGCTGCTGCGCCCCGGCGACGTGATCTATTACGACTCCGCCGCCCCCCACGGCATGATTGCTGCCGAGGGGCAGGACGCCGAGTTTTACGCCATCGTCCTCAACCCCGGCGCGGAGGTGCGCCCGGCGCTGCACGGCACCGCCGCCTCCTGTGCCACTGCCGCGCCCGCGCCGGGGGCTCCGTCTCCGGAGGCCGCGCCCGCGCCGGAAGCCCCGTCTCCGGCGCCCGCGCCGGAGGCGCGCCCCGCCATTCATGAGCGCTTCATCGTCCCGCAGGAAGACGCGAACGGCCATCTCGAGCGCCTGACGTTCCAGAACGAGGACTCGTTCAACTTTGCCTTCGACGTGGTGGACGCGCTGGCCCGCCGCAAGCCGGACAAGCTCGCCCTGCTGCACGTCGACCGTGAGCACAACGAACGGTATTTCACCTTCCGCGACGTCAGCCGCTATTCCTCGCGCGCAGCCAACTACTTCCGCTCGCTCGGCATCCGGCGCGGCGACCGCGTGATGCTTGTGCTGCGGCGGCATTATCAGTTCTGGTTCGCCATTCTCGGCCTGCACAAGCTGGGCGCCGTGGCCATCCCGGCGGCATGCCAGCTGCTGGCCAAGGATTTTGAATACCGCTTCAACGCCGCCGGCGTCAAGGCAGTGCTGTGCACCGCCGAGGGCGGCGTGGCCGGAGAGGTCGACGCCGCGGCGGCGCAGTGCCCCACCCTGGAGGCGCGCATCCTCGTCGGCGGCAACCGGGACGGCTGGCACGACTTTGACGGCGAGCTGCGCATGTTCTCCGACGAATACATCCGTCCGGTCAACGCCCCCTGCGGCGAGGACCCCATGCTCATGTTCTTCACCTCCGGCACCACAGGCTATCCGAAGCTCGCCATGCACTGCTACAAATATCCGCTCGGCCACTACATCACGGCAAAATACTGGCACTGCGTCGACCCCAACGGCCTGCACCTGACCATTTCCGACACCGGCTGGGCCAAGGCGCTGTGGGGTAAGCTGTACGGCCAGTGGCTCTGCGAGGCGGCCGTCTTCGTCTACGACTTCGACCGCTTCCACGCCGAGGACATCCTGCCGATGTTCGCCAAATACCAGATCACCACCTTCTGCGCGCCCCCGACCATGTACCGTATGCTCATCAAGGAGGATCTGTCAAAGTATGATCTCTCCAGCGTGCAGCACGCCACCATCGCCGGTGAGGCGCTCAACCCCGAGGTGTTCCAGCAGTTCCGCAAGGCAACGGGTCTGTCGGTGATGGAGGGCTTCGGCCAGTCGGAGACGACCGTCATGCTGGCAAACCTCAACGGCATGACGCCGAAGCCCGGCTCGATGGGCAAGCCCGTGCCCATCTACGACGTGCAGCTGCTCGGCCCGGACGGCCAGCCGGTGAAGGCCGGCGAGACGGGTGAGATCGTCGTGCGCACGGCCGACGGCGTGCCCTGCGGCCTCTTCCGCGGCTATGAAGGCCCGGAGGACAAGACCGCTGAGGTCTGGCATGACGGCTATTACCACACCGGCGACACCGCCTGGCGCGACGAGGACGGCTATTTCTGGTACGTCGGCCGCGTGGACGATCTCATCAAGTCCTCCGGCTACCGCATCGGGCCCTTCGAGATCGAAAGCGTGCTCATGGAGCTGCCGTACGTGCTCGAGTGCGGCGTGTCGGCGGCGCCCGACCCGGTGCGCGGTCAGGTCGTCAAGGCCAGCATCGTGCTCACGAAGGGCACGGAGGGTACCGACGCGCTGAAAAAGGAGATTCAGGACTACGTCAAGCACCGCACCGCACCCTATAAATACCCGCGCATCATCGTCTTCCGCGAAAGCCTGCCGAAAACCACCAGCGGCAAGATCATCCGCGCACAGCTGTAAGACAGAAAGAAACCGAAGGCCCGGCCGGCCTTCGGTTTTTGCATTTTTGCAGTCCGGCCGACGCCGCATGCACGGCGGTACCGCCGCCAGCCGCCGCGCAGCCGTACGCGCGCCGGCAGACGGGAAAAATGAAAAAATGCGAAAAAACGATTGACAAAACGGACAAGGTCTGCTATCATAAGCAAGCCGGTGAGATGCTGGTGTAGCTCAGCTGGCAGAGCAGCTGATTTGTAATCAGCAGGTCGGGGGTTCAAGTCCGTCCACCAGCTCCAAAATTTCATATGGGGGAATTCCCGAGTGGCCAAAGGGGACAGACTGTAAATCTGCTGGCAATGCCTTCGGTGGTTCGAATCCACCTTCCCCCACCAAAACAGGAAGCATTCTCTTATGAGAATGCTTCCTGTTTTGTATGCTCCTCGCTTCCCTGCGCATTTTCCCGCCGGGCCGCCTTCGCCGGGCGGTATGCGGTTCTTGCCGCCCGCACCCGTCAAAGACCGTAATGCCCATTGACGGCGTGCAAAAACGTGGTACAATGAAAGCCCCGCAGTTTTTGCCGCAGCGGCACGAATTTCGCCGCGCCCGACCATCAAGGAGGCTTCCTGTCATGCAGCCCCGGAAACAACCCAGCCACAAGATTGACATGCTCAATGGCCCTCTGCTCAGAAAGATCCTGCTTTTTGCCCTGCCGCTTGCTGCCAGCAGCATCCTTCAGCAGCTGTTCAACTCCGCCGACGTCGCCGTCGTCGGACGCTTCACCGGCAGCCACGCAATGGCCGCCGTCGGCAGCAGCGTGCCGGTCATCAACCTGCTCATCATGCTGTTTGTCGGCCTGTCGGTCGGCTCCAACGTCGTCATCGCGCAGTTCATCGGCCTCGGTCAGAAGGACAAGGCCCAGGAGGCCACGCATACGTCCATCCTGCTGGCCCTCATCAGCGGCGTGCTGCTGATGCTCGTGGGCGTGGCCATCGCCCGCCCGATCATGCAGCTGATCGACACGCCGGATGAGATCCTTGACCAAGCTGTGCTGTATCTGCGCATTTACTTTCTGGGCATGCCGTTCTTTATGCTCTACAACTTTGGCTCCGCCGTGCTGCGCAGCGTGGGCGACACGCGCCGTCCGCTGTACTGTCTGTTCCTCTCCGGCGTCATCAATGTCCTTTTAAATTTGTTTTTCGTCATCGCATGCAGGCTGGGCGTTGCGGGCGTCGCCATTGCAACCAGCGCGTCCAACGCCGTAAGCGCCGGCTTCGTCCTCCACTTTCTGCTGCATGAGGAGGAGGCCATCCGCCTGCATCCAAAGCGTCTGCGGCTGCACCGCCGCCACCTGCGCGAGATCTTCCGCATCGGCGCGCCGTCCGGCCTGCAGGGCGTGGTGTTCTCCCTGTCGAACGTATGCATTCAGGCCGGCATCAACAGCTTCGGCTCCGACGCCATTGCCGGCTCGACCGCAGCGCTCAACTTTGAATACTTCTCCTATTTCATGGTGACCGGCTTCGTCCAGGCCGCCACCACCTTCACCAGCCAGAACTACGCCGCCGGCCTGTACGACCGCTGCAGGAAGGTGTTTCGCCTGTGCATGGCGCTGGGCGTGGCGCTCAGCCTGCTGCTGAGCGTTGTTTTTTCCGTGTGGAAGGAGCTGTTCGCCTCGTTCTACACCGTCGAGCCGGCCGTGCTGGAGTATGTCTATTTCCGTATGAACACCATTTTGCTGATGGAGTGCATGACCTGCTCGTATGAGATCTCGGGCGCGGCCCTGCGCGGTATGGGGCGCTCGCTGCTGCCGGCGCTCATCACGATGGCCGGCACGTGCGGCCTGCGTTTTGCGTGGGTCTACCTGCTGTTCCCGCGCGTCGGCACCTACTCCTTCCTGCTGTTCGTCTACCCGGTCACCTGGGTGATCACCGGCACGGCCGTGCTCATCGCCTACTTCACCATCCGCAGGCGGCTGTTCTCTGTCCGCCCCGACCTGCCCGTCGAGGTGTGAGCCGCCCCGCCCTCTGCGGCAAGACGCCCGCGTCCGCCGCAGCCGTCCCGAAACGAGGTCCTTTATGAAATACCGTCCGCTTCTGATCCTGCTGCTGTGCCTTGCGCTGCTCTCAGGCTGCGCCGGCCTCAAACCGGACCCCCACAAGGGTATGGTTGAGGTCTCCGACGGCATGGGCGGCACGATGTGGGTCAACAAAATTGAGAGTCTGCCGGAAAACACGCTCGATCCCGCGCTGTTTTCCGTATCCGAAAGCGGGCTGATCTCCTACGCCGGAGAGGACTGCACCGCCGTCCCCGGCGTGGATGTCTCGTACTATCAGGGCGAGATCGACTGGCATGCGCTGGCCGCTCAGGGCATCCGCTTTGCCCTGCTGCGCATCGGCTACCGCGGTTACACACAGGGTCAGCTGTTCACGGACGAGTCCTTTGAAACGAACCTGCAGGGCGCACGGGACGCCGGTATCCTCTGCGGGGTCTATTTCTTCTCGCAGGCCGTCACGGCCGATGAAGCGCGCGAGGAGGCCGAACAGGTGCTTGCTCAGCTGAACGGGCGGAGGCTCGAGCTGCCTGTGTTCTTCGACTGGGAGCCGGTCGCCGAGCCGGATTCGCGCACGCAGGACGTCTACAGCCTGCCCATCACCGACTGTGCCGCCGCCTTCTGCACGCGCATCGAGGAGGGCGGCTATCAGGCCGGCGTGTACTTCTTCCGCTCGCTGGGCTATCACCAGTACGACCTTGCGGCGCTGTCGGAGTGGACCTTCTGGTCCGCCGCGCTGGGCGACCATCCGGACTTCTACTACGCGCACAGCTTCTGGCAGTACAGCATCACCGCGCGGCT
>JALEMS010000026.1 GCA_022768185.1 Clostridiales bacterium | reverse complement strand
ACATTCGGCCAGAAACACCGTCATCAGCCCGTCGCGCGCTACGGTCAGCGTGCCGGTCTGTACCCCGTCGATCAAAATGGGATAGCTGCCCTCCATAAAAACACCTCCGTACAGCATTGCTGTTGGAGCATATGCGCCCGCGGCCAACGCTATGACGCGCGCGGCCAACGCTATTTCTTCTTTTCCCCCTGCAATGCATCAAGCGACAATTCGCCTGCCAACCGATACAACGCATCTGACATAACCCGCTCCGGTGCAAGTCCTCCAGCACATTCCCCAACCTTTTTATAGAACGCATAGACGATGTCGTTCACTGTAATCTGTACGACTGTCATTTATTCATCAGCCTTTCCTGTTTTGACATCTACAGAATGTCATTTGTGGGTATCATACCCGATACAATAAATTTCGTCAAGTCGTATACGTTAAAATTTGGAGGGCCGCCATGTTCAAAAACCGGGCCGGGGACGGCCGCTGCAACCTCTGCGGCGCGCAGATCGCACGGCTGCGCCGCGCCTGCAGTCCGCGCATGTCACAGCGTGCACTGGCCGACCGGCTGCAGCTGTTCGGCGTGGATGTGGACAAAAATGCGATCCAGCGCATTGAAAGCGGCCGCCGCTTCGTCACGGATATCGAGCTGGCTGCGCTGGCGGCGATCTTTCAGGTTTCCTGCGACGCGCTGCTTCAGCCGCCCGACCAGCCGGCACCATAACGCAAAAACCGCACGGGAGCGCTCCCGTGCGGTTTTTGCGTGATCTTCTTTTTCGCTTACTTCAGCAGCGCGTGCGCGGTCTCGACGATGCGCGCGGAAGTGATGCCGTTAAGCTCCATCAGGCGTGTGTACGGCGCAGACATGCCGAAGCAGTCGGGGATGCCGATGCGGCGCACCACGCCGCGTCCAAGCTCGGCCGTGACGCAACAGACGGCGCTGCCCAGACCGTTGATGACGTTGTGATCCTCGACGGTGATGATGCGGCCGATCTCCTCGGCACAGCGGCGCACGGCCTCGGCGTCCAGGGGCTTGACCGTGTGCATATCCAGCACGCGGGCCTCGATGCCCTGTCCGGCCAGCGTCTGCGCGGCGGTGAGGGCCAGGTGTACGGTGTCGCCGTTGGCAAGGATGGCCACGTCTCCGCCGTCGCGCAGCTGCACGGCCTTGCCGATCTCAAACTTCGTACCCTCCTCGTACAGAACGGGCATTGCGTCCCGCGTGAAGCGCAGGTAGACCGGGCCGGGTTCAGCCGCCGCCGCGCGCACCAGCGCCTTGGCGGAAACATAGTCCGCCGGCATGATGACCTTCATGTTGGGGATCGAGCTCATGATGCCCATATCCTCCACGGCCTGATGGCTTCCGCCGTCAAAGGCCGGGGTAAAGCCGCCGTGGCAGCCGATGATCTTGACGTTCTGGCGGGTGTAGCAGGCCTCCTGACGGATCTGCTCGCACATACGCATGGACGCAAAGGCCGCATACGTCACCACGAAGGGGATCTTACCGCAGGTTGCAAGGCCCGCAGCCACACCGGCGGCGTTCTGCTCGGCGATGCCGACGTCCACATACTGCTGCGGCAGCTGCTTGAGGAATGCGCCGGTCTTGCAGGACTTGCCGAGGTCGGCGTCGATGACGAAAATGTCCGGGTTTTCCATGCCCAGCTCCACGATGGCCTCGCCGAAGCCGTCGCGCGTGGCAATGCGCTTGTCGGTCATGCCTGCTCCGCTCCTTCCAGATCGCGCATGGCGATCGCGTATTCTTCCTCGTTGGGGGCCTTGCCGTGCCAGCCGGCGTTGTTCTCCATGTAGGAGACGCCCTTGCCCTTCACGGTGCGGGCGTTGATGAACTTGGGCTTGCCGCTGGTGCTGACGCGGATCTCGTCCAGGGCCTGCAGGATCTGATCCATGTCGTTGCCGTCGATGTCCCAGGTCTCAAAGCCGAAGGCGGCCAGCTTCTTTTCCAGATCGAGGTGCGGGATGATGTCGTCGCAGCGGCCGTCGATCTGCAGGCCGTTGCTGTCGATGATGACAATGAGGTTGTCCAGCTTCTGGGCGTTGGCAAACATGATGGCCTCCCAGATCTGGCCCTCGTCCGCCTCGCCGTCTCCCACGATGCAGAAGACGCGGTAATCCTTTCCGTCGCGCTTGCCGGCCAGCGCCATGCCGGCGGCCACGGACAGGCCCTGTCCCAGCGAGCCGGTGGACACGTCGATGCCGGGGCAGCGCTTCATGTCGGGATGGCCCTGCAGAATGGAACCCTCCCTGCGCAGGGTATGCAGCGTTTCCTCCGGGAAATAGCCCAGTGCGGCCAGCGCCGCATACTGAGCCGGGCAGACATGCCCTTTGGAGAGCACGAAGCGATCCCGGTCCGGCCACTTCGGGTTGTTCGGATCAAGCCGCATCTCCTTAAAATACAGTGCGGCGATCAGGTCAGCGGCCGAGAGAGAGCCGCCGGGATGGCCGGAGCCGGCCTCATGGATCATGGTGACGGCCGCTCTGCGGATCTCACGGGCATGCTCGCGCAGCTGCGCCGCGGTCACTTCAGGCTTCAATGCAAACAGCCTCCTTTTTGATGTGTGCCGGACAGGCCGGCATCTTTCCCGCATCATGCGGGCACAATTTCATCTTAAAAGTACCGCGATTTTGTCAATTTGTCAATCACAATGCATGCATTTTGTCAGAAATGCCCTGCCGACCGCCTGGGGGAAGCGGAAAGAGAGGCTTGAAAAGCGGTCCGTAATTTGGTATAAATAGGTAAAAAGAACGCCGCCGGACGGCGGGTTTTTGGAACAAAAGGAGGAGATCTTCTCATGAGGCTGGGTCTGGTTTCCGCAATTCTGGAAGCATACAACTATGAACAGATGATCGACATCCTCGCAGAGATGGGCTTTACCTGCGTGGAGGCCGCCTGCTGGCCGGCAGGAAAGGCCGAGCGGCGCTATGCCGGCGTCAGCCACATCGACGCGGCGCGTGTGCTGACCGACGACGCATACGCCGCGCACGTCACCGATTACGCCGCCGCGCACGGCATCACCATCTCCTCGCTGGCGTTTTACCCCAACACGATGGACGGAAACCGCAGAAAGCGCGCGGCAAACCTCGCCCATCTCGAGACCGTCATCCGCGCCAGTGCAAAGCTGGGCGTCAACCTCGTCACCACCTTCATCGGCCGCGACCAGAAGAAGACCGTGGAGGAGAATCTGGAGATCGCCGCCGAGGTGTGGCCGCCGCTGCTGCGTCTGGCGGAGGAGCTGGGCGTGCGCATCGGCATTGAAAACTGCCCGATGCTCTTCGGGGCGGATCAGTGGCCCGGCGGGCAGAACCTCATGACCTCCCCTGCCAACTGGGAGCGCGTGTTCGCTCTGCTCAACTCGCCCAACCTCGGCCTCAATTACGATCCGTCGCACTTCGTCTGGCAGCAGATGGATTACATTCAGCCCATTTACGACTTCCGCGACAAGATCTTCCACGTCCACTTCAAGGACATCAAGCTCTATCCCGAGCGCCTGGCGCGCGTAGGCGTGATGGCCTACCCGCTGGAATACATGTCCCCGAAGCTGCCCGGCCTGGGCGACGTGCAGTGGGGCCGCTTTGTCTCTGCGCTCACCGACATCCGCTATGAGGGCTTTGCCTGCATTGAGGTGGAGGATCGCGCCTTTGAGGATACGCCGGAGCGCGTGCTCGCCTCCCTGCGCCTGAGCAAGCGTTATCTGGAGCAGTTTGTCCTGTGAGCGGCGCGGCGGAAGCGGCGCGCTTTCTCGCGCGGCACGGCATGGACGCCGGCAGCATGGACTTTTCCGCCCTGCGCGCGCTGTGGCTCGACGCAATGGAGCGCGGCCTGCGCGGCGAAGCCGGCACGATGCATATGCTGCCGGCGTTCGTACGTCCGGACTGTGAGAGCCGGGACGGCGACCCCGTTCTGGTGATGGACGCCGGCGGCACCAACCTGCGCACCGCGCTGGTGCGCCTGACGCCGGGCGGTATGGAGACCCTGTATTTCAGCAAAACCGCCATGCCCGGCTCGCGCGCTCCCCTGACGGCGGACGAGTTTTTTACGATGCTGGCGCGGCAGCTGCTGCCGGTCGCCGACCGCGCGCCGCGCGCGTGTCTGTGCTTCTCCTACCCCTGCCGCATCCGGCCGGACGGAGACGGCGAGCTGATTGGGCTGTGCAAGGAGCTTCAGGTGACCGGGGCGGAGGGCGCGCTGGTCTGTGCCCGGCTGGAGGCGGCGCTGCAGGCGCTCGGCGCGCCCGGCGTGCGCCGCTGGCGACTCATCAATGACACGGTGGCCGCCCTGCTGGGTGCGGTGGCCATGGCCCCGGCAGGCCGGTACGGCGGCTTCATCGGCTTTATCCTCGGCACGGGCGTAAACCTGAGCTACGGCGAGCCGGCCTCACGCATCACCAAATCGCCCGAAGCCATGCGACAGGACGGCCGCATGGCCGTCAACACCGAAAGCGGCTGCTTTTCCGGCCTGCCGCAGGGCAGCGTCGACCGCGCGCTGGACGCAGCCTCCTCCCTGCCCGGCGACCATCTTGCGGAAAAGATGATCTCCGGCGGCTACCTGCCCGACATCCTGTACGGCACATTGCAGACTGCCGAGCACGAGGGGCTGCTGCCGGCAGGCGCAGTGCGCCTGCCGCGACTGACGATGGCGCAGTTTGACGCGCTGCTGGAGGGCCGGCTGCCCGCAGGCTTCGCCGGCGGGTGCGGCGCCGCATTTTGCTGCGCTCTGGCCGACGGTATCCTGCAGCGGGCGGCGCTGTTTGCCGCCTCGATGCTTGCCGCCGCTGCCGCGCGGTCAACGCCTGCCGGCGGTCTGCCCCTGTGCGTATGCGCCGAGGGCACGACCGTCAACCGCACGCCCACCTTCCTTGCGCGTATTCGCACGCTGCTGGAGCGCGAGGTGACAGAAAAGGGCGGCCCGGTGCTGGAATTTGTCACACTGGAGGACGCAACGCTGGCCGGCTCCGCGTTGGCTGCGATGCAAGCATAAGAAAACGGCCTGCGCACCGATGTGCACAGGCCGTT
>JALEMS010000057.1 GCA_022768185.1 Clostridiales bacterium | reverse complement strand
GTCTCCCGCCCCTCATAGGCGGCCCGTGCGGCCATGCCGACGTCAAGCATGGGATAGGTCATGGCCTCATTTTCGCGCACGCCCTTCGCACGTGTATTGGTTTGATCGATCAGCAGGCTGCGCACCTCGCCGGCCGTCAGCGACGGGTCGATGCCCCAGACCAGCGCCGCCGCGCCCGTCACCATGGGGGCGGACATGGAGGTGCCGCTCAGGCTGGTGTAGCCGCTGCGGCCGTCCGCCTTCAGGCTTCGGATGCTCGTGCCGGGCGCGCAGAGCGTGACATACGGGCCGTAATTGGAGCCGGTGCTCATGGTATAGTAGATCGTGCCGTTTTCAGTATAGCGTTTGTTGTCCACGCCGCCGACGATGAGGATGTGCCCGATGAAGTCGCCGAACCGCAGCTGGCTGTCCCGGTCGCGGAGCACCCGGCTCACTGCGGACGGCGTAACGCTGGCAAAAAAGCCGTTGCGGACCGCCTCGATGCCGTCCTGATACGCGCCGTCATAGCCGTTGCCGGCGGACTGCACCACAAGGAAGCCGGTGCGCCCATGCTCCAGCAGCGAGCACAGCGCAGCGGCCGCGACCTCGCCGGTCGCCGCAATATACGCATTTCTTGCCTGCAGGTAGGAATCGTACACCCGGTCGTGCTTCAGAGCCAGCCGGACGAGAAGATCGCCGCCGCTTGCCGCCTTGAGATACTCCCGCTCTGACTGCGTAAAGCAGCCAAACGAGCAGTTGATGACCTTCACACCGGAGGCCAGCATGCTTTTGGTGATCAGCAGGTATGCGCCGGTCGACAGCAGGTCCTGCTTTTTGCCGTCTCTCTCGAAGTTGAAATCGGCACAGATCAGGTCGCCCGGCCCGAGGAAATCCGCCACGCCGCGGATGCCAATGTCGTTGTTCTGCGCGGCAATGATGCCGGCCACGTGCGTGCCGTGATCCATATTGCCGCCCTCAAGCCGGTTGTCCGGATACTGCGGCAGAAAGCGGACGACGCCGCCGAGGTCGGTATGCGTTTCCTCAACGCCCGCGTCGATCACGCCGACCTTGACGGGCGAGGCATACTGCGCATACTCCCATCCGGTGTAGGCATGGATCGCCTCGGCCCACCAGTCGGTGCCGCCCGGGTCGGCTTCGTTGCCGCGGTCGGTATTCGGATTGCCGTCCCGGTCCGGCCAGGGGTTGCTGTCCGCCGCGTCCGCCGTCAGCAGCACGGGGATATCACAGCAGGCGTAAATGACGTCCTCACGGGCCAGCAGCACATCGGCCAGCGCCTGCAGGCCGGCATAGTCCTCCGCCGGGACGAGCAGCTGCAGAAACGGCAGCTCGCCCGTCAGCTGTCCGGCGACCGTGCCGCCCACGGCGTCGGCCAGCGCCTGCGCCTTCTCCGCGGTCAGCTCTCCGGCCGGAAAGACGTCCAGCAGGTTCGGATAATACACCGCGTCCGTGGTCTCGTCCAGGCGGTAGGCGTCCTCCCGCTGCTCCAGCAGGGTCTCTTCGCCGTTCCCGCCGGGGACGACCGCCTTCCAGGCGGCGGTGAGCGTCGTGTCGGCGGTGATGCGGCTTTCAAAATCAAAGGCCGCGCCGTCCGCGCCGCACCAGGCAACGAAGACGAAGCCTGTGCGCGTGGGGGCCGCCGGCTCGGCGGCACGGCGGCCGCTGCGCACCTGCTGTGCCGCCGGCATGCCGGAGACCGCGCCGTCCTCCGCGTTGGACAGGAAGGTCACCGTATACGTCGTAAGCTTCCCGCCCGAGCCGCCGGACTGCGCCGGACCGCTCTCTTCCGGCTTTGTTCCGGGCTGTGTGTCCGCGCCGGGCCGGCTGAGGTATGCCTCCAGCGCGCAGAGCACCTTGGCCGCCTCGGCGCGCGTAACCGGCGCCTTCGGGGCAAACGAGCCGTCCGGATAGCCGCAGACGATCTCCAGCTGCGCCATCAGCGCCACGGCGTCGGCGGCATACGCGGAGATCTCCGCCGCATCGGTAAACGTGCGCGCACCGTCCGCGCCGGCGGCCGGCAGGCGCTGCAGCAGCGTCAGCAGCCGCCCGATCATGGCGCACATCTGCTCGCGCGTGACCGCGCCGCCGCCGTCAAACACCGTTTCGCTCACACCCGTGACGACGCCGCCGGCGGCCGCCCAGCTGACATAGGGCGCATACCACGCCGTCGGCGGCACGTCCGCAAAGCCGGCGTCAGGCGCGCCCTCCGTCTGCACGCCATGGCGGGCCGTCAAACGTCCGGCCGCCGTGACGAACATGGCGCGCGTCATGCCCTCGTCCGGCGCAAACGCCGTATCCGAAACGCCGCGCAGCACCTGCAGCTGCACAGCCTGTTCAATATAGGTCTGCGCCCAATGGTTCTGTATGTCGGCAAAGCCGGCCGTCTCCTCCGCCGCCAGCGCCGCGGCCGGCAGCAGGGACAGCAGCAGCGCCGCTGCACACAAAACAGAGAGTATGCGTTTTTTCATGCTTCGGTTCCTCCCGCTCTTTCCTCCGCCGCCGTCCGTCTCCCGCAGACCGCGGCAGGGCTGGGCGTCCATGCACGGATGCCCGGCCCCTTCATTGTAGCATAGCCACGCCCGCACTGCACAGACGTTTTCATTTTCCAGCTTTTGCACGGTTTTCAGGGTCGGGCTTTGTGTGTTTCGCCTTCTCCCGCGTTTATTCCGGGAAGCCGTACCGCTCCACCGGCAGTCCGGTAAGACGGCGGCGCACCATGTCCAGCGCATGGTTGACTGCACAGGTGCGGAAGACGCTGCGCGCATGGTTCATGTGCAGCTCACGTGTGTAAACGTGCTCGCCGTCCGCCAGAGAGACAAACGCCGTGCCCACCGGCACGCCGCTGCCGTCTCCCTCCGGCCCGGCCAGGCCCGTCACGCCCACGCCGAGGTCTGCCCCCAGCCGCGCGCGCACGCCCTCTGCCAGCGCCACAGCCACCTCTCGGCTGACCGCGCCGCAGCGCGCAAGCACTTCACGCTCCACGCCGGCAAGGATCACCTTGGCGTCGTTGGTGTACACCGTAACGCCGCCGCGGAAGATCTGCGACGCGCCGGGCACGTCCGTGATCCGCTTGGCCAGCAGTCCGCCCGTGCAGCTCTCGGCTGCAGCAAGCGTTTTGCCCTGCGCGTGCAGCGCGCGGCTGACGGCGCGCTCGAGATCGGCCTCGTCAACGGCATAGATCAGATCTCCCAGCGTCCGACGGATTTCCTCGACAGCGGGAGCCATCATTTCCTCGGCCTTGGCCCGGCTGCCTGCCTTGGCCGTCAGGCGCAGCATGACCTCGCCGTCCTTGCAGTAGGGCGCGAGGGTGGGGTTGGTCATGCGGTTCATCCGGCCGCGCAGACGTGCCTCAACGGCGCTTTCCCCTTCGCCGAAGACGTGAAACATGTGCGTGTACAAATGGCTGTCGCTCTTCGCCGCCAGATACGGCATCACGCAGGCACGCAGCATGGCATTGCACTCGCGCGGCGGGCCGGGCAGCATGCACACGGTGACGCCGCCCTCACAGAAGGCGCAGCCGGGCGCGGTGCCCCACTCGTTGTGAAACACAGTGCAGCCCTCGGGCAGCCAGGCCTGCTGCTCGTTATTATTCGTCATGGGCCGGCCGGGCCGGTTTTCACGGAACCACGCGCGGATGCTTTCAGCCTCCGCCTCGTCAAAATACAGCTTTCGCCCAAAGCACTCGGCCAGCA
>JALEMS010000011.1 GCA_022768185.1 Clostridiales bacterium | reverse complement strand
TACCCTGTAACTATAACAGGCCCGGGCGGTTTTGTCAAACGGTTTTTTAACTTTTTCCCGATTGAACACGCTCTGTTTTTGTGGTATTCTTTTTTATATTAACCATTTGCAGCCGCGCGGGACACACCGGCTGCATCCGCCCGCCGTCAAAAGGAGGTCCGGCTTGAAAAAGCGTATTCTGCCGGCTTTGCTGGCCCTGTGTCTGCTGCTGGTCTGCCTGCTGCCGGGCGGCGCGGCCGCAGCGGACGACGTGTGCTTTATCTCCGTCAACGACACGCTGCTGGAGCTTTCCTCCAGCGCGTACACCGCCGGCGGCGTCACCTATGTGCCGTATACGGCCTTCAACTATTTTCAGATCAATTCCACCTATTTCTCCAGCAGCTCCACCGCCATGCTCTACACCACCGAGCGCCAGCTGTTTCTCGACATCAGCCAGGGCTATTCCTTCGACGCAGCCGGCACGCGCTATGAGGCGCAGGCGCTGTTCCACAACGGGCAGGTTTATGTCCCCGTCGGCTTTGTGTGCAGCTTCTTCGGACTCAACTGGAGCTACATCAGCGGCAAGGGATACGGCGATCTGTGCCGCATCAAGGACGCCGGCGTGCAGCTGACCGACAGCAAGTTCTTCGCCGCGGCCACCACGCTGATGCAGCGGCGCTACAACGCCTATAAAAATGCGCTGACCCCTCAGCCGGAGCCGTCCGTCACCCCGGAGCCGGCCGATCCGATCGAGTCGCACAGCGACACGGCGGTGACGCTCAGCTTTGAGGGCCTGCCGGACGAGGCGGTGCTCTCCGCGCTGCAGGCGTGGTCGGTGAAGGCATGCTTTTTCCTGAGCGCCGAGCAGATCCGCCAGGCGCCGGACACGGTGCGGCGCATCGTCTCTGCCGGACACAGCGTCGGCATTCTCTGCGCGGCGGCAGACCCGGCAGGCAGCTATGAAGAGGCGAGCAGCCTGCTGTTTGAGGCCGCGCGCGTGCGCACGGTGCTCGTGGGCGCCCCGGCAGCCGCGGACGCCGCGGCGGTACGCGCCGCAGCGGAGCAGGCCGGGCTGGTGTTCTGGAGCTACAACGTCGACGGCGTGCTCGGCGGCGAGGGTCTCTCCTACACGGGAGCGCTGCTCTCCCGGCTGGACGCGGCGCGCAGCCGCGCCGATATCCGCCTGCTGTGCAATGCGCGGCTGGGTCAGCTGCTCGGCACGGTGCTGCAGCACCTGAAGGATTATGAATTTACGATCCATGTTCCCAATGAGATCAACGCCCCAGCCTGAGGAGGTTTTTGAATCATGGAATTTCCCGCTCTCAAGGCCGTCGTCCTTGCCGCCGGCAAGGGCACGCGCATGCGCACCGACGGGTGCGACCTGCCCAAGGTGATGCGTACCGCCTGCGGCCGGCCGCTGCTGCACTACGTGCTCGGCGCGCTTGACTTCATCGCCCCGGCCGACACGGTCATCGTCGTCGGCTATCGGAAGCAGACCGTCATGGACGCCTTTCCCGGCTACGTCTTCGCCGAGCAGGCGCAGCAGCTCGGCACGGGGCACGCCGTGATGGCGGCCTTCGCCGCGCTGGGCGATTTTGACGGAGACGTGCTCGTCTGCTGCGGCGACATGCCGCTGATCCGCCGCGAGACCTACCAGGCGCTGTGCCGCGTCCACCGCGAGAGCGGCGCGCTGTGCACCATGCTCACCGGCTCGTCCGACGTGCCGCTGCCCTACGGGCGCATCCTGCGCGATGCGTCCGGGCGCTTCGTGCGCGTGATCGAGGAGCGCGACTGCACGCCGGAGCAGCGTTCCATCGACGAGCTCAATTGCGGCGTTTACGTCTTCCGGGCAAAGCCGCTGGCCGCGGCGCTCGGCCGGCTGCGCTGCAGCAACGCGCAGGGCGAGTATTATCTCACCGACGTGCCCGCGCTGCTGCAGGAGGACGGGTTTGCCCCCGCCGTCTGCCGCCGCTCGCTCGGTCAGGAGATCATCGGCGTCAACACGCCGGAGCAGCTGGCCGCCGTGGAGCAGGCGCTGCGCGCGCGCGCCTGAGGCCCGCGCCTGTTTTTGTTCACCGCGCCGCTCCGTGCGGCGTCAAATACATCTCCGCAGAAGCCATCTGCGGGAAAAAGGAGAAATATCATGAAGAACACCGACAAGACCATGGAAAAAATCGTCACGCTGTGCAAGGGCCGCGGCTTTATTTTCGCCGGCTCCGAGATCTACGGCGGCCTGGCCAACACCTGGGACTACGGTCCGCTCGGCGTGGAGCTGAAAAACAACGTCAAGAAGGCATGGTGGAAGAAGTTCGTGCAGGAAAACCCGTACAACGTGGGTCTGGACGCGGCCATCCTCATGAATCCGCAGACCTGGGTCGCCTCCGGCCACGTGGGCGGCTTCTCCGACCCGCTGATGGACTGCAAGGAGTGCAAGGAGCGCTTCCGCGCCGATAAGGTCATCGAGGACTGGTGTAAGGAAAACCATTTTGAGCTGGCCCACAGCGTCGACGCGATGAGCCAGGCCGACATGAAGGCCTTCGTCGAGGAGCACAACATTCCCTGCCCCACCTGCGGCAAGCACAACTGGACGGACATCCGTCAGTTCAACCTGATGTTCAAGACCTTCCAGGGCGTCACCGAGGACGCAAAGAACACCGTGTATCTGCGCCCGGAGACCGCACAGGGTATTTTCGTCAACTTCCAGAACGTGCAGCGCACCACGCGGCGCAAGCTGCCCTTCGGCGTGTGCCAGATCGGCAAGAGCTTCCGCAACGAGATCACCCCGGGCAACTTCACCTTCCGCACCCGCGAGTTTGAGCAGATGGAGCTGGAGTTCTTCTGCCAGCCGGGCACCGAGCTGGAATGGTTCGCCTACTGGAAGCAGTTCTGCCGCGACTGGCTGCTGCAGCTGGGCATGCGCGAGGAGAACCTGCGCCTGCGCGACCACGAGCCGGAGGAGCTGAGCCATTATTCCAACGCCACGACCGATTTTGAGTTTGTCTTCCCGTTCGGCTGGGGCGAGCTGTGGGGCGTCGCCTCCCGCACGAATTTCGACCTGACCGCCCACCAGAACACCTCCGGCAAGGACATGACCTACTTTGACCAGGAGAAGAACGAGCATTATATCCCCTATGTCATCGAGCCGTCGCTCGGCGCCGACCGCGTGACGCTGGCCTTCCTCATCGACGCATACGACGAAGAGGTGGTCGATCCCGAGAAGAACGACACCCGCGTGGTGCTGCGCCTGCACCCGGCGCTGGCCCCGTTCAAGTGCGCGGTGCTGCCGCTGTCGAAGAAGCTGGCCCCCAAGGCCCGCGAGATCCACCAGCAGCTGTCCAGGCACTTCATGTGCGACTACGACGACGCCGGCAGCATCGGCAAGCGCTATCGCCGCGAGGACGAGATCGGCAC
>JALEMS010000009.1 GCA_022768185.1 Clostridiales bacterium | reverse complement strand
TTTCAAAATATATTTTGATTTCATAGCTCCTCCAGTTGCCAATTGTAATCCAACTATGCCCAAAGCAAGGATGAAAATAAGTGAATTTTTCTATCGCGAACACGAAAATGCCCGAACCTATTTTTTCTCTGCTCGGACATTTTCTCTCATTCAGATAACAGCTCTCAGCGGCTCCCTCGGCGGCAGACTGCTTGCCGGGACGAACACACCCTTTGCAATGTCCTCCGCACGAATGGAGGCTTTCTTGGCTTTGATATCTTACTGTCTTATGAACACCCGGCCGGCGCTGTGCGTTTTTTCTTATTGCTCCGTCTGTCGGGTCAGCGGGCCGAACAGGCCGCCGGGGGTGAAGACGTCAAAGCCGTTTTTCCACTGGATGTCGGCGGAATCGAGCCAGCCGTTGACAACGGTGGAAAACTGGCTGGCCGCCGCCATGGTGCGCAGGCTCTGCGTGCTGTCAAGCGGCGTCATGTCCGGCGTAACGGGCAGACGGACAATGACGTGATAGCCATAGCTTGATTCCACGGGGTCGGACACCTCGTTGTCCTTCAGGGCCAACGCCGCGTCATAAAAGGCCTGCACCATCTGACCGGGACCGAAGACGTAGCCGTCGGTGTACACTTCCATGCCGGGATCCTCGTTATACTGGCGGATAAACTCGTCAATCGCCGTTTCCGGGTGCTCGGCTGCGCGCAGGTCGGCTGCGATCTGCTTTGCCTGCTCCAGCTTTTCCGCCTTTTCCGCGTCGGATATGGATGCGCCCTCCTCGTCCACGGTCTTCAGCAGCACGTGCTTGGCGCGCAGATAGCCGCCGTTTTCGATAAAGGCGGCAGCCTCCTCGTCGGACAGCTGCGCGCCGTTTTCACCGTAGAGATTGGCGAAAAGCTTCTGATAGAGCAGGGCCGTTTCATTGATGCGGTTGTAATACGCCTCGGAGAGATAGGACTTTTCGAGAAAATCGCAGAAGGCGTCCGGATCGCCGCCGGCATAGGTGTCCTCGTCAGACTGCCGCAGCGCGTCAAGCTGTGCACGGTCATCCTCCGTCAGCGAGACGCCGAGCTGTGCGGCCTTCTCCTCGATCACAGCATACTCCGCCGCCATATTGCAGGCCGTGCTGCTGACATAGTCGTTGTAGGTCGTACCGTCGTCGAAAAGACCGGCAGCGTCCCAGTCGGTGATCGTGCCGTAATAGGTCTCGATCTGGCTGGCAATGTTGAAAAGCCAGTAATAATATTCCGTCCAGGTGACGTCCTGTCCGTTGACGGTACACACGACGGTGTCAGCCGGATAAGCGGCGCGGGCAGCGTCGTAATCAATGGCGGTGGTCTGCGCCTCGCCGCCGGTCTGCTGCGTCTGGCTGTCCTTTCCCCCGGACAGATCCACGTCTCCCCCCAGCCCGCAGGCGGCAAGGCTCAGGGCCATGCACAGCGCCAGCAGCAGCGCAATGAGCTTGTTTGCTTTCATAAACCGTTCTCCTTTTCAATTGGTTTGCATCGCGGCGTCCGCCGGAACGCCGCCCCAGGCCCGGACGAAGGCGCGGGCCTCGTCGAGCGTGCGTTTGCCGGCCGGGCGCAGGCTGACTACGGGCTTCTCGCCCGGCTCGGCGCGCACACGGCCCCGGTACTCCTTCCTTGCATCCAGCGCCGTCAGGCGCTCGACGGAAAACTCGGCAAGCGTGAAGAGAATGCGCCCGCCCTTCTGGCTGATGTCGCGGATGCCGGCCCGTGAGGCCTCGCCGCGCAGCAGCGCCACCTCTACCAGCGAGATGACGGCGTGCGGCGGGTCGCCGAAGCGGTCGCACAGCTCGTCGATCAGATCGTCCGCGTCCGCCTCGGTGCGGATGAGGGCAATACGGCGGTAAAGATCCATGCGCTGGCCCTCGAAGGGAACATAGCGCTCCGGAATGCCGGCGGAAACAGCCAGATCCGCCGAGCACTCGGCGCGCACCGGCGGCTTTTCGCCGCGCTCCTCCAGCACAGCCTCCTCCAGCAGACGCAGATACATGTCGTAGCCGACGTCGGACATCCGTCCGGACTGCTCCGCGCCCAGAAGGCTGCCCGCGCCGCGGATTTCCAGATCGCGCATGGCGATGCCGAAGCCGGAGTTGAAGCCGGCAAATTCGCGGATGGCCTCCAGCCGCTTTTCGGCAATCTCGCTGAGCTGTTTGTCGCGCCGGAAGGTGAGATAGGCCGACGCCTGCCGCGACGAGCGGCCCACGCGGCCCCGGATCTGATGCAGCTGGGCCAGGCCGAGACGGTCGGCGTCCTCGATGATGAGGGTGTTGACGTTGGGAATGTCCACGCCCGTCTCGATGATGGTGGTGCACACGAGCACGTCCACCTCGCCGTCGGCCATGCGCTCCATGACGGCCGAGAGCTGCTGCTCGTCCATTTTCCCGTGCGCCGCGGCCACGCGCACCTCGCCGCCGAGCATCTCGCGCAGGCGCAGGGCGGTGCGCTCGATGTTGTCGACGCGATTGTGCAGGTAATACACCTGTCCGCCGCGGGCAAGCTCGCGCCGGATGGCGTCGCACACCGTCTTCCAGTCGTGCTCCATCACAAAGGTCTGCACCGGCTGCCGCAGGCTGGGCGGCTCCTCGATGACAGACATGTCCCGGATGCCGGACAGCGCCATATTCAGCGTGCGCGGGATGGGAGTGGCCGACAGGGTCAGCACGTCCACGCCCTCGCTGATGCGCTTGATGTGCTCCTTGTGCGCCACGCCGAAGCGCTGCTCCTCGTCCACGACGAGCAGCCCCAGCCGCTTGAAGGACACGTCCTTTGACAGCAGCCGGTGCGTGCCGACGACGAGATCGACCCGGCCGCTTTTCAGCCCCTCGAGCGTGCGCTTCTGTTCGTTGGATGTACGGAAGCGGGAGAGCGACTCCACCTCCACCGGAAAGCCCTGGAAGCGCTGCAGCACGGTTTGATAATGCTGCTGGGCCAGCACGGTGGTCGGCACGAGAATGGCAGCCTGCATGCCGTCGAGAATGCACTTCATGATCGCACGCAGGGCCACCTCGGTTTTGCCGTACCCCACGTCGCCGCACAGCAGGCGCTCCATGGGGACCTCACGCTCCATGTCGTGCTTGATCTCGGCGATGCAGCGCAGCTGATCCTCCGTCTCGGCATAGGGGAAGGCGTCCTCAAACTCGTGCTGCCACGGGGAGTCGGGCGCAAAGGCGTGTCCCTTTGCGCGCTGGCGGCGCGCATACAGCTGCACCAGCTCCGCGGCCATGGCCTTTGCCGAAGCGCGGGCGCGGCTCTTGGTGCGGCCCCAGTCCGTTCCGCCGATTTTGGACAGGCGCGGCGCGGCGTTTTCGCCTGCGCCGGTGTATTTGGTGACAAGATCCAGAGACGAGGCCGGCACATACAGCACGTCCGTTCCGGCATAGGAAATCTTAATGTAGTCCTTCTCGCCGCCCTCCACCTTCAGCCGCGTTACGCCGTCGAAGCGTCCGATGCCGTGCTGCTCGTGCACGACGAGGTCGCCCGGCGTAAGGTCGGCGCAGGAGGCAATGCGGACGCGGCCCGCCATGGCCTTTTTTCGGCGGGGCAGCTGCTGCTGCAGCGCGCCGGCCGCGCGCGTGTCCGTCAGCACAGCCAGGTGCAGCTCGGGATACTCCAGCCCCGCCGAGAGCAGGCCCGCCGCCGTCAGACACTGGCCCGGCTGCGGCAGCACGCCGCCGGAGGCTGCGGCGCTCACGCCGTGTCCGGCCAGCATGTCGCACAGCAGCGAGGCCCGCCGCTCGTCCGCCGCCAGTAGCAGCACGCCGAAGCCGTCCTTCAGATAGCGCTGCACCTCCTCGGCGGCGGCTGCCGCCCCGCCGGTGCGGGCCGGCAGCTGCTTGGCCGTCAGGCTCACAACGGTGCGCGGAGTGAACGGATGCCGCCCGCGGGTGAAGGATTCGGCCATCACAATGGGGTGCGGCGCGAGTAGGGCGCGCGCCTGCTCGCGCGTGCGGGCAAAGTCCGACGGCGCGGCAAGCAGCGTTCCGTCCTCGGCCAGCGTCTTCAGATCGTCCCGCAGCAGCGCAAGAAACCGGTCTGCCTGCTCGTTTATCCGCGCCGGCTGATCCAGCAGCACCAGCGCGTCCGGCGGAATATAATCCGCCGCCGAGGCAAACTCCGGAAAAATCAGGGAAAAGCAGCGATCGGCCGAGGCAGGCTGCACGCCGCCGCGCAGGCGCTCCGCGTCCTCACGGGCCAGCTGTACGGCGCGCTCGCTGTTTTTGCGGCGGGCCAGGCGCTTTGCCAGCGCCTCGAGCGCCCCGGCCAGACCCTCGGCCCCGCCGGGCGCCAGCAGGGGCGGCGTCTCGGTGGCCGGCAGGATGCGGCAGGCCGACAGCGTCTGCGTGCGCCGCTGGCTTTCCGGATCGAACAGGGAAATGGAGTCGACGTCGTCGCCCCAGAACTCGATACGCACAGGCTCCGCCTGCGCCGGAGAAAACACGTCGACGATGCCGCCGCGGCGCGCCATCTGTCCGGGGCCTTCCACCTGGGCGCTCATCGTGTACCCCAGGCGCAGCAGGCGCCCGACCAGCCCGTCCGGTGAGATCGTATCCGTCATGGACACGGAGAAGGCCGCATCCTTCAGCTGCGCGGGCGGGATGGTGCGCTGCAGCAGCGCCGCCGCCGTGCAGATGCACACGGGCGCGTCCCCGCACGCGAGCGCGTCGAGCACGGCCAGGCGCTTATGCTCGTCCTGCCGGGAAACGGTCTCCGCCGGACACAGCACGAACCCGCGCGAGGAGAGCACCTGCGCGCGCTCGCCGGTAAAAGCAAAAAAGTCCGCTGCAAGGGTCTCCGCCGCCGTCTCGTCCGGCGCGACGACAAACAGCGGCGCGCCCGTTTCCAGGCGCAGGGCCGCGGCCAGCTGCGCCCGGTGCACCGCGCCCGCGCCCGTTACAAGCGCAGGCCACGCGCCCCCGTCCAGAGAGGGGACGAGGGTGTTCATGCCGGTATTTTGTAAAATAGCCTTTGCAAGCGCTTTCATAAAGAGAAAAACCGCGCCGTCCGGCAAAGCCGCGCCCGGCGCAAATCCGTTGTTTTTAAAGCGTTTTCCGCTTTTGCTTTTCATCTTACACCATCGGCGGCGCAAAATCAATCGCTTTCGGCGCGTGTGCGCGCTGCGGACGGTCCGCACAAAAAAAGTTTACATTCTGCGCGTCTGCGCGGGCGCTTTTTGATACTATATTAAAAATTTTGTTCTGTTTTGCGCCTTGCACGCAGGGGGGATGTTTGCTATAATGTAAAATAAGCGGCTATGGACCGCCGCAATACAGACAAAAGGAACCGTGCAGCCATGAATTCACTGGAGGATATATGGCAGGCCGTGCTGGAGGCGCTCTCCCGCAGCCTGACGCAGACCGCCATGACAACCTGGTTTAACGATTGTAAGCCCGTTGAAATCGTCAACAACCGGTTTGTGCTCTGCGCCACCACAGACTTCAAACGCAATATCATCCGCGACCGATACGGCGATCTGCTCCGGGCCGCCCTGGTCGATATTTTTTCCTCCGATTTTGAACTGACCGTGCTCACGCCGGACGAGCTGCCGGACTACAAGCAGGAGCGCGAGGCCGAAAACGGTCTGCCCGAGATGGCGGGCTACACCTTCGACCATTTTGTTGTCGGCCCGTCCAACCAGTTTGCCTACGCCGCGGCGAAGGCCGTCTCGGAGCAGCCGGGCAAGGTGTATAACCCGCTGTTCATCTACGGAAACTCGGGGCTGGGCAAAACGCATCTGCTGCTGTCGATCGGCCAGGCCATCCATCACGAGCGGCCCACGCTGTCTCTGGCCTACATCAAGGGAGACAGCTTCATCAACGACATGGTCAAGGCCATCAAAACCGGTGAAATGGAGGATTTCCGCACCAGATACCGCAATGTCAACCTGTTTCTCGTCGACGATATTCAGTTCATCGCCGGCAAAGACTCCACGCAGGAGGAATTTTTTCACACCTTCAATTCCATCTACGAGGCCGGACATCAGATCGTTATCACCTCCGACCGGCCCCCGATGGACATGCCCCTGCTGGACGACCGGCTGCGCACCCGCTTTGAGGGCGGTCTGATGGCGGACATTCAGCCGCCCAATCTGGAAACGCGCATCGCCATCATCACCAACAAGGCCACGCAGCTGGGCATGGTGCTCTCCGACGAGGTGACAAATTACATTGCCGAAAGCCTCACGTCCAACATCCGGCAGATTGAGGGCGTCGTCAAGCGCCTGACGGCGTATAAGGATCTGATGAACGATGAGATCACCATTGCCTCGGTCAAGCGCGCGATCAAGGACGTCATCCGCGTCGGCAACTACATTCCCACGCCGGACGCCATCATCGGCGAAACGGCGCGGTACTTCGGCTTCTCCGCCGAAGATCTCACCGGCACGAACCAGACCAAGGACATCACCAAAAGCCGTCAGGTGGCCATGTACCTCATCCGCAGCCTGACCAACCTTTCCCTGCCGGACATCGGCAATCTGTTCAACCGCAACCACTCCACCGTGCTCACCTCCATCCGTAAGGTGGAAAAGCTGCTCAACACCGAGGCGGACATGCCCGCCACCATCCGCAACATCACCAGCAACATCAATTCCCGTATGTAACCCGCGCCTGCCGCCGGCCTTTTCGCCGCGTGCGGCGGGGGCCGGCTTTCTGCACATTAAAAGATTACAGTCTGTATTTTTCAGCAGGTGAGAGCCGCGCTTCTCCGCACGGAAATTTTCCACATTTGCCTGTGGAGTGACGAAAGCGCACTGTGGATGCGTGTGGAAATTTTTGAGGCGTTTTTTCACCTGTCAAAACCTGTGGAAAAACCCGGGTGAAATTTTAAACACCCGTTTTTCCCGGATTTTCAGGCTTTGCGCCTGTTTTCCACAGCTTGAAGCCCCTACTACTGTTATCACTATCTTTTTATCCTTCCTGTCCTATCCTATCAGCAGAAACTGGAGGTCTGCCTTATGAAATTTTCCTGTGAACGCAGCGTATTAAGCGCCGCCGTTGCCATCGCTGCGCGCGCCGCCAGCCAGAGAAGTCCCATTCCCGCGCTGGAGGGCCTTCTGCTGACGGCAGACGGCAGCCTGCGCATCACCGGATACGATCTGAAAAAGGGCGTTTACACCACCGTTCCCGCCGACGTGTCCGAGCCGGGCGCGGCCGTGCTCAATGCAAAGCTGCTGGGCGATATGGTCCGTTGTATGCCGGAGGGGCGGCTCACCGTCACCACCGACGGCAGCACTGCGCGCATCCGCTGCGGCAAGAGCGAGTTTTCTCTCGCCGCGGGCGACGTCAACGATTATCCGGAGCTGCCCACCATCGATCCCGAGGACACCATCATGCTGCCGCAGAGCACGCTGAAGAAAATGATTTCGCAGACGCTGTTTGCCGTGTCCGACAACGAAAGCCGTCCCATCTACACCGGCGCGCGCTTTGAGATCAAGGACGGCGTGCTCACCGTCATCGCCGTCGACGGATACCGGCTGGCCCTGCGCCGGGAAAAGGTGGAATCCGTCGGGGAGAAGGATCTGGCCTTTATCGTGCCGGGCGCGGCCCTGGCCGACGTCGAGCGCCTGTGCGCCGATACGGACGACGTCATCCGCGTGACCCTCGGCTTCCGGCACATCGGCTTTACCCTCGGCGAAACCATTCTCATCACCCGGCGCCTCGAGGGCGATTTTCTCAACTGGCGCAAGGCCGTGCCCGAAGCCTTCCGCTATCATATGACGCTGGAGCGCGAGGAGCTGAAAAGCGCGGCCGACCGTGTCAGCCTTGTGGTGGACGAGCGTACGAAAAACCCGCTGCGCTGCCGCTTTGAAGACGGTGTGGTGACGCTCTCGTGCGTCACGGCGCTGGGCCAGGCCGAGGACGCCTGCCTTGCCGAGGGAACGGGCGGCGGACTTGAGATCGGCTTCAACAGCCGCTATCTCATCGACGCGCTGAAGGCCGCCCCGGCGCAGCGCATCGTCGTCAGCATCAGCACCGGCTCGTCCCCCTGTGTCATCACGCCCGAGGAGGGAGACGGCTTTATTTACATGATTTTGCCCGTGCGCCTGCGCACCGAGTAATTTTTTTCTGAAAAGCTGTTTTGTACGTCCGGGATCGGGCGATACCATTCATAAGGAAAAAACGATGGAAACCATTGTAATTGAAACGGAATTTATCCGGCTTGACGCCTTTTTGAAATTTGCCGCGCTTGTCGGCACCGGCGGCGAGGCAAAGCTCCTGATTGCCGACGGGCTGGTGAAGGTCAACGGCGAGGTGTGCACCATGCGCGGAAAAAAGCTGCGCCCCGGAGATACGATCACCTTCAACGGGACAGATTACACCGTCGCCGCGGCATGAGGGTCGACCGAATCCGGCTGGAGGGCTTTCGAAACTACGCGCAGGCCGACGCAGCGTTTGACCCCTGCGCCAACATCGTCGCCGGGGCCAACGCACAGGGTAAAACAAACCTGCTGGAGGCTGTCTGGCTGCTCACCGGCTGCCGCAGCTTCCGCGCCCGGCAGGACCGGGAGCTGATCGGCTTCGGGCGGGAGCTGGCCCGTGTGGAGGCCGAGCTGTTCGCCGGCGGGCGGACGCAGCGTGTGGAGCTTTCCATGCGCGCCGGGCAGCGGCGGCAGTTTGTGCGGAACGGCGTGAAAACGCGCCCGTCGGAAATGACGGGGCTGCTGCACGCGGTGCTGTTCTGCCCGGAGGACCTCAACCTGCTGCGGGCCGGCCCGGCGGTGCGCCGTCAGTTTCTCGACACCATGATCTGTCAGCTGATCCCGGCGGCAAAGCCGCTGTATCAGGAGTTTGCCCGGCTGTATGAGAGCAAATCGCGCATTTTGCGTGACTGGCGGGAAAAGCCGTCGCTGCTGGAGCTGCTCGACGAGTACAGCCAGGCCATGGCCCGCGCCTCCGCGGGCGTGATCCGATACCGGGCCAGCTGCGCGCTGCGCCTGGCGGAGCTGGCCGCGCCCATCCACCGGGAATTTTCCGGCGGAGCGGAGGAGCTGACGGTGCAGTATCAGACCGTGTCGTCCGTGACCGATCCGACGGCTCCGCTGCAGCGGGTGTATGAGGACGTGATGGAGCACCAGAGAAGCCACCGGCAGGCGGAGATCGCCGCCGGCGCGTGTCTGACCGGCGCGCATAAGGACGATCTTCAGATTTTCATCAACGGACACCCGGCCAGAGCCTTTGCCAGCCAGGGACAGACGCGCACGGCGGCCCTCTCGCTGAAGCTGGCCGAGCGCGAGCTGCACCAGCTCAAAACCGGCGAGTGGCCGGTGCTGCTGCTGGACGACGTGCTCTCCGAGCTGGACGCGCAGCGGCAGGAATATGTGCTCAACCGCGTGCGCGGCGGGCAGATGCTGCTGACCTGCTGCGGCGGCGAGGAAATTTCACGGCGCATCGGCGGCAGGGTGCTGCGCATCGAGGAAGGGAGAATCAGCTGAATGTATCTGCACATCGGCGGCGGCGTGATGCTGCCGGACGACGGGGTGGTGGGCGTGTTCGATCTGGACAACACCACCGCGGCCTCGCGCGATACCCGCGCGTTTCTCTCCCGCGCGGAGCGTGAGGGAAGGCTGGAAAACGCGGCGGACGATCTGCCGAAGTCCTTCATCGTCTGCAGGGAAAAAACCTGGCTTTCCCAGCTGGCCCCGGCCACGCTGCTGCGAAGAAGCGGCCTGTCCGTCGCAGAGCTGACCAAAACCGGGTAATTTGAAACCAAAACGATGAAATGATCGGATAAACCGGCGCAATCGACTTGTTTTGCATGCCGAGGCGTGCAAAACAAAAAGCTTTAAGGAGTACCCCATGTCAGATCAAATTGAAAAGACTGCAAAAACCGCAAATTCATATAACGCATCGCAGATTCAGGTGCTGGAGGGGCTGACTGCGGTCCGGATGCGACCGGGCATGTACATCGGCTCCACCTCTGCCTCCGGTCTGCACCATCTGGTCTACGAGATCGTGGATAATTCCATCGACGAGGCGCTGGCCGGCTTCTGCACGGAGATCCAGGTCACCATTGAGCCGGGCAACGTCATCTGTGTCACCGACAACGGCCGCGGCATCCCCGTGGACGTGCAGGAGCAGACCGGTAAGAGCGCGCTCGAGGTCGTCTTCACCGTGCTGCACGCCGGCGGCAAGTTCGGCGGCGGCGGCTATAAGGTATCCGGCGGCCTGCACGGCGTGGGCGCGTCGGTTGTCAACGCCCTGTCGGACTGGCTGGAGGTGGAGGTCAGCCGCGGCGGCAGAATTTACCGCATGGCATTCTCCCGCGGCGAGATTACCGAGCACATCCACGTCGTCGGAGAGACCGACCGCACCGGCACGCGCGTGCGCTTCCATCCCGATCCCGAGATGTTCGAGGACACCGAATACTGCTATGACACCCTGCACACCCGCATGCGTGAGCAGGCGTTTCTCAACGCGGGTCTGCGTATTTCCACGGAGGATCTGCGCGGCGAGGAGCCGGTGCGCGACGAGATGTGCTATGAGGGCGGCATCCGCGAGTTTGTCTCCTTCATCAACCGCAACAAAACGCCCGTCCACCCCGCTGTCATCTACATGCAGGGCGAGCGCACCGGCTCCACCGCCGAGGTCGCGCTGCAGTGGAACGACGGCTTCAGCGAGATCCTCGTCTCTTTCGCCAACAACATCCACACGCCGGAGGGCGGCATGCACGAGACGGGCTTCAAAACGGCCCTTACCCGCGCGCTGAACGCCTACGGCAGACGCACCAAACAGCTCAAGGACGACGAGAGCGTCTCCGGCGAGGACTGCCGCGAGGGTCTGACGGCCGTCATCTCCGTCAAGCTGGAAAATCCGCAGTTCGAGGGCCAGACGAAGGCCAAGCTCGGCAACTCCGAAACGCGCACGCTGGTCGACGCCATCGTCTCGGCGGGGCTGGAGCGGTATCTGGAGGAAAACCCTGCGGTTGGCCGCGCCGTGCTGGATAAGGCGCTGATGGCCTCCCGCGCGCGCGAGGCCGCCCGCAAGGCGCGCGAGAGCGTGCGCCGCAAAACCGGACTGGAGTCCGGTCAGATGCCGGACAAGCTGCGCGACTGCAACGAGCGGGATCCCTCGCTGACCGAGCTGTACATCGTCGAGGGCGACTCGGCAGGCGGCAGCGCCACCCAGGGCCGCGACAGCCGCTTTCAGGCCATCCTGCCGCTGTGGGGAAAAATGCTCAACGTCGAGAAGGCCCGTGCCGACAAGGTCTACGGCAACGATAAGCTCACTCCCGTCATCACCGCACTGGGCGCGGGCATCGGCGACGAGTTCAACCTCGAGCGCCTGCGCTATCATAAGATCATCATCATGGCCGACGCCGACGTCGACGGCTCGCACATCCGCACGCTGCTGCTGACGTTCTTCTTCCGCTTCATGCGCCCGCTGATCGAGCAGGGCTATGTCTATTCCGCCGTGCCGCCGCTGTATAAGCTCACGCGCGGCAAAACGCAGCGCGTGGCCTATTCCGACGAGGAGCGCGACCAAATCTCCGCCGCCATGCGCGGGGACAACCCAAACGCAAAGGTGGACATCTCCCGCTTCAAGGGCCTCGGCGAAATGGACCCGCACGAGCTGTGGGAAACCACCATGGATCCGGAAAAACGCACCCTGCGCCGCATCACGCTCGACGACGCGGTGAAGGCCGACGAAATCTTCACCATCCTCATGGGCGAGCAGGTCGAGCCGCGCCGCGAGTTCATCGAGAAAAACGCGAAATACGTCGTAAACCTCGATATTTAACATATTGATATGAAAAGACTGCGCCGCGGGTGCGGCGCAGCCTTGCAGCGTCCGGCGCCCGCAGACGGCGCAGAGCAAAGCAAAGCGCTTTCTCCATTGGAAAGCCAAAGGGCTTTCCAATGGAGAAGGAAATCCTCCTCAATGGAGACGTCCCGACGGCGTTTCCATTGACTCTCCGAAGGAGCAACTATGGCTAAGAAAAAAAACAACGACTACAGGCCGGAGGACATCGCCTTTCCGGATCAGTGCATCGTAAACTCCGAGCTGGTCAGCGAGATGAAGACCAGCTACATCGACTATGCCATGAGCGTCATCGTCGGCCGTGCCCTGCCGGACGTGCGCGACGGCCTCAAGCCGGTGCACCGCCGCATCCTTTACGCCATGTACGAGGACGGTCTGACGCGCGATAAGCCCTTCCGCAAATGCGCCACGGCCGTCGGCGACGTGCTGGGCCGCTACCATCCGCACGGCGACGCCTCGGTTTACGACGCGCTGGTGCGTTTGGCGCAGGACTTTTCCATGCGCTATCCCCTCATCGAGGGCCACGGCAACTTCGGCTCCGTCGACGGCGACCCCCCGGCCGCCTACCGATACACCGAGGCCCGCATGGCCCGCATGGCCGACGAGATGCTGCGCGACATCGAGCGCGACACCGTCGACTGGGATCCCAACTTTGACGAAACGCGCAAGGAGCCGCGCGTGCTGCCGTGCCGCTTTCCCAACCTGCTGGTGAACGGCTCTTCCGGCATCGCCGTCGGCATGGCTACGAACATCCCGCCGCACAACCTGCGCGAGGTGATCGACGCGGCCGTCACCGTGCTGGACAACCCCGAGGCCACGCTGGACGACCTGATGCAGCATATGACCGGCCCGGACTTCCCGACACGCGGCATCATCATGGGCCGCGCCGGCATCCGCGCCGCCTACGCCACCGGCCGCGGCCGCATCACCATCCGCGCCCGCACCGAGCTGGAGGAGTACGGCCGCGACAAGCGCACCCGCATCATCGTCACCGAGCTGCCCTATCAGGTGAACAAGCGCCAGCTCATCGCCGTCATCGCCGAGCAGGTCAAGGACAAGCGCATCGACGAGATCAGCGACCTGCGCGACGAATCCGACCGCAACGGTATGCGCATCGTCATCGAGCTCAAGCGCGACGCCGTGCCGCAGGTGGTGCTCAACAAGCTCTTTGCCCAGACGCAGCTGCAGACGACCTTCGCCGTCAATATGCTCGCTCTGGTGCACAACCAGTCGCAGCCGCGCATCCTCTCGCTGCGGCACATTCTGGACGAATACATCGCCTTCCAGATGGAGGTCATCACCCGGCGCACGCAGTACGATCTGCGCCGCGCCCGCGAGCGCGCCCATCTGCTGGAGGGTCTCATCATCGCGCAGGACAACATCGACGAGGTCGTGCGCATCATCCGCGAGAGCTACGACAACGCAAAGGAGCGCCTGATGGAGCGCTTCGGCCTCGACGAGGTGCAGGCGCAGGCCATTCTGGAGATGCGTCTGCGTCAGCTGCAGGGTCTCGACCGGCAGAAGCTGCAGGAGGAATACGAGCAGATCGAGGAGCGCATCGCCTGGTATCTCGAGCTGCTCGGCGACGAGCACAAGATGCGCGCCCAGCTGCGCGAGGAAATGCTCGCGCTGCGCGACAAATACGGAGACGACCGTCTCACCGAGATTCAGGAGGTCGAGGACGAGATCGACCGGGAGGATCTCATCGCACAGGAGCAGTGCGTCTACACCCTGACCCACGGCGGCTATATCAAGCGCACCCCCGCCAGCGAATACCGCGCCCAGGGCCGCGGCGGCAAGGGCGTGCGCGGTCAGGCGCTGCGCGAGTCCGACTGGGTGGAGAACGTCTTCACCTGCTCGACGCACGACTATATGCTGTTTTTCACCTCCGCCGGCCGCGTCTACCGCCTCAAGGGCTATCAGATCCCCGAGGCCAGCCGCAGCGCGCGCGGAACGAACATCGTCAACCTCCTCTCGCTCGAGGAGGGCGAGCGCGTGCAGAGCATGCTGCACGTGGCCGCGCCCGAGCTGGACGGGCTGCGCGCCGGCGAGGGCCTCGGCGAGGGCCTGCCGTATCTCGTGCTGGCCACCGAGCGCGGCACGGTCAAGCGCATGGAGCTGGCCGGGCTGAAGAACATCCGCGCCAGCGGCATCCGCGCGCTGACGCTCGAGGAGGGCGACCGGCTCATCGCCGTGCTGCGCACCGACGGCGCGCGCAACATCCTGCTCGCCACGCGCGACGGCTATGCCATCTGCTTTGACGAAAACGACGTGCGCCTGATGGGCCGCACGGCCGCCGGCGTGCGCGGCATCCGCCTGCGTGAGAACGATCTGGTCGTCGGCGCGGTGCGGGCCGATCCGGAGCTGGCGCTGCTGTCTGTAACGGAAAACGGCTTTGGCCGCCGCACGCCGATGACGGAATACCTCCGCGGCGGCGAGGGCAGCGCCGCCGGCACGCCGCAGAGCCGCGGCGGTCTGGGCCGCATGAGCTACCGCGTCACGCAGAAGACCGGCCCGGTGGCCGACGTGCATGCCGTGTCCGACGAGGACGACGTGCTGTTTATCTGCGACGACGGCACCATCCTGCGCACCGCCGCCTGCGACGTCAGCGTTCAGAGCCGCTACAGCCAGGGCGTGCGCCTGATGCGCACCGGCGAGCAGGCCCGCGTCATCGGCGCGACCGTCACAGGCCGCGAGGAGACGGTCTCTGAGGAGGGGACCGCCGGAGACGAACCCCCCGCAGAGCCGGAGGCGTAACCGCAGTTTGAAATGAAATGCGCCCGGACCTGCCGTCCGGGCGCATTTGACAAGGAGCCTGTCATGGCAAAGGAAAAAGCTCCCCGCAACAAAACCATCGACACGACGCCGGAGGAAGGTGCGGCGTATCTGGCCCGCTGCGTCACGGTGAACGGGCCGGTGCAGCTTGCCGACGTGCTGGACAAAACCGTCTGCGGCGACGCGCTGGCGGTGCTGCCGTGCCTGCCGCGCGGCTGCGCCGACCTGATTGTGGCAGACCCGCCGTATAACCTGACCAAGCGCTTTGATTCCGGTGTGTTCTCCCGTACCTCCCGGGAGGAATATGCGGCCTACACCGCCCGGTGGCTGGCGGCGGCGGCGCCGTTGCTGCGCGAGGGCGGCAGCATCTACGTCTGCTGCGACTGGCAGAGCAGCGCAACCGTCCAGCACGCGCTCGAGCAGCACTTCACCGTGCGCAGCCGCATCACCTGGCAGCGTGAGAAGGGACGCGGCGCGGCAAAAAACTGGAAAAACGGCATGGAGGACGTCTGGTTCGCCACGAAGGGGGACAACTGGACGTTCCATGTGGACGCCGTGCGCCTGCGCCGGCGGGTGCTGGCCCCATACCGCGCCGGCGGCGCGCCGAAGGACTGGATACAGACCGGGGACGGCAAATTCCGCGACACCTGCCCCTCCAATCTCTGGGACGATTTGACCGTCCCGTTCTGGTCGATGCCGGAGAACACCGCCCATCCCACCCAGAAGCCGGAAAAGCTTGCCGCGCGCATCATCCTGGCCAGCTCCGACCCCGGTGCCGTGGTGCTCGATCCCTTCCTCGGCTCGGGCACGACCAGTGTCGCCGCCTGCAAGCTGGGCCGGCGTTACATCGGCGTTGAACGCAGCGCGCAGTACTGCATCTGGGCCGAGCAGCGCCTCGAGCGCGCCCGCACCGACCCGCGCATTCAGGGCTACGAGGACGGCGTCTTCTGGGAGAGAAACGCAAGATAACGAAGCTTCGGAGCAGGCCGCCCCGCCGTCCGGTATCGGACGGCGGGGCGGCTTGCGTTTCCGGCAGGAAAAAACGACCCCGCGGACGGAGCCGTTTTCCCTGTGTTTGGAGAGATGTAAAAATTGAGGAGTATCAATGGAAAACCAACATAACGGGTGGGGCCGCCGGGAGACGGCCCCGGGACAGGAAGTGGAAAGCGGATGGGCTGTATGAAATCAAACCGAACGTCAGCGCTTGCCTTCGCAGCCTGTGCTGCCGCCGTGGCAGCTGCCGCTCATCGGGCATCCGGAGCAGCCGCACGAGCAGCCGCCGGAGGACATTTTACCTTTGCGCACCCTGCCGGCCACAATGGCCGCCACGATCGCAAGAAGAACCAGGCCGATGATGAGGGAGCCAAGGTTTTCGGTAAGCCAGGAAAGCATGGGACAAACTCCTTTCCATCCGGATCGATTACCGGGAAATCAGACCTTGATGTTTGCCGCGGAGACGGCGGACATCGAAGCGCGGCCGTCGTGCTGCGGAGCGCGGCGCAACAGCATCCACACGATCACGGCCACGACGGCGATCGCGGCGATCGAGCCGGGGACGGAGCCGCGTCCGGTGAACAGCATGCCCAGCTGATAGATGACCAGGGAGATCGCGTAGGCGAAGACGCACTGGTAGCCGATGGCGAACCACGTCCACCTGGCGCTGTTCATCTCGCGGCGGATCGCGCCGATGGCAGCGAAGCACGGAGCGCACAGCAGGTTGAAGACGAGAAAGCTGTAGCCAGCCAGCGGGGTGTAGGCGGCGCGGAGGTTGGACCAGATCTGCCAGCCGTTTTCAGCAACCGCCTCGAAGCCGCCGAACAGGACGCCGAACGTACCGACGACGTTCTCCTTGGCGATCAGGCCCGTGATGGCTGCCACGGCGCCCTGCCAGTTGCCCCAGCCGAGCGGCTTGAACAGCCAGCAGATCGCGCCGCCGATGACGGCCAGAATGCTGTTGTCCATATCAACGGCGCCGAAGGAGCCGTTCTCCCAGCCGTAGCCGGAGGCAAACCACACGAAGATGGTGGCCAGCAGGATGATGGTGCCGGCCTTCCGGATGAAGGACCAGCCGCGCTCCCACATGGAGCGGAGCACGTTGCCGACGGTCGGCCAGTGGTAGGCGGGCAGCTCCATGACGAAGGGCGCCACGTCGCCGGCAAACATTCTGGTCTTCTTGAGCAGGATGCCGGAGATGACGATGGCGGCGATGCCGATGAAGTAAGCGCTCGGTGCGACCCAGGCCGCGCCGTCAAACATGGCGCCGGCGATCAGAGCGATGATGGGCAGCTTTGCGCCGCAGGGGATGAAGGTGGTGGTCATGATGGTCATGCGCCGGTCGCGTTCGTTTTCAATGGTACGCGAGGCCATGATGCCGGGTACGCCGCAGCCCGTGCCGATCAGCATCGGGATGAAGCTCTTGCCGCTGAGACCGAACTTGCGGAAGATGCGGTCCATGACGAAGGCGACGCGCGCCATGTAGCCGCAGGACTCGAGGAAGGCCAGAAACAGGAACAAAATCAGCATCTGCGGCACGAAGCCGAGCACCGCGCCCACGCCGGCGACGATGCCGTCGAGGATCAGAGACTGCAGCCAATCGGCGCAGCGGAGCTTCTCCAGCCCCGCCTCGACCAGGACCGGGATGCCGGGCACCCACACGCCGTACGCTGCCGGATCCGGCTCCTCCATCCCGGAGACTGCCATGTAGTCGGCGTAGGAAACGGGGATCGTTTCGGTGACGTTGCCGTCGTCGTCGTAGAAGACGGCGGTTGCGGACAGGTCGGCGGCTTCGGCCGGATCGACGCCGGCTTCGGCCGCGGCCTCCTCAAAGGCGGCTGCCATGCCGCGGGGGACGGCGTACTCGTCCGCCGCTTCGCTGTAGACAGCCGAGCCGATGCCGAACAGGTGCCAGCCGTCGCCGAAGACGCCGTCGTTGGCCCAGTCGGTCGCAAGGCCGCCGACCGTGGTAACGGATATGTAGTAGACCAGGAACATGACCACCGCGAAGATCGGCAGAGCCAGCCAGCGGTTTGTCACGACGCGGTCGATTTTGTCGGAGGGAGAGAGCTTTCCGGCGTTCTTTTTTCTGTAGCAGCGGCGGATCAGCTCGGTGATGTAAACATAGCGCTCATTGGTGATGATGCTTTCGGCGTCGTCGTCCAGTTCTTTTTCCGCCGCTTTGATGTCAAACTCGATGTGGTCGAGCGTCTCCTGCGGCAGCCTGAGCCTGGCAAGAATCTTTTCGTCACGCTCGAACAGCTTGAGCGCGTACCAGCGCTGCTGCTCGGCGGGCATGTCGTGCAGCGCGGCCTCTTCCAGATGGGCCAGCGCGTGCTCGACGGGGCCGGAGTACGTGTGCGGCGGGACCATGCGCGGGCCGGCGGCGGCCTTGACGGCCTCCTGTGCGGCCTCCATGACGCCCTCGCCCTTCAGGGCGGAGATTTCAACGCATTTGCAGCCAAGCGCCTCGCTCAGCTGCCGGAGGTCCAGCTTGTCGCCGTTCTTACGGACGAGGTCCATCATGTTGACGGCCACGACCATCGGGATACCCAGCTCGGCCAGCTGTGTGGTGAGGTGGAGGTTTCGCTCAAGATTGGTGCCGTCGACGATGTTGAGGATCGCGTCCGGCCGTTCCATGGTGAGGTATTCGCGGGCGACGACCTCCTCGAGCGTATAGGGGGACAGAGAGTAGATGCCCGGCAGGTCGGCGATGAAGACGTCGCTGTTCTTCTTCAGGCGGCCTTCCTTTTTTTCAACGGTGACGCCCGGCCAGTTGCCAACGTACTGGTTGGAGCCGGTGAGGGCGTTGAACAGGGTCGTCTTGCCGCAGTTGGGGTTGCCGGCAAGTGCGATCCGAATTTCTTTTCCCATGATAATTCTCCTTCTTCCGGCGCGCCGTCATGCACGGTCCTTCTGAACGCATGAAAACGGCTTTGCCTTCGCGGTTTTTTTACTCCATTTCGATCTGGGCTGCGTCGGCCTTGCGGATCGAAAGCTCGTAGCCGCGCACGGTGACCTCGATGGGATCGCCGAGCGGGGCAACCCTGCGCACGGTGATCTCCGTACCGCGGGTAACGCCCATGTCCATGATCCGGCGCTTTACCGCACCGGCTCCGTGCAGCCTTGCAACACGGGCGGTGTCGCCGATTTTTACATCTCTGAGGCTCTTCATCTGCCTGTGTCTCTCCTTCTCAAACCATGATTTTGCCTGCCATCTGTCGGCTGATGGCAATGCGGGAGTCCTTGATATTGACGATCAGATGACCGTCCAGCTCCGAAACGACCCTGACGGGCGCGCCCGCGACAAAGCCCAGATCGTTCAGATGGCGCTTTATGGCGGCGTCTCCGCCGACCTTGCGGATGACAGCCTCTTCGCCGGTGTTGATGAGTGCAAGCGGCATCATGAAATCCTCCTGATCGTTTTCTCAGTTAGAAGCATTTAACCGAGAGGGGAAAATATTAGTTAGCTTTATCTAACCTGCGGGCAGTTTAACACATCTAACCGGACTTGTCAAGCGCTTTTTTGCGATTTGCTTCCTTGTATTTTCGGGGGGAATGTGCTAACCTGTACAAAAGCAGTTCCGTCAAAAAAGGGGTTGTGCCAATGAAAATTCAAAGGTCGGCGGAGGACTATCTGGAGGCCATGCTGATGCTGCAGGAAACGCAGGGGTATGTGCGTTCAATCGACGTGGCGGAGCACCTGGGCGTGACCAAGCCCAGCGTGAGCTATGCCACCAAGCGCCTGCGCGAAAACGGATATATCTGCATGGACAAGGACGGTCTCATCACGCTGACGCCGCCGGGGCTGGAGATCGCCCAGCGCATCTACAGCCGCCACCGCCTGCTGGTGGAAATGCTGCAGCGCATCGGCGTGCCCGAAAAGATCGCGCGCGAGGACGCCTGCAAGATCGAGCATGACATCAGCAACGAGACCTTTGACGCGCTGTACCACCATTTCCGGCGGCACCTGTCGGAGAACGAAACAAACAAAAAATGATTGCCGGACGGACAAATGTTCGCCGGATGCGGAACCTTTGAAGGAATATCCTGTCAAACCTGTGAAGAAGTCAAAATTCGGAAACAGGAGGCGAACCTCATGAAAAAGCATGTCCTTGCGGCGCTGGGCCTGAGCCTGTGCCTGCTGCTGTCGGCCTGCGGCGCGACTGCCGCGCCGGGTGACGGCGAGATCTCCGGCACCGGAACGCACAGCGGTCTGTTTGCCAGCACGGAAGACGCCGGCGCCCTGGCGCCGGACGGGGACTTTGTCGTCGAGTCGGAGGCGGCGTCCACCGCGCCCGATCCGGGAACCCCCAACGCCCCCGCGCCCGCGGCCGGCACGCTGACGGCCGGCGAGTGGAACGACTGCGCCGCCTTTGACGAGTGGCTTGCGCTGCTGGAGCAGCCGTACTGGCGCGGCATCGGCGAGCGCTGGCGGCTCGAGGCGCTGCACCGCGTGACCGCGCGCGTGACCGACGAGACCGGCGCGCCGTGCGCCGGCGTACCGGTGGAGCTGCTGGGCGGCGGCGAAACGCTGTACGCTGCATGCACCGACGAAACGGGCACGGCGTACCTTTATTACAACGTCGACGGCGCAGAGCAGACCGTACCGGAGCGCGTGCGCGCCGGGGACGTTGAGGCCAATGTGACGGACGGCGCGGCGGAGCTGACGCTGCCGGTGCGCGCCGAAGCGCCGAGCAAGCTCGACCTGATGTTCATGGTGGACGCGACCGGGTCGATGGGCGACGAGCTGGCGTATATCAAGGAGGAGCTGGCTGACGTCGTCTCCCGCGTGGAGGAGGCCACCGGTTGTGCCGTGCGCACAAGCGTCAACTTCTACCGCGACACGCAGGACGAATACATCGTCCGCTATTTTGATTTCAAAACGGTGGAGCAGTCGCTGCAGGACATTGCTCCGCAGACGGCGGAAGGCGGCGGGGACTATCCCGAGGCCGTGCACACCGCGCTGGACAACGCCGTGAACGGCCATGTCTGGGACGAGGACGCGGTGAAGCTGTGCTTCCTTGTGCTGGACGCGCCCCCGCATGACGAAGCGGACGTGAAGGCGCAGCTGCGCACGCTGCTGCCCGAGGCGGCTGCACAGGGCATCCGGGTGATCCCGGTGGTGTCCAGCGGCGCGGACGGGACGACGGAATACCTCTGCCGCACCTTCGCCCTGCTGACGGGAGGCACCTACGTGTTTCTGACGGATGACAGCGGCGTCGGCGGGGAGCATCTTGAGCCGACCGTCGGGGCCTACACCGTCGAGCCGCTCAACGACTGCCTGGTGCGCATCATCCAGCGGTACTGCGGCCGGCAGACCGCGGTCTCGGCCTATGTGCCGGACGGGCAGGGATAACAACGCGGAGCCGTCGCCTGCCGGGCGGCGGCTTCTTTTCAAAAGAACAGACACGGGGCATAAACATGGAATATTATCGCAGCCGCCTTGTACGCGCCGAGCGCGAGGCCTATGCCGCCATGCTGCGGGGCTATCAGACGCTCGAGCGCGTCATCCGCGTGCCGGCGCTGCCGGGCCGGCGGCTGAGCGAGCTGTCGTTTCTGCTGCGGCTGGATCATCCGGAGATCTTTTATATCGAGTCGCTGCGCTGCCGCACCGCGCCCGGCGCGGAAAACACCGAGCTGCTGCCGGACTATCTGTTTGACCGGGGCCGCATCCAGACCCACCGGCAGGCCCTTGAGGCGCGCGTGACGCGCCTTGCGCGCGAGGCCGCGCGCTTTGAGGGGGCCGACCGCGTGCGCTTCCTGCACGATTTTCTCTGCGAAGGCGTGCGGTATGACAAGCTGAAGAAGGCCTATTCGCACGAGGCGCTCGGCCCGCTGACACAGGGCGTCGGCGTCTGCGAGGGCATCGCAAAGAGCCTGAAGCTGCTGTGCGACCGGCTGGAGCTGCCGTGCGTCGTCGCCATCAGTCAGGAAGCGCCCGGGGAGGGCGTGCCGTACCGGCATGCGTGGAACGTGGTGCGCCTTGGGAAAGAGGCGTATCACGTCGACGCGACCTACGACCTGTCGCTGAGCGCCGCCTGCGGCCAAACGCGGCGGGACTATCTGCTGCTGGACGACCGCGCCGTCTTCCGCGACCACCGGCCTCTGGTGGAGCCGGTTCCCGCCTGCACGGATGCCACGGCGTTTTATTACCGCACCGCGCGCCTGTCGCTGACGAAGCTTGAGGACGTGGAAAAGCGCGTGCAGCAGGCTGTGCGGAAGAAAAAAGCCTCGCTGGTGCTGCACTGGCGGGGCGGGCCGCTCACGCGCACGACGCTGGCGCAGCTGCTGGAGACGGCGGCGCGGGCCGCGCAGGCGGGCGGAAAATTCTGCGCCGCTTCGGTCAACCGGCCGCAGGCGGTGCTGTGCCTGCAGTTTTCGGACGCGCCGTGCCGGGCAGAGGCGGTGCTCGAGCAGGCCGACGAGACGCAGACGCTGCCGGACGTCCCGGAGACGGACGGCGGTCTGTAAATAAAAACAACCGGGGAAAAGGAGAGAAGGAAACATGGAAATGACGGTAAAAGAGGTGCAGAGCCTGTGCTTCAGCCCGACGCACACCACGCAGCGCTCGGCGGAGGCGCTCTCCGGCGCGCTGGCCGCGAAGCTGGGCGTGCCGTATGCGGCCCAGGAGCTGACGCTGCCGCACGAGCGTGCGCAGGCGCGCGCGTATTCGGCGGAAATGCTGGTCGTCGTCGGCGCGCCGGTGTACGGCGGACGGCTGCCGAACGTGTTCGTCGAGGCGATGGAGCAGGTGCAGGGAAACGGGGCGCTGGCCGTGGCCGTCGTGACGTACGGCAACCGCGCCTATGAGGACGCGCTGCTCGAGCTGCAGCGCCTGCTGGAGGGCGCGGGCTTCCGCGTCGTGGCCGGGTGCGCCTCCCTCGGGGAGCACTCGATGACCGCGCGCGTCGCCGCAGGCCGTCCGGATGAGCAGGACCTGGCGGCCGCACGCGAATACGGCGAGCGCATCGCTGAAAAGCTGGCCGCCGGCGACACCGGCACGCCGAAGCTGCCGGGCAACGAGCCGTTCCGCGCCTGGTCTGCCGGCCCGTCCGTCTATCCGGAGACGTCGGACGCCTGTGTGCACTGCGGCCTGTGCGCCTCAGTCTGCCCGATGGGCATCATTGACCCGGCCGACCCTGCGGCAGAGGCGGAGGGCTGTATCCGCTGCTGCGCCTGTGTGAAGGGCTGCCCCGTCGGCGCGCGCGCCTTCACCCAGCCCCCGCTGCTGGCTGTGATAGAGAAGCTGGAGACCTTCTGTACCGCACGCAGGGAGCCGGAGCTGTATCTCTGAGGCGGAGCCTTGAAAAAACGTCCCCTGTCATGGCGGTTTGGCCGACGCCGGCCGCCGTCAGGGGACGTTTTTTGATACTTCCGTTGAATTTGTATGCGACGGCTTGCATTCTGCCGCGCGGGGGTGATACAATGGGTTTGTTGTACAAAAACCGGGGCGATTCTTTGAACAAAACAGAAAATTGACTGCCGGAAAAAGACATCATGCCGCGCACCGCGCACAAATAAGAAAGGATTGGGGAAAGATATGCACGAGGTATCCAGGGTTTTTGAACTGATCGAACGGGAGCGCCGCCGTCAGGAGAACACGGTGGAGCTGATCGCCAGCGAAAATTTCGTGAGCGAAAACGTTCTGCGCGCCGTCGGCTCCTGCCTGACCAACAAGTATTCCGAGGGCTACCCCGCCCACCGCGTCAGCGGCCGCTGCGGACGGTATTACGGCGGGTGCGACATCGTTGATGAGCTGGAGGAATACTGCTGCGCCAAATGGCGCGAGGTGTTCGACACGGATTACCACGTCAACGTCCAGCCCCACAGCGGCAGCCAGGCGAATATGGCGGCCTACCTCAGCGTGCTCCGGCCCGGCGACGCGATCCTGGCCCTCAGCCTCAGCAACGGCGGCCACCTGACGCACGGCTCGTCCGTCAACTTCAGCGGCCGGCTGTTTGACTGTGCGTTTTACGAGGTGGACGGATCCGGCTGCATCGACTATGAAGACCTGGCCGCCAAGCTGCGCGCGCACCGGCCGCGGCTGGTGCTGGCCGGGGCGTCGGCCTACAGCCGCGTGATCGACTTTGCCCGCATCCGCCGCCTGATCGACGCCTATGCCGCCGAGACGGGCGAGACCGCGCCGTACTTTATGGTGGACATGGCGCACATTGCAGGGCTGGTGGCCGCCGGGGATCACCCCTCGCCCTTCGGCCTGGCCGATCTGATCACCACCACCACGCACAAAACCCTGCGCGGCCCGCGCGGCGGCATGATCTTCTGCCGTCCGGAGCTGGCAAAGCAGGTGGACGGCGCGGTGTTTCCCGGCACGCAGGGCGGCCCGCTGCAGCACGTCATCGCCGGCAAGGCGGTCGCCGCCGAGGAGGCGTGCACGCCGGCGTATCGCGAATATATCCATCAGGTGGTGAAAAACTGCCGGGCGATGTGCGAGGCCTTCCTCGCCATGGGCTATCACGTCGTCACCGGCGGCACGGACAACCATCTGTTCCTGCTGGATCTGACGGAAACGGGTCTGACCGGGAAGGATGTGCAGGACGAGCTGGATCGCTGCGGCATCACGCTCAACAAAAACTGCGTGCCGAACGACACAAAGCCGCCCCGCCTGACCTCCGGCGTGCGCATCGGTACCGCCGCCATGACCACCCGCGGCTACCGTGAGGCGGACTTCGTCCGCGTGGCCGAGCGCATCGACGCGGTGCTCCGCCGGATGCAGCGCGAGCAGGCGCAGCAGGCATAACAAGCGGACCGGAAAACGAACCCGGCCCCGGACAAAACGTCCGGGGCCGGGTTCTGCCATGGAGGGACCTGTGTGTTTGCGTCGAAAGCAGCCGCTTTGCGGTGATCAGCCCCAAAGCGCCTACCTTGTGGGCTTCGCCCCCGGCTTACGGCCGGCCTTGCGGTAGCAGCTCTGGCACAGCCGCCCGCTGTGGCGCAGCGGCAGGGCCGCGCCGCACTGGGCGCAGAAGCGGATGTTGTTTTTCAGGTTATGCAGCAAGATCTCGTTGATGCGCGCGGCGGTCTTCTCGCGCTCATCATACAATGCGTCGCGGTCGATCGTGCAGGAAAACGCCTTGGAAAACGAAAAATACAGGTCGAGCTTGCGGCAGTACAGCTCCAGCTCCGGCAGGGTATACTGCTCCTCCTGCCGCTCCGGCAGCGTGGGCTGCTCGATGGGCTGGCCGCTCTGCCAGACGCGCAGGAACCGGTAAAACAGCTCGCGCAGCGCCTCCTCCGTCTCGTCGAAAGGGATGTTGGCAGCGCGCAGCTCCTGCTCGCGCGTCAGGTGAAAGCCGCGCTCGCGCATCTGCGAGATCAGCGAGAGATAGCGGCTGACGTCCAGCTTGCGGTACGGCTCCACCGTCGGCATCCGGTTCCACACCTCCAGCACCTCCAGCAGGTCGAAATCCATCGACACGATGAGGTCGGAAAAGCCCGTCACCGCGTATTCCAGCGGCGGCACCACGGTCTGCAGCCCCGCCCGGATGGCGGACAGCTGCTGCGAAGCGCCCACATACCCGCACTCGTACATGCCGAAGCGCCCGGCGCGGCCCGCGATCTGCTGGATCTCCTCGGCGCGCAGGGGGCGGCGCTCCACGCCGTCGAATTTTTCCGTCTCCAGAAAGATGATGCGGCGGATGGGGAGATTCAGTCCCATACCGATGGCGTCGGTGGCCACAACATAGCGCATGTCCCCGCGCAGAAAGCCCTCCATCTGACGGCGGCGCGCGGAATAGGGCAGCGCGCCGTAAATGATGGCCGCCTCCCTGCCGCGGCGGCGCAGCTCCTCGGCCACGCTGAGCACGCCCACCTTCGAGAAGGTGATGAGCGCGTCGCCCGGGCGCACGTCCTCCATGTCCGTCGGGCGCGTCATGCATACCAGCGGCGTTTTCCGCTCGTGCCGGATCACCTCATAGCTGTCGCCGCAGCTGCGGATCAGCCGCAGCAGCAGCGCTTCGGCGTGCGGCGCTGCGCACAGGTGCACCTCCGGGGCCAGCACGCCGAGAATGGCGCGCGTCCAGGCGTACCCCCGCTGCCGGTCTGCGATCATCTGGCATTCGTCGATGACGGCCACGTCGTAATGCGCGGTGAGGTCCAGCTTTTCCGCCGTGGCGGCCACGTGGGTGTCCTCCGGCTGGCTGTCCTCCTCCTCGCCGGTGGTGAGGCTGCAGTCGACGCCGGCGTCCAGCAGCGTCTCCTGCGCCTCCAGCGCCAGCAGGCGCAGCGGGGCGAGGTACACGCCCGTGGCCGCCTGCTTCAGGCGCTGAAAGCCGGCGTAGGTCTTGCCGGTGTTGGTGCCGCCGAGGTGCACGACAAAGTGCCGCTGCATGGCGCGCGCCTGCGGATATTCGTCCTTTGGATTGAGGGCCGCCAGCAGGGAGAGGCTGGTGCGGATGGCCTGCGGCACGTAGTGGACGGAGTAGAGATAGGCCAGCGGATGGGCCAGCAGCGGCTCGTAGGGGAACGGGTCGAGCAGCAGCATCTCGTGCAGCTTCGCCTCGGGCTGCGCGGTCTGAAAGGCGCGCACCTCGCGCTCCGCCGCCGTCAGCAGCACGGCAGCATACCGCTGCGTCAGCCGTTCGGCGCAGGGCGCGCCGCCCGCGCCGCGTCCGAGCCACGGCGCGGCTGTGGCCAGCTGCCGCAGCGTTTTGCCGACGGGGGCCGCCGCGTCCGTCTCAAGGGCGAGAAAGCGCTCGACACAGCCGCGCGCCTGCGCCGGGCGCAGCCGCGCGGCCCAGCCGGATTGCGTGATGCGGCGGCAGAGCGCTTCGTGCCAGCGCGCAGCCAGCAGCGCCGCGTCGTTTTCGGGACGCGGCGTCTGCTCCCAGGCGCGGCGCAGCATGGCAATGGCCGCGTCCAGCGCGGAGGCCTCGTCTGCGCGCGCCGCCTCGGCCTCGGCCTGCTGCCGGGCGCGGGCGGCCTCGCTGACGGCGCGGAAGCGCTCGCTCTGCTCGGCGGCCAGCACCGCCTCGCGCGGCCAGACGCGGATGCGCCGTCCGTTGGCGTTGTGAAAGCGCGGCGGCTCAAGCAGCTCGCCGGCCAGCCCGTTGGTCCAGCCGCGGCTTTTGAGCGTGCCGAACGACCAGTATTTTGATTGCGCCATGGCGTATGCTCCTTCGAAAAGAGGCTCCCGTTCCCGACGGGGGAATGGGAGCCTCGCATTGATTTGTGTGCGTCTGTGCCGGGTCAGGCCGCGGCGTCTGCGGGCGCTTCCGGCGCGGGAGCCTCGGTGCCCGCCTCGTCGGCTCCGGCCGCTTCGCCCGTGCCGGCGTCCGTGCCGGGCTGGACGGTCTCGCCGCCGGTCTCCCCGGCGTCACCGGTTCCGGCCTCGCCCGTGTCAGCCGGCTGCGCCGGCTCGGCGGGGGCGCTGGCGAAGAAGCCGGGGCCGCGCACGGTGCCGCTGGTGGCGACGTAGCCGCCGGCGGACGAGCTGTAGTAAACAATGTCGACGTTTGCGGTGGTGACCGGCTCGTTGTACGGGTTGAAGTGCTCGTTGACCAGCTCCAGCCACTCGTTGACGTTCAGGCAGACGTAGCTGGCGGAGTTGACGACGCGGCCGGTGACGGGCGCGGTGTAAAAGTGGATGTCGTCGCTGCTGCATTTGAGCAGCTGCCGCGCGAAGAAGGCCATGTTGGCGGCGGTGAGGTTGGTGTCCAGCCGGTCGGTGAGAATGTCGATGACCTTTGACAGGTTCGGAATGTTGCCCAGCGAGATCATCTGCGAGGCCACGGACTTGAGGAAGGACTGCTGCATTTCGATGCGGCCCAGATCGCCGTTGACATAGCTCTGCGAGGCGGTGTTGCCGTACCGGTAGCGCACCACGCCGATGGCGCTCTGTCCGTCAAGATGCTGCGGGCCGGCCTTGAGGTGGATGTGCAGATCCTGGGTGGGGTCGTCGTAGTCCATGTCGAAGGGCACGTCGAAGTCCACGCCGCCCATCGCGTCGATGACCTCGACAAACGCGCTCAGGTCGATGACGCCGTAGCAGTCGATGTCAAAGCCCATCACGTTGCGGATCTGCTTTTTCAGGCCCTCGATGCCGACGCCGCCGCTGTTGACGGTGCCCCAGTAGACGGCGTTGATGCGGCGGGTCTGCTTCCAGCCGTTGTTGACCATGGTGTCGCGCGGGATGCTCACCACGTTGACGGTGTGGTTGACGGTGTCCATGCGGCCGACGAGGATGGTGTCGGTATTGCCGTTGCCGTCGTCGCTGCCGACGAGCAGGAAGGTGTACATGCCGTTGCTGCGGCCGGTGTTCAGCGCGCCGGCGAAGTCATCCTCGCTGTCCGGCTCCTTGTCCGTGTCCGGGTCGGTCTGAGCGGTCGGGCCGGGCTTGTCCACCTCGGGCGGGCGCTCCCAGACGGAGTAGCCGATGACGGCGGCCAGGATTGCAAGAAGGACGATGCAGCCGATGAGGAGCGCGCGCTTTCCGCGGCGCCTGCCGGAGGCCGGCTTTTCCGCGGGCGGCTCCGCGGGCTGTGCCGCCGGCGTTTTTTCAGGGTTGTTGCCGGATTGTTTCATCATATCATCTCTCTGTTTCATATGTTGTTATAGTTTTGTTTGCATACGAAAAAGCATACATCACGCACACAAAAAAATCAAGCCTGCTGATTGGACGATTTTGGAGGGGTGTTTGTTCCACCGTCGGAAAAATTTGTGTCGTGGGCGTGGCTTTGGAGAATTTTAACGCTTTACTATCCATATAAGATATATTATAATAAAAACATATCTTATATGGAGATGAACTCGATGGAACGGATGATCCTGCACGCGGATATCAACCACTGCTACGCCAACATCGAATGTCTGGACGATCCGTCGCTGCGCGGCAGGCCGGTGGCGGTGGGGGGAGACGAGGCGCTGCGGCACGGCATCGTTCTGGCGGCCACGCCCGAGGCCAGGCGCTGCGGCGTAAAAACGGGGCAGGCGCTGTGGCAGGCGCGGCAGAGCTGCCCGGAGCTGACGGTGGTGCCGCCGCGGTTCGAGCGATATCTCGAGGTGTCGCGGCAGGTGCGCGCGATCTATCAGAGCTATACGCCGCAGGTGGAGCCGTTCGGACTGGACGAGGCGTGGCTGGACGTGACGGGCTGTCCGGGCACGGAGGGGGGCGCGGTGCGTCTGGCCGACGCGCTGCGGCGGCGTGTGCGGGAGGAGATCGGTGTGACGGTGTCGGTGGGGGTGAGCTTCAATAAGCCCTTTGCCAAGCTCGGTTCCGAGCTGAAAAAGCCCGACGCGGTGTCGGAGGTCTCGCGCGCGGGCTTCCGCACACAGGTGTGGCCGATGCCGGTGTCGGCGCTGCTGTACGTCGGGCGGGCCACGACGGCGCGCCTGGCGCGCTACGGCATCCACACCATCGGCGCGCTGGCGCAGACGGAGCCGGTCTGCCTGCGCGGCTGGTTCGGCAAGGCCGGGGACATGCTCTCGCGCTTTGCAAACGGGCTGGACGCCGAGCCGGTGGCCCGCGCGGACGAGGCCCGGCTGGTGCGCAGCATCGGCAGCAGCGTCACGCCGCCGCGCGACCTGCGCACGCCGGAGGACGCGCGCATCGTGCTGTGGACGCTGTGTGAGGAGGTGTCGGCCCGGCTGTACGGGCAGGGGCTGGCCGCGCGGACGGTGCAGCTGTCACTGCGGGACACGGAGCTGTTCTGCTGGCAGCGGCAGACGGCGCTGGCGCAGCCGGCGCAGTTTTCGGGCGAGCTGTGCCGCGCGGCGACGGAGCTGCTGGCGCGCAGCCACGACTGGCGGCGGCCCCTGCGCAGCCTCGGCGTGCGCGCCATGGCGCTGGAGGCGGCGGACGCGCCGGTGCAGCTGTCGCTGTTTGACGACGGGGCGCGGCGCGAAAAGCGCGCGCGGCTGGAGCGGGCCGTGCTGCAGGCGCGGGCGCGCTGCGGCCCGGCGGCGGTGCGCCGGGCGGTGACGCTGCTCGACCCGTCGCTGGCCGGCCTGCCGGCTGCCGCGGCGCAGCCGACGGCGTTTTCCTGTATGCACGGCGCGTGAGCGGTACGGCCCGGGCCGACAGAAAAAAAGGACGTTTTGGCTCCGGGCCGAAACGTCCTTGCTTTTGCGCGGTATACCGTGTGTCCCCGGCTTGTCCGGCGGGCTTCAGCCGAAGCGCGTGCGCTCCTGCGCGTCGACGAGGTGGAGAAAGCGCGCGGCGGCGTGTGAGAGATAACGGTTTTTGAGATAAATGATGTTGTAGGTACGCCGCAGCTGCGCGCCCGGCAGATTCAGCCGGATCACCTCGCCGCGATCGATGTGCGGCTGCACAAAGCGCAGCGGCAAAATCGCCACGCCCAGGCCCATCGCGGCGGCGTTGATGAGCGCGGTGGTGTCCGTGCTCTCCCACGCCGGGAGCACCGGCACGCCGCAGCTGTTGAGAAACGCCTCGGCCATGGCGCGCGTGGCGCTGTTGCGCTCGCGCAGCAGCAGCCGCGCTGTGCGCAGCTGCTCGACGGTGAGGGAGGACTCGGCCGCCAGCAGGTGGCCGGGGCCGCAGATGAGGGCCAGCTCGTCGTCAAGATACGGCTCCACCTCCAGCCGGGCCGAGTGCGCCGCGCCCTCGATGAGGGCAAAGTCCAGCCGGCCGTCGAGCACGGCCTGCTCGATCAGCTCGGCGCTGTTGATCATGACATACACCGACACGCCCGGCTGCGCCTGCTCAAAGCGCTGTACCAGCTGCGGCAGCATGCACGTGCCGATGCTGATGCTGCTGCCGATGCGCAGGCTGCCGCCCTCGTTGAGACTGCGCATGCCGGCCTCGAGCGCCGCGCACATCGAGACGATCGGCTGTGCGCCGCGGTAGAGCTGCCGGCCGGCCTCGGTGATGCGGATGCCGCGTCCGTCCGGCTCGGTCAGACGGACGCTCCACTCGGCCTCCAGCTCGCGCACGGCCAGGCTCACCTGCGGCTGCGTCAGCCCCAGGCGGCGCGCCGCGCCGGTGATGCTCTTTTCCTCGTAGACGGCGGTGAAGATCCGCAGGGTTTTCAGCTTCATGGCTCAGCGGTCCCACTCGTTTGTGACGTCATAGATGATGCACAGGCGATCGCTTCCTCCGTCGTACCAGGCCCGGGCGTTCACCCACGGGTCGTCGGCGTCGACGGTGTCCAGCGCGTTGCCGGGCAGGCCGATGTGCCGGGTGCTGTCGACGTTCAGCAGCGTGGTGCGCTCCGGCATTTTGCAAAGCGGCACATAGTCGCGCCCGAGCGCCGGGCAGTACAGGGCGATGAGCCGGTCGCTCTCGTCGTAGTACGTGACGGCGACGGGCAGCATCGTGCCGGTGCAGGAATAGGTCGCGCCGTCGTTGTTGGCGGCCAGGACGATGCAGTCGCCCTGTTCGCGGACGGCTGCGCCGGTCTCAAGGATGTTGAGGCGGCCGTGGATCGTCCAGGCTGTATAGGACAGGCAGGTCTTCCCGTCCGTGCGGGTGAGCACCGGCTCGGTGAGCACGTAGGCGAAGATGTTGATGGTGAAGGCAAGATAACGGTTGGCCGGGTCGGGCGGCACGGGGGCCTGCGCGCCGGGAAGGGCGCGTGCGGCCAGTGTGCAGCACAGGAGCGCCTGCGTCAGCTGCACCTCGACGGGCGCGGCAGCCGTCGCTCCTGCAGGCAGCAGGCCGAGGCACAGAATCAGCGCCAGCAGCAGACAAAGCAGTTTTTTCATGACAGACTCCTTTCTGCGGCGTCGCTGCGTCACATGCGCAGCAGAACGAGCATGGACAGCGTGTTGATGACGGCATGCAGCAGCATCGACGTCCAAAGCGAGCCGCTCATTTCATAGGTGCGCGCCAGCACCAGGCCCGCCGGCAGGTAGATCAGACCGTACAGCAGCGCGCCCCAGCCGTAGCCGGTGAACGGCAGCTGCCAGACGTGGTAGAGCGCAAAAAGCACCGTCGAAACCACATAGCCCGTGATGCGCCGCCCGCCTGCCAGCGCGCCGCCGAACAGCGCCCCGCGAAACAGCGTTTCCTCCACCAGCGGGGCCAGCAGTGCGACGACCGGGAAAATGGCCCGCGGATTTGCGCGCAGCAGCTCGGCGATGACGGCGTTGCCCGGCGGGGAGGCGTTCTCTCCCGCAAGGAGCACCGCGGCCAGACTGACGATCCAGGAGAAAAAGATGTACAGGAAATACCCCGAGACCGCCGACCAGACGCACCAGCCGGGGTATTCGCAGAACGGCTCGAGCGTCCGGCGCAGGAACGGCGCCATGCACACCAGCACGTACACGGCGCTGATGGCATAATACAGCACATTGCTGCGTACCGGACTGAGAGGAATGCCGGTCACCCGCGGGAAGATGGCCAGCAGGAGCGGCAGCACAAAGATATGTACCGGCAGATAGCAGCGGCCAAGCCAGGCCTCGCGCCGGGTCAGCTGCGGCTCGATCTGTTCAGGCATTTTCATGGGCGGCAACCTTTCCCTGCAGCTCATGCAGCAGATTGAGTGCGGCAAGCGGCGTCAGCTCGTCGAGCCGGAGCGCAAGAAGGTCGCGGCACAGCGCGCGCGCCGCCGCGTCCTCCGCAGAGGGGGCGGCAGGCTCCGGCAGCGGCTCGATGGGCGGCAGCGCCTGCGGTACGGGCGAGGACGCCTCCAGCTGCCGCAGATACTGCCGCGCGCGGGCGACCACCGCCGCCGGCACGCCGGCCAGCTGCGCCACTTCGATGCCGTAGCTGTTGTCGGCCGCGCCGGGCACGACCTTGCGCAGAAAGATGAGGTCTCCGTCCTTCTTCTGTGCAAGAATGCTGTAGTTGCGCACGCCTTCGAGCGCGCCCTCGAGGGCGGTCAGCTCGCGGTAGTGCGTGGCGAACATGGTGCGCGCGCCGAGCGTATTGGGCGCGGCGCAGTATTCCAGTACGGCGCGGGCGATGGCCATGCCGTCATAGGTGGAGGTGCCGCGGCCGATCTCGTCAAGGATGAGCAGGCTCTGGCTGGTGGCGCGGCGCAGAATTTCGGCCACCTCCGTCATTTCCACCATAAAGGTGCTGCGGCCGGAGGCCAGATCGTCGGACGCGCCGATGCGCGTGAACACGCGGTCGACCACGCCGATGTGCGCCGATTCCGCCGGGACGAACGAGCCGATCTGGGCCAGCAGCACGATCAGCGCCGTCTGGCGCATGTAGGTGCTCTTGCCGGCCATGTTGGGGCCGGTGACGATGGCCACGCGGTTTTCTCCGCTGTCGAGCAGCGCGTCGTTGGGGACGAACACGGTGTCGGGCTGCATCTGCTCGACAACGGGGTGCCGCCCGGCGGTGATGCGCAGCGTGCGGCTCATATCCACGTGCGGGCAGCACCAGCCGCCGCGCGCGGCGGTCTCGGCCAGCGCGCACAGCGCGTCGAGCTGCGCGACGGCCTCCGCCGTCTCGTGCAGCCGTCCGGCGCATTCCGCGATGCGGCGGCGCAGCTTATCAAAATGCTCAAACTCCAGCTCGCCCAGCCGGTCCCGGGCGGTGAGCAGGGTGTTTTCCAGCTCCTTCAGCTCGCCGGTGATGTAGCGCTCGGCGTTCACCAGCGTCTGGCGGCGGACGTAATCGTCCGGCAGGCTGGCCGCGGCGGAGTTCGGCACGTCGATGTAATAGCCGAAGACCTTGTTGTAGCCGACCTTCAGCTTTTTGACGCCGGTGCGCTCCCGCTCGCGCGCCTCCAGCTCGCCCAGCCGCTCGGCTCCGTGGTCGCGCAGATCGCGCAGCCGGTCGACCTCGGGGACGTACCCGGTGCGCAGGATGCCGCCCTCTCGGACGGAAAACGGCGGCTCGTCGCAGATGGCCACGCGGATGTGTCCGGCCACGTCGCGCAGCGGATCGAGCGCGCCAAGCTCACAGAGCATGGCGCTTTTCGCGCCGGAGAGCAGCTCTGCAAGCCGCGGCAGCGGCTCGCAGTACCGGCCGAGGCACTGCAGGTCGCGCGCGTTGGCCGTGCCGCAGACGACGCGGGCCATCAGCCGCTGCAGGTCGCCCACCTGCGAGAGCGTCTTGCGCAGCTCGCCGCGCAGCACGCGCTCCTCCGTCAGCTCCTGCACCGCCGCCTGCCGCCGGCGGATCGGCAGCGGCGAGAGCAGCGGCCGGTCGACCCAGGCGCGCAGCGTGCGGCTGCCCATGGGGGTGCCGGTGCGGTCGAGCACGCCGAGCAGGCTGCCCTTCCGGTCGCCGGTGCGGAGGTTTTCGGTCAGCTCAAGGCTGCGCCGGGCGGCAAAGTCCAGCTCCATATACCGGCCGCCGGAGATGACGTCCAGCCGCCGGATGTGGGAAATGTCGCTTTTCTGCATCTCGGCGATGTAGCCGAGCAGCGCGCCGGCCGCGCGCATGCCGCCCTCGCCCAGCCCCTCGGGCAGCGCGCCGAGGTGCCCTTTCAGACAGGCTGCGGCGCTGTCGTAATCAAAGCGCGCGTCGCACTGCTGGCAGCAGCAGCGGATGCTCTGTGTGAGAAATTTCGTCACGCCCGCGCAGTGGATGGCGCTGCTCATCAGCAGCGCCTCGCGCGGGAGAAAGCGCCCCAGCTCGCACAGCAGGTGCTCTGAGGCGTCCTGCGCGCACTCGGACACGCAGAACTCGCCCGTCGATACGTCGCAGAACGCCGCGGCGCCCGCTCCCGTGCCGTCTGCCCAGACGGCGCAGGCGTAGTTGGAGCGCGTCGACTCGAGCATGGCGCTTTCCGTGACGGTGCCGGGCGTGATGATGCGAACGACGCCGCGCTTGACCAGACCCTTGACCTTGGCCGGGTCCTCCAGCTGCTCGCAGATGGCGACCTTATAGCCCTTTTCGAGCAGGCGGGCGATGTAGCCCTCCGCGCTGTGGAACGGCACGCCGCACATCGGCGTGCGCTCGGCCTCGGGCTTGAGCCGGTCGCGCGTGGTGAGCGTGAGATTCAGCTCCCGCGCGGCGGTTTTGGCGTCCTCGTCGAACATTTCGTAAAAGTCGCCGAGACGGAAAAACAGCAGGCAGTCCGGGTTTTCCTGCTTGATCTGATCGTATTGCTTTTTCATCGGGGTGGCTTCTGCCATAAGAATCCCTCGCTAAAACAGTTTATCGGAAGCGGGGCGGCTGCCTCGCAGGGCGCGCGGTCAAACCTGCTCGCCGTCGAGCGCCCAGGTGCTGCAGCCGGTGATGCGGACGCTCGTGAACGTGCCGATGAGGGCGGGATCGCCCTCAAAGCGGACGAGCCGTCCGCCGTTTGTGCGCGCGCAGAGCGTGCCGGGCCGCGCCTCGTCCGCGCCGTCGACCAGCACGCGCTCGGTTTTCCCGAGATAGGCGGCGTGCTTTCTGGCGGAGATGGCGTTGGCCGTCTCCAGCAGGCGGTCGAACCGGGCCTGCTTTTCCGCGCGCGGGGTGGGGTCGGGCAGCTCGGCTGCCGGCGTGCCCGGGCGCGGGGAGAAAAGAAAGGTGAACATCGCGTCGTATTCCACCTGCTCCACCAGCGAGAGCGTGTCGGCAAAATCCTCCTCCGTCTCGCCGGGAAAGCCCACGATGATGTCCGTCGTCAGCACGAGGCCGGGCATCCGCGCGCGGGCGCAGGCCACCTTCTCCAGGTAGGCCGCGCGGTCGTAATGGCGGTTCATCGCGCGCAGGATGCGGTCTGAGCCGGACTGCACCGGCAGGTGCAGGTGCCGGGCGCACTTTTCGCTTTCGGCCATGGCGCGAAACAGCGCATCCGTCGCGTCCTTGGGGTGGCTGGTCATGAAGCGGACGAGAAAGTCTCCGTCGAGGGCGCATACCGCGCGCACCAGAGACGGGAAGTCCGCGCCCTCCAGGTCGCGGCCGTAGCTGTTGACGTTCTGGCCCAGCAGCGTGATGTCGTGCACGCCGGAGGCGATCAGCCGCCGCGCCTCGTCCACCACCGCCTCCGGGCGGCGGGAGCGCTCGCGCCCGCGCACGTAGGGTACCACGCAGTAGGAGCAGAAATTGTTGCATCCGTACATCACCGGCAGCCATGCCTTCGGACCCTCGCGGCGGCACACCGGCAGCCCCTCGGCCACCGTGTCCGCCCCGCCGACGGCGCACACGCGCCCCTTGCGGGCCATCGCCTGCTCCAGCAGCTCCGGGAAGCGCCACAGCTCCTGCGGCCCGAAGGCCAGGTCCACCAGCCGGTACGAGCGGCGGATGCGCTCGGCCATGCCGGGACGCTCGACCATGCAGCCGCACAGCGCGATGAGCTGGCCGGGCCTGGCCCGCTTGGTGTGTCCCAGCGCGCCGACGTTGCCGAGCACGCGCTGCTCGGCGTGCTCGCGCACGGCGCAGGTGTTGATGACGATGACGTCCGCCTCGCACTCGTCCTGCGTAAAGCCGAAGCCCATCTCGCGCAGATAGCCGCGCAGCCGCTCGCTGTCGGCCTCGTTTTGCTGGCAGCCGTAGGTGTCGACAAAGGCCAGCGGGCGTGCGCCGCCGGCGGTCAGGCGTACGCGCAGGCGCGCGCAGATCTCCAGCTGCCGGTCGACGGCTGCGGCGGGAAGTTCCTTGCGTTCGATTGCCATATTGAAAAATCCGATCCTTTTTGTCGTTGATTGGCGTGTCGGGAAAGCCTGTCCGGCTTTTCGACAGGATTATATCATTATATCAGTTGCCACTGGAATTTTCAACGGGGAGGTGGTAAGATGGGCGCAGAGAAATTGGACTGTCACGGAGGTGTCAGGATGACTGAGATTCAGGTGCTCTCGCCGCATGTGGCCGACCTCATCGCCGCCGGCGAGGTGGTCGACCGGCCGGCCAGCGTGGTGAAGGAGCTGGTGGAAAACGCGTTTGACGCCGGGGCCCGTCATGTGACCGTCGAGCTGCGCGGCGGCGGCACGGCCCTCATCCGCGTGCGGGACGACGGCAAGGGCATGAGTCCCGAGGACGCGGGCGTGGCCTTCCTGCGTCATGCCACCAGCAAGCTGCGCGACGCGGCAGGCCTCGAGCGCATTGCGACGATGGGCTTCCGCGGCGAGGCGCTTGCCGCCATCTCCGCCGTCAGCCGCATCGAGCTGCTGACCCGGCAGCGCGGTGCGGACACGGGCGTGCGCGTCACGCTCGAGGCCGGGGACATTCAGGAGCTTGGCCCCGCCGGCTGCGCCGAGGGCACGGTGATGACGGTGTGCGATTTGTTTTACAACACCCCCGCCCGTCAGAAGTTTTTAAAAAGCGACCGCGCCGAGGGCGCGGCCTGTGTCACCGCCGCGCTGCGTGCGGCAATGGGGCGGCCGGACGTGTCGGTGCGCTGCGTGCGCGACGGGGAGGAGGTCTTCTTCACCGCCGGGGACGGGCGGCTGGACAGCGTGGCGTACAGCCTGCTGGGCCGCGATCTGGCGGCGGGCCTGCTGCCGTGCCGCTGCTCCGGCACGGGCGTGCAGGTGGAGGGCCTCGTCAGCGCGCCGAACAGCGCGCACGGAAACCGTACGCGGCAGTATTTCTTCGTCAACGGACGGCCCATCCGATCGCTGTGCCTGCAGGCGGCGCTGGAGCAGGCGTATCACAACCGGCTGATGAGCGGGCGGTTTCCGGCCTGCATTTTGTATGTCACGGTGTCGCCGGCGGCGGTGGACGTCAACGTCCACCCGGCGAAGACCGAGGTGAAGTTTGTCGCGGAGAAGGCCGTGTTCGACGCGGTGTACGGCGCGGTGAGCGGGGCGCTCTCCGGCGGCGTCCGGCCGGACGCGCCCGACGGCGCGCGGACGGAGCCGCTCCCCGCCGCGCCGGGCCGCGCGGCCGCGCCCTCCGGTACGCCGGGGCGCACGGCCTCGCCGGCGGCCTCGGCCGCCGTGCGTCCCGCGCCGCGGCCCGAGGCGTTTTCGCGCATGTCGTCGGCGCAGCTGCGCGCCGGCGGCACGGCGGGTCTGCGCCCGGCGCGCCCGGCGCAGACGCCGCGCTTTGCGCCCGAGGCCGGGCCGCTGCCGGCGGCGGAGCATGTTCCCGCGCCGGAGCCGCCCGCGCCCGAGGCGGTGGACGCACAGTTCCGGCCCCAGCGCCCGGCGCAGACGCCGCCGCCCGGGGAGACGGCCTCGCCGGCCTTCCCCGCGCCGAAGGTACAGCCGGCGGCAGAGCCGCCCGTGTCGGCAAGGCCCGCCGCCCCGGCGCGCGCACCGCAGCCTGCGCCGGAGCAGCAGGAGCTGAAGGAGGCCGTGCCGCGCAATGCGCCGCCGCGCGTGGTGGGCGAGGTGATGGGCGTGTATATCGTGGCTGAGTGGAACGGAAGGCTGCTGCTGATCGACAAGCACGCCGCGCACGAGCGCCTGCTGTTTGACCAGCTGCGCGCCGGGGAGCGGGAAATTGTGTCCCAGCAGCTGCTTGAGCCGGTGGTGCTGACCGGACCGGACGCGGCGCTGCTGCTGGAGCATGCGGCGCTGCTCTCGCGCATGGGCATCGAGGTGGAGCCGTTCGGGGCGGACGCGCTGGCCGCGCGGGCGCTGCCGGCGGACACCGACCCCGGCGAGGGCCGCGCGCTGCTGGAGGAATGCGCGGCCGACCTGCGCCGCGGGGCCTCGCCCGAGCTGCGGCAGGACGCGGTGCTGCGCACGGTGGCCTGCAAGGCGGCGGTGAAGGCCGGCCGCTCGAGCGACCCGGCCGAGCTGCAGCGTCTGGCGGACGCGGCGGCCTCCGGCAGGGTGCGCTTCTGTCCGCACGGCCGCCCCGTCAGCTTCACCATGACGCGCGAGGAGCTGGACCAGCGCTTCCGGCGGTGAGGCGGAGGCGACAGGCCGCGTCTGCCGCAGGGCCAGACGCAGCCGCGGAATGCTTTCGCGCCGGTTCGTCGACAGGAAAACAAAAAAGCCCGAACACGCACGTGTTCGGGCTTTTTGTCAGCAGAAAGGGCGCACGGCGAGCGGTGCCAATGCGCGAAAAATACGTTTCCGCTTCAAGGGCGACACCCAAAACCAAATCACGACCCAGCGCAGCGGTCGTGATTTGGAAAGGAGGAGCAAGGGAGCGGGCGGATGACGTTCTTTTGTTTCGCAGAAATAAAAGAACGTCGGAGCAAAGCGGACTTTGCTTCGACATGGCAGGTGGCTTCATTCCGGACGGTTTCGTTTTCCAACCCGAACCGGAATCCAGCGAAGCGAATCCGGTTCGGAAGCGAGGAGCAGCAGAAAGAGCGCACGGCGAGCGGTACCAATGCGCGAAAAATACGTTTCCGCTTCAAGGGCTGCACCCAAAACCAAATCACGACCCAGCGCAGCGGTCGTGATTTGGAAAGGAGGAGCAAGGGAGCGGGCGGATGACGTTCTTTTGTTTCGCAGAAATAAAAGAACGTCGGAGCAAAGCGGACTTTGCTCCGACGTGGCGCAGCGGGTGGGATTCGAACCCACGTGGGATTGCTCCCAAACTGATTTCGAGTCTTTTCAACCATTATGATTTTTGTGGTTTTTTCGTATCGCTTTCAGGCTGTTTTGTCCGCCCAAAACCATAGCTGTATCAAGGTATTTTGGCATTCACCCTTGAAAAAGCTTGATTTTTCAAGGGGTTCGAATGAAAGCCAAAAATGAGCCGATTTTGGCAGTTTTGTTAGAATTCGCGTTAGAAATGTT